>NZ_JBGIWG010000020.1:0-81869 GCF_041320715.1 Enterobacter sp. KB-221C9
AAGCGTTTATTTTCGCTTTTCTCTGCTGGCGTTCATCTCTGAACCCCGCTAACCCGGCGGCCTGTAAGCCGTTGTTCCGTGTCAGTGGAGGCGCATTATAGGGAGTTATTCTGAAGTGACAAGCACAAAATACAAAAAACTTTTCGTTCGCTCACTTTTCAAACTTAACGCTTATTTAAGTCGCGAATCGCCCGTTAAATGTACGATTTCCCGCGCAAAACTGGCCACCTGCGACCAGTCGGTATAAACCACTTCTTTACGCGTATCGGTTTCCCCCCCGGTCATCTTCATAATCAGGCGGATCATAAAGCGGTCATACCAGCGGTAGCGAGGGTAGCGCAGCGCGCCGGCAAAGACGGCGCACAGGTCTGGCTGCCACGGCGAGCTGAGCAAAAACTTGCGCGTGTAGCTGTTGGTCTGCGGCGTACGCTTCTCGGCTTTACGTGCGACAAGATTGACCGAGTAAAACGCACCGGGCAATTTGTTGAGCACCGCCGTGTGCTTTTTCACAAAGCGATCCAGCGCCGGATGGAAATGCCCGTAACGAATTGACGCGCCAATTACCACGCGATCGTAATCCTGCCAGCTTATCTGTTCCGCACGATTCAGATTGACCACATCCGAGTAAATACCCAGCTCTTTTAATTCCGATGCCAGATACGCGGCAATCTCACGCGTTTGCCCGTCTCGCGTAGAGAAAAGAATCAGTGTTTTCATCAACGGCTCCTTACTCGCGCCAGAATGTAGGGGTGAACAGCACCAGCAGCGTAAAGACCTCAAGACGACCAAACAGCATATTGGCAATGAGGATCCATTTCGCGACCGGGTTCATACTGGCAAAGTTATCAGCCACAACCCCCAGGCCAGGCCCGAGGTTATTCAATGTTGCGACGACGGATGCAAAGGCGGAGAAATCATCCACCCCCGTCGCGATGATCGCCAGCATGCTGACGATAAAGACCAGCGCATACGCCGAGAAGAATCCCCACACCGCTTCGAGGATACGTTCCGGCAGCGCGCGGTTCCCGAGTTTAATACTGTAGACCGCGTTCGGGTGGACCAGGCGCTTCAGCTCGCGGTTCCCCTGCTTAAACAGCAGCAGAATACGAATTACCTTCAGGCCACCGCCCGTAGACCCCGCACAGCCCCCGATAAATGCAGAGCATAAAAGCAGCACCGGCAGGAACAGCGGCCAGCGCGCGATGCTGTCCGTGGTAAACCCGGCGGTCGTCGCCATCGATACCACCTGGAAGAACGCCTGGTTTAGCGTGGTCAGCGCGGAGTTGTAAACATCATGGAACCACAGCACCAGGGTACAGATGATCACCAGCGTCAGCTGGACGCCAATAAACATGCGGAACTCTGGGTCACGCCAGTACACCTTCAGGCTGCGCCCGCTCAGTAAAGAGAAGTGCAGGCCATAGTTACAGCCAGAGATCAGCAGGAAAATAGCAATGATGGTATTAATCGTTGGACTGTCGAAGTAGCCGACGCTGGCATCGTGAGTGGAGAACCCACCGATCGCGATCGTCGCGAAGCTGTGTCCGATGGCGTCGAAAGCGGGCATCCCGGCGAACCATAGCGCCAGCGCACAGGCCACCGTCAGCAAGACATAGATAAGCCAGAGGGTTTTCGCCGTCTCGGCAATACGCGGGCGCATTTTGTTGTCTTTCAGCGGTCCGGGCATTTCGGCGCGATAGAGCTGCATCCCCCCGACGCCCAGAATAGGCAGAATGGCCACCGCCAGGACGATGATCCCCATCCCCCCGAACCACTGAAGCATCTGGCGATAAAAGAGAATGGCGTGCGGAAGTGAATCCAGCCCCACCAGCGTCGTCGCCCCGGTGGTCGTTAAACCGGAGAACGATTCAAAAAAGGCATCCGTGATGCTCAGGTTAGGCTGTTCAGAGAAGATAAAGGGCAGCGAACCGACGCTCCCCAGCACCGTCCAGAACAGGACCACAATCAGAAAGCCTTCGCGAGATTTCAGCTCACCTTTCTGACGACGGTTTGGCCACCACAGCAGAGAGCCAATCGCCAGCGCGACAAAAAAGGTCTGGGTAAATGCCCGCCCCGCACCGTCCCGGTAGATAAGCGCCACCAGTCCAGGGAGAATCATCGTCCCGGAAAAGAGTATGACCAGCAGTCCAACGATTCGGGTTATGGCACGAAAATGCATCTCTGCCGCTTCCTTTGGTATTCAAAAGTGAGGTGGGGATTATTCTTCAATCGGCAGCAATTGCAACGAACCACGACTAAAATCAGCCAGTTTTGCTGAAAAAGCAGCCAGTTCCGCCTGAGGAAGCGCCACGCGTAATTGCACCATTGCCTGATATTCACTGTGCGCGATGACGCCGTTAAACTGCCTCAGCAACGTTTCGATGCCGGATAGCTGGGCGTAATCACACAGTAAAGTATATTCGGTGAGCGGCGTTTTGCGGATGGTTATGAGTATATTCAGTGCCTGCTGAACCCCACCGCCATACGCTTTAACCAGCCCCCCCGTGCCTAACAAAATACCGCCGTAGTAGCGCACCACCACGGCGGTAATTTCACCCACGCCGCTGCCCATCAGCTGCGAAAGCATAGGTTTACCGGCCGTGCCCGCCGGTTCACCGTCGTCGGAAAACCCCAGCCGTTGCGAATCGTCAGGCGGCCCTGCCACCCACGCCACGCAGTGGTGACGTGCGTCAGGATGCTCAGCCCGAACGGACTCGACAAACGCCTTTGCCGCCTCTACGCCGTCGGTATGCGCCAGCAGCGTAATAAAGCGGCTTTTCTTGATTTCCTCAACAAAGGTGACCGGTTCAGCCGGTATCAGCCAGCTTTCCATCAGGCCAGCTTCAGGTCTCGCGTCATGTTCTCGATACCGTTTTCGTGAATCACAACGTTATCTTCGATGCGAATACCGCCAAACGGCTTCAGCGCATCAATTTTTTCCCAGTTGAAGTGTTTGCTGAACTGGCCTTCGCGCCACGGCGCCAGCAGGGATTCGATAAAGTAGATCCCCGGTTCAATCGTCAGCACCATACGCGGCTCCAGAATACGGGTGCAGCGCAGGTAAGGATATTTAGACGGTGCCGCCAGGTGCGTGCCGGTATCATCCTGCATAAAGCCCGCAACGTCGTGAACCTGCAGGCCCAGCGGGTGGCCGATACCGTGCGGCATGAATGGCCCGGTCAGATCGTTCTCGACCATCGCCTCTTCGCTCATGTCTTTTACAATCTGATGCTTACGCAGCAGTTTTGCGATGCGCTGATGGAACTGGATGTGGTAATCCACATAGCTGGTTCCGGCTTTCATGGTGCCAATCAGCGCCAGCTGTTCATCGTTCACGTCTTTAATCAGCTGCGCGAAATCGGTATCCGCATTCGCCGCCCAGGTACGGGTCAGGTCGGCCGCGTAACCGTTATACTCTGCCCCTGCGTCCAGCAGGAAGCTGCGCATTTCCGACGGAACATGGTGATCCAGTTTGGTGTAGTGAAGCACAGACGCGTGCTCATTCAGCGCGACGATATTGCTGTACGGCACGTCGGTGTCGCGGTGGCCTGTCGCGGTCAGATAGGCCTGATTGATGTCGAACTCGCTCATGCCGGACTGGAACGCTTCATGCGCGGCACGGTGGCCATTCACCGCCGTTTTTTGCGCTTCACGCATGCAGTAAAGTTCGTAGTCGGTTTTATACGCGCGGTAATAGTGCAGGTAATCCAGCACCCCTTTCGGATTGAGTTTGTCTGCCGGAATATCCAGACCCAGCGCGCGCTCTGGAACAGGGCCAATGTAGCCGATGTTGCCACGCGCCGCAGGCAGCTGGCTGCCAATACCGTCCGCTTTCGGCAGTGCAATCACGTCGATCTCTTCCGTCCAGAAAGAGGTCGGCAGCGGCTCTACGTTGTGCCAGTAATCGACCGGCAGGTAGAACCACAGTTTCGGTTTGTTCACGCCGTCCACCAGCAGCCAGCAATTTGGAACCTGAGTCACCGGTACCCAGGCTTTAAACTGCGGGTTCACCTTAAACGGATAAGCGTGGTCATCCAGAAAGGTATTCATCAGCTCGCCGGAGTGGATCAGCAGCGCATCCAGCTTAAAGCGGGCCAGTACATCGCGGGTACGTTCCTGTAGGGTAACGATATGATTTTTATAAAGCGAAGCCAGTGAGTCCATCATTCTTCCTTTCGTTTTTTTGACCTCAAGACATCGCATCTTAGCACACCTCACTCCGGCTGCGTGATTTCCACCGACCGTGATCAATGCAGCATTTTCTTAATGAGTAATTTGCATTTTATTAACATAAATCCCACACTCCGATTCATCTGGTATGACCAGATCCAATTGCTGGATTCAGGAGACTGACATGCTCTACAAAGGCGACACCCTGTACCTCAACTGGCTGGAAGATGGCATTGCCGAACTGGTGTTCGATGCCCCCGGCTCAGTGAACAAGCTTGATACCGCGACGGTGGCCAGTCTTGGCCAGGCGCTTGATGTTCTTGAAAAACAACCTGAATTAAAAGGGCTGCTGCTGCGTTCGAACAAAGCGGCCTTTATTGTCGGTGCCGATATCACCGAGTTCCTTTCGCTGTTCCTGGTCCCGGAGGAACAGCTGAGCCAGTGGCTGCACTTTGCCAACAGCGTCTTTAATCGTCTGGAAGATCTGCCTGTCCCGACCATTTCCGCCGTTAACGGCTATGCGCTGGGCGGTGGCTGCGAGTGCGTGCTGGCGACCGACTACCGTCTGGCGACGCCGGACCTGCGCATCGGCCTGCCGGAAACCAAGCTGGGCATCATGCCGGGCTTTGGCGGCTCCGTACGTATGCCGCGCATGCTGGGTGCCGACAGCGCGCTGGAGATCATTGCCGCCGGTAAAGATGTCGGCGCAGAACAGGCGCAGAAAATTGGCCTGGTCGATGGCGTCGTGAAGCCAGAGAAACTGGTTGAAGGCGCACTCGCCATTCTGCGTCAGGCCATCAACGGCGATCTCGACTGGAAAGCCAAACGCCAGCCGAAGCTGGAGCCATTAAAACTCAGCAAAATTGAAGCCACCATGAGCTTCACCATCGCCAAAGGCATGGTGATGCAGACGGCGGGTAAACACTACCCGGCGCCGATCACGGCGGTGAAAACCATTGAAGCGGCTGCCCGTCTCGGTCGCGATGACGCGCTGAAGCTCGAAAATCAGAGCTTTGTCCCGCTGGCGCACACCAATGAAGCCCGCGCGCTGGTCGGTATCTTCCTCAACGATCAGTTCGTGAAGGGTAAAGCCAAACAGCTGACTAAAAACGTTGAGACGCCAAAACATGCGGCGGTACTCGGCGCCGGCATTATGGGTGGCGGCATCGCTTACCAGTCGGCCTGGAAAGGCGTGCCGGTGGTGATGAAGGACATCAGCGAGAAATCCCTGACGCTGGGCATGACCGAAGCGGCCAAGCTGCTGAATAAACAGCTGGAACGCGGAAAAATTGACGGGCTGAAGCTTGCAGGTGTGATCTCCACCATTCAGCCCGTGCTGGAATACAGCGGTTTCGACCGTGTCGACGTGGTGGTCGAAGCCGTCGTCGAGAACCCGAAAGTCAAAAAAGCGGTGCTGGCGGAAACGGAAGACAAGGTTCGTCCTGAGACCGTGCTGGCCTCTAACACCTCCACCATTCCGATTAGCGAACTGGCGAGCGTGCTGAAGCGCCCGGAAAACTTCTGCGGGATGCACTTCTTTAACCCGGTACACCGTATGCCGCTGGTCGAAGTGATCCGTGGGGAAAAAACCTCTGACGAAACCATCGCCAAAGTGGTGGCGTGGGCAAGCAAGATGGGCAAAACGCCGATCGTCGTTAACGACTGCCCGGGCTTCTTCGTCAACCGCGTGCTGTTCCCTTACTTCGCCGGTTTCAGCCAGCTGCTGCGCGACGGTGCGGACTTCCGCAAAATCGACAAAGTGATGGAAAAACAGTTCGGCTGGCCGATGGGCCCGGCGTATCTGCTGGACGTGGTCGGCATTGATACCGCCCACCACGCTCAGGCGGTGATGGCGGCAGGCTTCCCGCAGCGCATGCAGAAAGATTATCGCGACGCCATTGACGCGCTGTTCGACGCTAACCGCTTCGGCCAGAAAAACGGCCTGGGCTTCTGGCGCTATAAAGAAGACAGCAAAGGCAAACCGAAGAAAGAAGAAGATGCCGCGGTGGATGGCCTGCTGGCTGAAGTCAGTCAGCCAAAACGTGACTTCTCCGACGATGAAATCATCGCCCGGATGATGCTCCCGATGGTCAACGAAGTGGTGCGTTGCCTCGAAGAAGGCATCATCGCCAGCCCGGCAGAAGCGGATATGGCGCTGGTATACGGCCTGGGCTTCCCTCCGTTCCACGGCGGCGCGTTCCGCTGGCTGGACACGCTCGGCAGCGCCCGCTATCTCGATATGGCTCAGCAGTATCAGCACCTCGGCCCGCTTTATGAGGTGCCGGAAGGTCTGCGTAACAAAGCGCGCCATAACGAACCCTACTATCCAGCAGTTGAGCCAGCCCGTCCGGTTGGCGAACTGAAAACGGCTTAAGGAGTCACAATGGAAAAGGTTGTCATTGTTGATGCGATTCGCACCCCGATGGGCCGTTCAAAAGGCGGCGCGTTCCGTAACGTGCGTGCAGAAGACCTCTCCGCGCATCTGATGCGTAGCCTGCTGGCGCGTAACCCGGCGCTAGATCCTGCTGCGCTGGACGATATCTACTGGGGCTGCGTGCAGCAGACCCTGGAGCAAGGTTTCAACATCGCCCGTAACGCGTCGCTGCTGGCGGAGATCCCGCATTCGGTTCCGGCCGTCACCGTCAACCGCCTGTGCGGTTCATCAATGCAGGCGTTGCACGACGCGGCGCGCATGATCATGACCGGCGATGCGCAGGCCTGCCTGGTGGGCGGCGTTGAGCACATGGGTCACGTGCCGATGAGCCACGGGGTCGATTTCCACCCAGGCATGAGCCGTAACGTGGCGAAAGCCGCGGGGATGATGGGTCTGACCGCCGAGATGCTCTCTCGTCTGCACGGCATCAGCCGTGAAATGCAGGATGCCTTTGCCGCGCGCTCTCACGCTCGCGCATGGGCGGCGACGCAGTCCGGCGCCTTTAAGAATGAGATCATCCCGACTGGCGGTCACGACGCAGACGGCGTACTGAAGCAGTTCAGCTACGACGAAGTCATCCGCCCGGAAACCACCGTAGAAGCGCTTTCCACACTGCGCCCTGCGTTTGATCCGGTCACCGGTACGGTAACGGCAGGTACTTCGTCGGCGCTGTCCGACGGTGCCGCCGCGATGCTGGTGATGAGCGAAAGCCGTGCCCGCGAGCTGGGCTTAACCCCTCGCGCTCGGGTACGTTCGATGGCGGTCGTGGGCTGCGATCCTTCCATCATGGGCTACGGCCCGGTTCCGGCCTCGAAGCTGGCGCTGAAAAAAGCGGGATTAACCGCCAGCGACATCGACCTGTTCGAAATGAACGAAGCGTTCGCCGCGCAGATCCTGCCGTGCATTAAGGATCTGGGGCTGATGGAGCAGATCGACGAGAAGATTAACCTCAACGGCGGCGCGATCGCCCTCGGTCACCCGCTGGGCTGCTCCGGGGCGCGTATCAGCACGACGCTGATCAACCTGATGGAACGCAAAGATGCCCAGTTTGGTCTGGCAACGATGTGTATCGGGCTGGGTCAGGGTATCGCGACGGTGTTTGAGAGAGTGTAAGGCTATAACGTAGGCCCGATAAGCATCGCGCTATCGGGCTTTTGCCGGGAAGCGCTGCGCTTTCCCGGCCTACGAGAGGTATCTCACCGCCACTGGCTTCACAGGCGAAGAGAAAGAGTTTAGTTGCCGTTCTTCCCGCCTGTCAGGGGCGGGTTTTTTATTTAAATGAAGGCAAACGCATCGCCAAACAGGCGGTCTTCACGCGCGTCACGTTCGTTACAGAACAGGTCACGGGCGATTTTCGCCATCTCAAAACGGCCAGCGATATAGATATCGTGCCCTGCCAGCGTGCCATGATCCTGCAGCACCGCCGTCAGCACCGTCCCACTACGACCACGCCAGCCCTCTTCCGGCTGCTCAACCACCGGTTCAATGCGCAGGTTAGGATGGGTTACGCTCAGCGCTTCCAGCTCAGAGAGGTCGTACAGATGTTTCTCTTCGCGGCCACCCCAGTAAATAGTGATGTCACGATCCGGGTTACGCGCCAGTGCGGTCAACAGAATAGAGCGCACATAAGAGAAGCCCGTACCGCCAGCGATCAGGATCAGCGGACGGTCTTCGTCATCGCGCAGCCACGCATCACCGTGCGGAATATCCACCACGATTTCGCGTTCCTTCAGGATCCGATCCATCACCGCCATCGCATACAGGTTAAGCTCTGACGCACCAATATGAAGCTCAATAAATTCCTGCTCCGCTGGCGTTGAGGCCATAGAGAAAGGACGCTTATCACGCTCATCCATCACAACCATCAGGTACTGACCCGCGCGGAAAGAGAATGGCGCTTCTGGCACTAAACGGACGCGATATACGGTGTCGGTGATGGCATCTACCGAGGTCACTTTACAGCTTAAGGTTGTCATTCGCTCTCTCTGTCGGGAAGTCTATAGGGCTTAACGGTCAGCTCAGAGTTTACCGTTATTCATTATGGCCAGCTCGTCCCAGATCGCGTCAATTCGCGCGGTCACAGCAGGATCTTTTTTGATCGGGCGACCCCATTCACGGTCGGTTTCGCCAGGCCATTTATTTGTGGCATCCAGTCCCATCTTTGAGCCAAGACCGGAAACCGGCGAGGCAAAATCCAGGTAATCTATCGGCGTGTTTTCGACTAACACCGTATCGCGCGCCGGGTCCATTCGCGTGGTAATGGCCCAGATTACGTCATTCCAGTCGCGGGCGTTAACGTCATCATCGCAGACAATAACAAATTTGGTATACATAAACTGGCGCAGGAAAGACCATACGCCCATCATCACGCGTTTAGCATGGCCAGGATACTGCTTCTTCATCGTGACCACCGCCATGCGATACGAGCATCCTTCAGGCGGGAGATAAAAATCAACAATTTCCGGGAACTGCTTTTGCAGGATTGGCACAAACACTTCGTTCAGCGCCACGCCCAGCACCGCCGGTTCGTCCGGTGGACGTCCGGTATACGTGGAGTGATAAATCGCATCTTCACGCTGCGTAATGTGCGTCACGGTAAACACCGGGAAGTTATCCACTTCGTTGTAATAGCCGGTGTGGTCGCCGTAAGGGCCTTCTGGCGCCATTTCACCCTGCTCAAGGTAACCTTCCAGCACAATTTCTGCACTGGCCGGAACTTCGAGATCGTTAGAAATACACTTCACGACTTCGGTTTTCGTTCCGCGCAGCAGGCCTGCAAACGCATATTCAGAAAGGGTATCCGGCACGGGGGTGACGGCTCCCAGAATGGTGGCCGGATCGGCACCTAAGGCGACAGACACCGGGAAACGTTCCCCCGGATGCGCGGCGCACCACTCCTGGAAATCCAGCGCGCCGCCGCGATGCGACAGCCAGCGCATGATGAGTTTATTCTTGCCAATCAACTGCTGGCGGTAAATACCGAGGTTTTGCCGCTCTTTGTGCGGGCCGCGCGTAACGGTCAGCCCCCAAGTGATCAGCGGAGCGGCATCTTCAGGCCAGCACTGCATGATAGGGATTTTGGTCAGATCTACCGCATCGCCTTCCAGCACTTTCTGCTGGCACGGCGCGCCGCGCAGGCGTTTGGTGGGCATGTTCAGCACCTGCTTAAACTGCGGCAGTTTGTCGAACAGATCGCGGAAGCCTTTCGGTGGCTCCGGCTCTTTCAGAAACGCCAGCAGTTTACCGACTTCACGCAGCGCCGTGACGTCTTCCTGCCCCATCCCCAATGCAACACGACGCGGTGTACCAAACAGGTTGCACAGCACCGGCATTGAGTAACCTTTCGGATTTTCAAACAGTAATGCGGGGCCACCGGCACGCAGGGTGCGGTCAGCAATTTCTGTCATCTCCAGATAAGGATCAACAGGAAGTGTAATACGTTTGAGTTCACCCTGCTTTTCCAGCAGCGTCAGGAAGTCGCGGAGATCGTGGTATTTCATGCAGTTAATCATGGCCTCTCTGTAAGCGCTTCATTATACGGCGTAAGCCTGCTTGATGCTGTAATTTTGTTAAATAAGCGTGAACTTATGCGTTCTGTTCCATTTTCCCCCATTATAATCAACTTAGCGATCCCGCCAGGGTTTTGATATGCTTGCGCCCCGAACTAAGGGAAAGAGTGATTATGCAGGCCTGGTATTTACTGTATTGCAAACGCGGGCAACTTCAGCGCGCGCAGGAACATCTTGAACGTCAGTCTGTAAATTGCCTGACACCCGTGATCACGCTTGAAAAAATGCAGCGCGGGAAGCGCACAACCGTCAGCGAGCCGTTGTTCCCGAACTACCTGTTCGTGGAGTTCGACCCGGAAGTCATCCACACCACCACCATCAGCGCAACGCGTGGCGTCAGCCACTTCGTTCGTTTTGGCGCCCACCCGGCAACGGTCCCGTCGACGGTCATTCACCAGCTGTCGGTTTATCAGCAGCCTGAAGGGATCACCGACCCCGAAACCCCTTACACCGGCGATAGCGTCGTGATTACCGAAGGCGCTTTTGAAGGCCTGCAGGCGATTTTTGCCGAGCCGGACGGGGAAGCACGCTCTATGCTGTTGCTCAATCTGCTGAACAAGCAGGTGCTGCAGAGCGTTAAAAACACCGACTTCCGCAAACTTTAAACGTTTATTCCAAACAGATTACGCACGTTGTCATCCGTCTGCGCCGAAAGCCGGTGCGGATCGTCTCCGCGCCACTTCGCAACGCTCTCAACAATGTGCCCCAGATACGCGGGCTCATTTCGCCGCGATGCCGGTTTGGGCTTCATATCGCGCGGTAGCAGATAAGGCGCATCGGTTTCAAGGAGCAACCGGTCAGCCGGGATCGCTGGCAACAGCTCCCGAAGTTCAAGCCCGCGACGCTCATCGCAAACCCAGCCGGTAATACCCAGATAAAGCCCGCGCTGCAGGCAATCCAGCGCTTCCTGCCGTGAACCGGTGAAGCAGTGCAGTACCGCGCCGGGCAGTTTCTCCAGCCACGGATCGAGAAGTGCCAGGAAACGCTCATGCGCGTCGCGGCAGTGCATAAATACGGGCATTCCAAGCTCTGCCGCCAGCGCAAGCTGTGCAGTGAACGCCTTTTCCTGCTCTTCAGGCGTGGAAAAGTTACGGTTGAAATCGAGACCGCATTCGCCGATCGCCACAACGTCTGGCGTCTTCGCCAGCCTGTACAGGCTGTCGCCACTTTCCGGGATCCACTGGCTACTGTCGTGAGGGTGCACGCCAGCAGTAGACCAACAGCGATCGTAGCGTTGCGCCAGCTGCTGCGCCTGCTCGCTCTCATGCAGGTTGGTGCCTGTCAGCAGCAGCCCTTTCACCCCGGCGGCAAACGCGCGCGCAACCACCTCATCACGATCTTTCGCAAACTGCGAGCTGGTAAGATTGAGTCCGATGTCAAACATGCAAATCCCCATATAACAACCGCCCTGACGGGCGGCTGGTTTTACTCTTCAGTGGTCTTGTCGGACGTATCGTCTTCGTCATCCGCTCGACGTCCTTTACCCACGTAGAAACGCGAGAAGAATACGCCGACCTCAAAAAGACAGTACATCGGTATGGCCAGCAGCGTCTGCGAGAACACATCCGGCGGCGTCAGCAGCATGCCGACCACAAAGGCGCCCACCAGGATATACGGACGCTTCTTACGCAGGTCATCCGGGGTCGTAACCCCTACCCAGCAAAGCAGCACAATGGCCACCGGCACTTCGAATGCCACGCCAAACGCCATAAACAGCGCCATCACAAAGCTGAGGTAGCTGGCGATATCCGTCGACACCTGGACCCCTTCCGGCGCGGTATGCGTCAGGAAGCCGAAGGCCAGCGGAAAGACAACGAAATAGGCAAACGCCATGCCGATATAGAACAGCAGCGAGCTGGACACCAGCAGCGGGATCACCAGCTTGCGTTCATGCTTATACAGCGCTGGCGCCACAAACGCCCACACCTGGTAAAGAATGACCGGTGCAGAGGCAATCAACGACACCCAGAAGGTCAGCTTGATGGGGGTAAAGAACGGAGAAGCAACGTCTGTTGCAATCATCGTTGCGCCCAGGGGCATCTGTTTGATCAGCGGCGCAGAGACCACCTGGTAGATATCGTTGGCAAAATAGACCAGGCACAGGAATATGAGTAAAACCGCAATAATGCAGTTTAACAGGCGCTTACGCAGCTCAATGAGGTGCGTAATCAGCGGTTGAGTATCATCTACTGCCATGTTTACGCTTTATCACTCGACGAGGGGGATGATTCGGAAACGGACGCAGCGGGCTTCACTTCCGCCGTTTTTGCTACCGGCTCTTCCGGCTGCGCCTGTTTTTTCACTTCGGTTTCCTGCGGCGTCTGTTCCGGCGCGGCAGCCTGATGTTCAGCGCTGGCAGGCGTTACGCCCTCGCGCTGCTCCTCGCTGCCCTTCACCACCGGGTTATGGATGGTGTTCGCTTCATCGCTCGCTTTTTCGGGATCGTTAACGCTATAGGAGCGCTTCATCGATTCCGCCGCTTCGCGCAGCTCATCCATTGACGCTTTCAGTTCCGGCGTCAGGTTATCCATGCTCGCCTTCTCGACCTTTTTCAGGCTTTCCTGAAATTCCTGCAGCTTAAGCTCCTGCGCCAGTTCATTCTGAACGGTCGATGCCAGCGATCTCAGCGCACGAACCCATCCCGCAACGGTTTTCACTGCCACCGGCAGACGCTGCGGCCCCAGCACAATCAGGCCAATCACAAAGACCAGCAGGAGTTCACCAAAACCAATGTCGAACACGACTTACACCTGCTCTTTATCGTGGCGTTTAGCGTCTTCCTTTTTGGCTTCTTCTTGCTTGTCGGCGATGGATTTAGCAGTAAAATCAGCGTCCTGGCTGGTTTTATCCTGCTTGGTCTCATCATCGCTCATCGCTTTCTTGAAGCCTTTGATAGACGCGCCCAGATCGGAACCAATAGAACCGAGCTTTTTGGTGCCAAACAGCAGCACGACGATGACGGCAATGATCAACAATTGCCAGATACTGATACCACCCATACATGTTCCTCAGGGATAGATGATTAAAGAGTCAGGTCGCATTATACGTCTGCGACCTGTCGATAGCGACGCACGCTCAGCGCGTTTTTCGCCAGCCTGCTAGCCAGACTACCACCCCGCCAGCCATCAGCCACGCGGGCATCATCTGCCAGTCCGGACGGTTGATCAGCATCAGCGTACCGCTCAGCAGCAGCGTTGCGCCAATCCCAAAGAGGTAGCGTGACTGTCCCTGGCGAACACGGCTGGACTGAAGCTCGCGGGCGATTTTATCCATACTGTGCTGAAGGTTCTTGCTCTGACGCAAACTGTCATAAACCAGTTCAGGAATTTCAGGCATTTTTTCTATCCAGAACGGGCCTTTCTCTTTCAGCGAGCGCACCAGCGCCGGAATGCCAACCTGATCCTTAATCCAGGATTCAAGGAAAGGTTTCGCGGTCTTCCACAAGTCTAACTGAGGATAGAGCTGTCGGCCTACACCCTCAACGTAAAGTAATGTTTTCTGAAGTAAAACAAGCTGTGGCTGAACTTCCATATTAAAGCGGCGAGCCGTATTGAACAGGTTTAACAGCACGTGGCCGAAGGAGATTTCCGCCAGCGGTTTTTCAAAAATCGGTTCACAAACGGTCCGGATCGCAAACTCGAACTCTTCGACGTTGGTGTCAGGCGGCACCCAGCCGGAATCGACGTGCAGCTCGGCCACCTTACGGTAGTCGCGGTTGAAGAACGCGATGAAGTTCTCTGCCAGATACCGTTTATCTTCTTTGTTCAGCGACCCCACAATCCCGCAGTCGATACCGATATACTTCGGATCCTCAGGGTGTTCGTAGCTCACGAAGATATTGCCCGGATGCATGTCCGCATGGAAAAAGCTGTCGCGGAACACCTGGGTAAAGAAGACCTGTACGCCACGTTCGGCCAACAGCTTCATGTTCGTTCCCTGTTTCTCCAGGGCCACCACATCCGAAACCGGAATACCGTAGATACGCTCCATCACCATCATGTCCTGGCTGCAGTAGTCAGAATAGACTTCAGGTACATAGAGCATCGGGCTGTTTTCAAAGTTGCGGCGCAGCTGAATGGCGTTTGCCGATTCGCGCAGCAGGTTAAGCTCATCAATCAGCGTTTTTTCATATTCCCGCACCACTTCCAGTGGACGAAGGCGACGCCCGTCCGGCAGCAAGCGTGGTACCCAGCGCGCCAGACGATAAATCAGCTTCATATCCGCTTTGATGACCGGCAGGATGTCCGGACGAATGACCTTAATAACGACTTCTTTGCCGTTTTCCTTCAGACGCGCGGTGTGCACCTGCGCGATAGAGGCCGACGCCAGTGGCTTAATGTCGAAATCGTCAAACCAGGTCTCGACGGGGACATTTCCCATCGCCTCTTCAATCTGCTTTTTCGCGCGCGCGCCGTCAAACGGTGCGACGCGATCCTGCAGCATCGCGAGCTCATCGGCAATGAGAGGCGGAAAGAGATCGCGGCGGGTCGACAGCATCTGTCCGAATTTAATCCAAACCGGACCGAGCTCCTGCAGCGCCAGGCGCAGACGCTCACCCAGCGGTTGACCTTTATGGCGATTGGGCATCCAGAACAGCATCCGCCGCCAGATACGAAGCGGCAGCGTGATACGCATTTTGGGGATAAGCTCGTCGAGCCCGTAGCTCAAAAAGGTGCGAATAATAAAATAGAGGCGCCGAATTTCACCAGGCGTCATTTGCCCTCCAGTTTTTCCAGCCGTTTGGTTAACGCATCAACCGCACGTTCAGCAGCAGCGGTCTCTTCCGCAAACCATGCAACTTCCAGTGGCCCTGGCGCCATTCGCCACTCCTCCGTCAGCACTTCCGCCGCATAGCGTTGCTGGCGTTGGAGGCTTTTACGCGCAAAGGAGGCACCACCATGAAGGACTTTCCCGATGCCTTCGGCGGCAATGTCGCCGATAAAAGGCGCGAGCAGCTCTGCCGGGTCGAACTCCGCCAGGTCGGTGAGCGCAACGAAGTTCTGCACGACCTGAATGTCGCCTTCCACTTCCAGCTCACCGCTGCGGATAAGCGCCGTTAATTGCTGGCGATCGCGCAGTTTTGGCAGCAGGCTCATGTGCGTAATGACCGAGCAGTCGGCTTCACCTTCCCACGCCCCCAGAACGTCAAGCTGGCGTTCGCTGAAGACCAGCACAAGCGGCGTCGAAAACTCTTTTAAAACAATGCGTAATACCTTCCCGTTTAGCCGCTGACGTGCAGCTTTCAGCGCCGGAGCGCGATACAGAAAAGCGTTCAGTACATTCTCGACGCCTGCGGAGACTAAGGGTTTAAAGGGCACGGGACACCTCCACTCAGAATTTGTAACCGCGATGCAGCGCGACGACGCCCGCCGTCAGGTTGAAATATTCAACATTTTCAAATTCTGCATCCTGCATCATGGCTTTTAATGTGTCCTGATCCGGGTGCATACGGATAGATTCCGCCAGATAACGGTAGCTTTCAGCGTCGTTAGCCACCAGCTCGCCAATACGCGGCAGCACGTGGAAGGAATAGGCGTCGTAGGCTTTGCTCAGCGGCTCAATGATCGGTTTAGAGAACTCGAGCACCAGCAGACGTCCACCCGGCTTCAGCACGCGGTACATGGAGCGCAGCGCTTTTTCTTTATCGGTCACGTTACGCAGACCGAAAGAGATCGTGATGCAGTCAAAGGTGTTATCCGGGAATGGCAGCGCTTCGGCGTTTGCCTGCACATATTCCACATTCCCCACCACGCCGATGTTACGCAGCTTTTCGCGTCCCATTTTCAGCATGGAGTCATTAATATCGGCAAGAACAACGCGACCGGTTTCGCCCACCAGACGAGAGAATTTCGCGGTTAAATCGCCCGTGCCGCCGGCTAAGTCCAGCACCGTTTGTCCACGACGAACGCCGCTACAGTCAATGGTGAAGCGCTTCCACAAGCGATGAATGCCGAACGACATCAGGTCATTCATCACATCGTACTTCGCCGCCACGGAATGAAATACGTGGGCCACCATGTCAGCTTTCTGCGCTTTGGCGACAGTCTGAAAGCCAAAGTGCGTTGTGTCTTGTGAATCGTCAGCCATCTTAGAGCCTGCTTATCAGTAAAATGTTCGTGAAGTGTAACAGATTGGGCGCGTTTGCCCTACGTTTCAACCACCGCGAAAGAAACGCGCTGGGGTCTCGTCTGGTGATAAATCCGCCGCTAACGTGTTGTCTTCACTGTTTGTCTTTTGTTCGTCCGCCCCTTCTCGCAGGCGAAACTCGTCGTCCTGGGCGGTGGCCTGTTCGACCAATTCCGGATTAATCTCGCGCTTAACCTCTACCCCCAGGCTGCGGAATGATTCGGCCTGTGCCAGCAGATTGCCGCGTCCGGAGGCGAGTTTTTTCATCGCCTGGCGGTAGTTATCCTGCGCACGATCCAGGCTCTGCCCGACTGAGGACATGTCGTCCACGAAGAGGCGCATTTTGTCGTACAGCTTGCTGGCACGATCGGCAATCTGCTGCGCGTTGCGGCTCTGGTGCTCATAGCGCCACAGGTTCGCAATGGTGCGTAACGCCACCAGCAGCGTGGTGGGGCTGACCAGCATAATGTTATTTTTGAGCGCTTCGGTGATAAGCTCAGGCTGTCTGTCGAGTGCCAGCAGAAATGCGGGTTCTACCGGGATAAACATCAGCACGTAGTCCAGCGAGCGCAGCCCCGGTAACTGCTGATAATCCTTTCTGCCGAGCAGACGAATATGGTTACGCACGGAGGCGATGTGTTCCTGCAGCGCCGACTCGCGGGTGTAGTCATCTTCCGCATTGAAGTAGCGTTCATACGCCACCAGCGTCATTTTGGCGTCAATCACCACATCTTTACCCTGCGGCAGCCGCACAATCACATCCGGTTGCATACGAGAGCGGGCGTCGTTTTCGATACTCACCTGCGTTTCGTATTCATATCCTTCCCGCAGGCCAGAGGCTTCCAGTACGCGGGTCAGCACCACTTCTCCCCAGTTGCCCTGGGTTTTGTTATCCCCTTTCAGCGCGCGGGTCAGGTTGACCGCTTCCTGCGCCATCTGGGCATTCAGCTGCTGGAGATTGCGAATCTCATGCGCCAGCGTGTGCCGCTCGCGGGCTTCCTGACCGAAACTGTCCTGCACCTGACGACGAAAACCGTCAAGCTGTTCGCGCAGCGGCGTCAGCAGGCCATTCAGGCTCTGGCGGTTCTGTTCGTCAACGCGGCGGTTGCTGTGCTCAAAAATACGGTTGGCGAGGTTCTCAAACTGTTCGCTGAGACGCTGCTCGCTGTTGATCATCTGGCGGATTTTGTCTTCCGCATGCAGCTGGGTGGATTCAAGGCGGGTGGTCACTTCGCGGAGATCGGCCTCCAGCGAGGTGTTGATATCACGTAGGTTGCGCAGCTCGTTATTGAGCAATTCGCACTCGTCGCGCCAGTGTTCGCTCAGCGCAAGCTGCTGTTTTGTCGCGCTTAACTCGGCGACCATCTCTTCGCGCTCTGCCAGCTGGTCGGCCTTCTGCTGTGCATGCTGATAGCTGGAAATGAGCCAGCCTATCGCCACGCCCGCCAGCGCAATCACCGCGTAAATCAGGATTGAGATATCCACAATGCCCCCTGCATCAACGTATTACCCGCACAAAATAGGATTGTGCTGTACAAACGTCCAGTTTGAAAGGGTTTTCCTGCGAGGCGCTACGCAAAAAATAAAGGCCGAACGTGTCGGCCTTTGATTTCGAAAGGAGAGGACTAGATCAGGCGACGCGCGGCTTCCACCACGATTTTCACCGCATGACTTTCGGTCTGCTTCATGGTTTCGGCGTTAGGGATCTCCTGCTGGGTACGGTTGACGATAACGCCCGCCACCATACCGGCACGCAGACCCTGGCTTGCGCACATGGTCAGCAGCGTTGCGGATTCCATTTCGTAGTTCATCACGCCCATGGACTGCCACTCTTCCATTGAGCCTTTGAAACGGCTTACCACGCGGCCTGAGAAGGTGTCGTAACGCTCCTGGCCCGGGTAGAAGGTGTCGGAAGAGGCGGTTACGCCCACGTGGGTGGTTGCGCCTACGGACTTCGCGGCTTCAACCAGCGCGGTGGTGCATTCGAAATCAGCCACTGCCGGGAATTCCATCGGCGCAAAGTGCAGGCTTGCACCGTCCAGACGGACGGACGCGGTCGTGACCAGCACGTCGCCGACGTTGATGTGCGGCTGGATAGCGCCGGTGGTACCGATACGCAGGAAGGTACGAATGCCCAGCTGCGCCAGCTCTTCAACAGCAATAGAAGTAGACGGACCACCGATACCGGTAGAGCACACGATCACCGCTTTGCCATCCAGCTCTGCGCGCCAGGTGGTGAACTCACGATGGGCAGCCAGCTTGACCGGCTTATCCATCAGCGCGGCGATCTTTTCCACACGCTCAGGATCGCCAGGGACGATAGCGAGCGTAGCCCCTTGTAAATCGTTTTTGGTGAGGCCGAGATGAAAAACATCAGACTTAGACATAGGTGACTCCTCTGTGGGTCGGTTAGTCAGAAGAAGTAAAACGGTACTTTACAGAAGCAGTAAGCATATTTTCGTGACGCACCTCACCATGAATGAAAATGATTACATTGAATTTCCATAAAAAGGTGATTCACATCACATTAACAAGTTATATCGCCAGGTGCTGCACAAAAGATAGACCGTTTAAGGCACTGTGAGTTGTTAACCTGGTGTCTATATTTACCTTTGCGCTAACTCATTGGTACGGAGAATGCCATGACTGAAAAAACCGGTTTTGCACCTGCTGCGGCCCCACATGCTTCAACCATCGTGTCGACGCCAGAAGCGGCAATTACCGCGGGCGAGACCTCCATTCCCTCGCAGGGGGAGAATATGCCTGCTTATCACGCACGGCCAAAATCGGCAGACGGTCCGCTGCCCATCGTGATTGTGATTCAGGAGATATTTGGTGTTCATGAACACATTCGCGACCTCTGCCGCCGGCTGGCGCTGGAAGGGTATCTGGCCGTTGCGCCAGAGCTCTACTTCCGTCAGGGCGATCCGAACGACTACAGCGATATTCCAACATTGCTCAGCAACCTGGTCAGCAAAGTCCCGGACGCTCAGGTGCTGGCCGATCTCGATCACGTCGCCAGCTGGGCGACGCGCAACGGCGGCGATCCGCATCGTCTGCTGGTCACCGGTTTCTGCTGGGGCGGACGCATTAGCTGGCTGTATGCCGCGCATAACCCGCAGCTCAAAGCTGCTGTCGCCTGGTACGGCAAACTGGTGGGTGAAAAAACGCTGAATTCACCGAAACATCCCGTCGATATTGCCACCGAATTAAATGCCCCCGTGTTAGGGCTGTACGGCGGTCAGGACACCGGTATTTCGCTTGATTCGGTAGAGACCATGCGCCATGCGCTCCGTGCGGCTAATGCGAAGGCGGAGATTGTGGTCTACCCGGATGCCGGGCATGCGTTTAACGCCGACTATCGTCCGAGCTATCACGCAGAATCAGCCAAAGATGGCTGGCAGCGGATGCTGGACTGGTTTAGCCAGTACGGCGGGAAGAAAGCATAAAGAAAAAAGCCCGGTGGCGGCTACGCCTTACCGGGCCTACAGACAGGCCGGGTAAGCGATAGCGCCACCCGGCAATCTAACACCACTACGCCTGACGCAAATTCTGCGCCGCCTTCACCATATTGGCGAGCGCCGCACGCGTCTCCGGCCAGCCGCGGGTTTTCAGTCCGCAGTCCGGGTTCACCCACAGGCGCTCTGCCGGAATACGCTGGGCCGCTTTTTTCAGCAGGGCTTCAATCCACTCCACGCTCGGCACGTTCGGGGAGTGAATGTCGTACACGCCCGGCCCGATTTCATTCGGGTAGTCGAACTCTTCAAACGACTCCAGCAGCTCCATATCCGAACGCGAGGTCTCGATGGTTATCACGTCGGCGTCCAGCGCGGCAATCGAATCCATGATGTCGTTAAATTCGCAGTAACACATGTGGGTGTGGATCTGGGTGTCGTCCTTCGCCACCGCGGCGTTGATGCGGAACGCTTCCACGCCCCACTGCAGGTAGGCATCCCAGTCGCTGCGGCGCAGCGGTAAACCCTCGCGCAGCGCCGGCTCGTCAATCTGGATGATGCCAATGCCTGCCGCTTCCAGATCCGCCACTTCATCACGCAGCGCCAGGGCTATCTGTTTGGCGATGGTTTCACGGGTCACGTCTTCACGCGGGAACGACCAGCAGAGAATGGTTACCGGACCGGTCAGCATCCCTTTTACCGGCTTGTCGGTCAGGGACTGGGCATACTTCGCCCACTCCACGGTGATCGCTTCCGGGCGGCTAACGTCACCAATGACCACCGGCGGCTTCACGCAGCGGGAGCCATAGCTCTGCACCCAGCCGTTCTGGGTAAATACGAAACCGTCCAGGTGCTCACCGAAGTATTCCACCATGTCGTTACGCTCGGCCTCGCCGTGCACCAGCACGTCCAGCCCCAGGCGTTCCTGCTCGATAATCGCCTGCTTGATGTGTTCCGCGATACCGGTGCGGTAGTGATTCGCATCCAGATTGCCCTTTTTGAAGTCCAGACGCAGACCGCGGATCTCCGTGGTTTGCGGGAAAGAGCCGATAGTCGTGGTCGGCCAGGCGGGCAGGTTGAAACGGGCGCGCTGGGCTTCGGCGCGCAGCTCGTACGGGCTCTGGCGCTGGCTGTCCTGAGCGGTGATGGCCGCCAGACGTTTTTCCACCGCCGGGTTGTGCACGCGCGCCGAGTGACGACGCGCCTGGATCGGTGCGCTCCATTCGGCAATCGCCGCCGTGTCGCCGCTGTTCAGTGCGTCGCGCAGCAGCGTCAGCTCTTCGCATTTTTGCAGGGCGAAGGCAAACCAGCTTTTCACCTCGGCATCCAGGCGGGTCTCCACGCTCAGATCGATCGGGCTGTGCAGCAGGGAACAGGAAGAGGCCACCCAAAGCTCACGTTTGCCGACGATGTCTTTTATTTGTGCGTATTTCTCAGTGAGATCGGCGCGCCAGACGTTACGACCGTTAATCAGCCCGGCGGAAAGCAGCCAGTCCGCTGGCAGGCGCTTGTGCAGCTCCGCCACATCATCTTTACCGTGTACGAGGTCAACGTGCAGGCCCTGCACCGGCAGCGCGGTAATGGTCTTCAGGTTTGGCGTCACGCCTTCAAAATAGGTCGTCAGCAGGAGTTTTACCTGACCGGTGAGCGCGTCATACGCCGGTTTGAAGGCATCGAGCCATTCCTGGGGCAGCTCGAGCACCAGCGCCGGTTCGTCGATTTGTACCCACTGAATACCGCGCTTGCCCAGCTCAATCAGCACCTGTTTGTAGACCGGCAGAATATCCTTCAGCATGCTGAGTCGGTCAAACGGCTCACCTTTCACTTTACCCAGCCACAGGTAGGTTACCGGCCCGAGCAGCACCGGTTTCACCTGATGGCCCAGCGCCAGCGCTTCGTCCACTTCATCCAGAAGCTGCGTCCAGGTCAGTTTGAACTGCTGGCCTTTCACGAACTCCGGCACCATATAGTGATAGTTGGTGTTAAACCACTTGGTCATTTCCGCCGCTGCCGCTGGCTCACCCGTTGGCGCGCGGCCACGGCCGATGCGGAACAGGGTATCGATATCTACCGATCCATCTTTGTTCTGATGACGAGCCGGCACGTTGCCAAGCAGCAGGCTGGTCGTCAGAACATGGTCGTACCAGGCGAAATCGCCCACCGGCAGCAGGTCAATGCCCGCCTGTTTTTGCTGATCCCAGTGACGGGCGCGCAGCTCGCGTCCCACCGCCAGCAGTTCTTCACGGGTGGAGTTTCCCGCCCAGTAGCTTTCTTGCGCTTTTTTCAGCTCGCGACGCAGGCCAACGCGAGGGAAACCGAGAGTGTGATTGCGGATTGTCATGGTATGCCCCTTGTGAAATTCGTTATTTAGACGTCCAGATGTTTACACATCTATAATTGGCAGGTACTGTATATTCCTCAAGCGCAAAATGTTCATGGCGAAGTGAAGGACTTTCATGATCGAGATAAAACACCTGAAAACGCTACAAGCGTTGCGGAACTGCGGCTCGCTCGCGGCGGCGGCGGCCACGCTGCATCAGACCCAGTCCGCCCTTTCTCACCAGTTCAGCGATCTGGAACAACGCCTCGGCTTCCGTCTTTTTGTGCGTAAGAGCCAGCCGCTACGCTTTACGCCGCAAGGTGAAATTCTTCTTCAGCTGGCGAATCAGGTGCTGCCGCAAATCGCCAGCGCGCTGCAGTCCTGCAACGAACCGCAGCAAACCAAACTGCGTATCGCCATTGAGTGCCACAGCTGTATTCAGTGGCTGACCCCCGCGCTTGAGAACTTCCGTCAGAAGTGGCCGCAGGTGGAGATGGACTTCAAATCCGGCGTGACCTTTGACCCGCAGCCGTCGCTGCAGCAGGGCGAGCTGGATCTGGTGATGACCTCTGACATCCTGCCGCGCAGCGGCCTGCACTATTCGCCGATGTTTGATTATGAAGTGCGCCTGGTGCTGGCGCCGGACCATCCGCTGGCGAGTAAAACGCGCATCACGCCGGAAGACCTGGCGACAGAAACGCTGCTGATTTATCCGGTCCAGCGCAGTCGTCTGGATATCTGGCGCCACTTCCTGCAGCCAGCAGGCATTAGCCCGCAGCTGAAAAGCGTGGATAACACGCTGCTGCTGATTCAGATGGTGGCGGCCAGAATGGGTATCGCGGCGCTGCCGCACTGGGTGGTGGAGAGTTTTGAACGCCAGGGTCTGGTACAGACCAAAACCCTGGGTGAAGGACTGTGGAGCCGACTGTACGCCGCCGTGCGCGATGGCGAGCAGCGTCAGCCGATTACGGAGGCGTTTATTCGCTCAGCGCGGAACCACGCTTGCGACCATCTTCCGTTTGTGCGGAGCGCGGAGCGACCCATCGGCGATGGACCCACAGCGAAGCCAGGATCACCGCTCCCCCAATAATGAAGCTCGGCCAGTGCGGCTGTTGCTGCCAGATGGCGAGATTGACCAGCAGCCCTGCCGGGACGTGCACGTTGTTCATGATCCCCAGCGTACCGGCGTCTACCTGCGTAGCGCCGTAGTTCCACATGAAGTACCCCAGCCCTGACGCCACTACGCCCAGCCAGACCAGAACGCCCCACTGCACGGAAGTAGTCGGCAGTTTTTGCGGATTGCCGAGCATAAACCACGCCGCCACCGCGACAATCGCGGCCCCCATATAAAACCAGGCAAACGCGTTATGCTGCGGCATCGGACGGGTCTCCATCAGGCGTTTGTAGCCCACCATGCCGATGGCGAAACTGATGTTGGCGAGCTGGACGAACATCAGCCCGGTCCAGAAGTGGTCGCTGACTTTGTCATAGCGAATAATCGCCGCGCCGATCACCGCCAGCGCCGCGCTCAGCAGGTATCCCCAACGCAGGCGGCGCCTGCTGAGCAGGTCGTAAATCAGCGTGATATAGAGCGGCGTCAACACGGTAAAGAGCAGGAACTCGGAGACAGACAGGTAGACGTAGGCCCGGAAGCTAAACAGATACATGATGCCGAGCTGCATCGCCCCCACCAGCATGTACAGCACAATCGTTTTCAGCGATTGCCCGCGCGTGCGCAGAAACGGCAGGAACACCAGCGCCGCCAGCCCCACGCGCATCAGCACCGAGAAGTAGCTGTCGACCGAACCGGCAAGGTATTCGCCAATCAGGCTAAAGGAGAAGGCCCACAGGATAGTGGTGATAATGAGTAGCGCCACAATGCTTGTCTCTCAAAAAGAAGGAGAGGCATTGTAGCGAACTCTTTAGTTGACATCTGAGCAATAAACAACCAAATGAAGATTATTCAAGGAACAGTTTGCGCAGATACTTCGGCACCGCGTTATCGCCGTTGGTGCCGATCACTTCCAGCTCCGGGTGCAGGTCTTTCAGACGCTGGTGCGCATTTTCCATAATGCAGCCCTTGCCTGCCATCGAAAGCATTTCGGCATCGTTCATGCCGTCACCAAAGGCGATACAGTCTTTCAGCTCGAAGCCCAGACGTTTCGCGACGGCTTCCAGCGCGTGACCTTTGGAGACGCCCCCCGCCATAACTTCCAGGCAGGTCAGGGTTGAGAAGCTTACGTTAACGCGATCGCCCCAGCGGGCGTTGATCGCCTGCTCCAGCGGCAGCAATTCCTCATGGTTTACACAGGTGAAGAACACCTTACTGATCCCTTCCGGCTCCAGCAGGCCCGGCTCGTACAGTGAGTACTGGAATACGGCTTCCTTGAAGAAACGCATCTCTTCCGGGCGGTGGCGGTTCATAAACCAGTCGTCGTCGCGGTAGACGTTAGTGACAATATTCGGGTTATTGTGCACCACGCCGAACAGATCGGCGGCAATATCGCGATCCAGGTTGTGGGTAAAGATCAGGTTGCCGTCAGTATCGTGCACGCGCGCACCGTTGGAGGTGATCATGTACGATTTGATTTCCAGATTATCGCGGATCTGCCCCACGTCCACGTGGTGGCGACCGGTGGCAAACACGAAGTTCACGCCACGGGCGGTCAGGAGTTTTAAGGTCTCTTTCGCGTAAGGCGAGAGGGTGTGGTCGGGGGAAAGCAGCGTGCCATCTAAATCAGATGCAACAACCTGGTACATAGGGATTTCAACCTCTGGTGGAAAACAAGAATCAATTATGCCTGTTGAAAAATTCAACAATGGCGTTGAGCGCGACTGAGCGCATAGCGTCCTTTTCAAAAAGGATCTCATGGTAAGCGCCGTTAATAACCAGCGGTTTTCCCCCTTCACAAGGGTGGCCGGCGGCAGCGCGGAGTTCACAAAAACGGTCATGCATGCGGTTATCCACCACACGCTCTTCTTCAGCCTGAATCAGCAGTGTTGGCGTGTCGTCATTGCCAACGCCAGCCAGCACCTGCTCACCGGCAAGAATACCTTCCCGCACCCAGTGATAGGTCGGGCCGCCCACGCGCAGGCGCGGTTCATCGGCATAAAAACGCAGGTTACGACGATAGCGCTGTCGGCTGTGGGTCAGCACATTCATCGCAAACGGCAGTGCACGCCAGCGCCCCGTCCCGATGGCATAGCCTTCTCGAATGCGCTGATGGCCCTCAGCCCAGTCAAGAATATGTCGCACCATCCAGTCAGGAAAACGCATGACGATGCCATACATCGGCGCGGTGAGCGCAATGGCGTCGCACTGGTGCGCGTGGCGCTGTAAAAACAGCGTTGAAATCGCACCGCCCATAGAGTGCGCCAGAATATAGCGCTTCCGCCACGGGCCAGGCTCGACCTCCTGCTGCCAGAACGCGGCGAGATCGTCGACGTAATCGCTGAAGTTATCCACGTGGCCGCGATGCGTATCCGATAGCAGGCGGCCAGAAAGCCCCTGCCCGCGGTGATCGATAATCAACACATCGAAGCCCAGATGGAACAGGTCATAGGCCAGTTCGGCGTATTTGATATAGCTCTCAATACGTCCGGGGCAGACCACAATGACCCGGTCATTTTTCTTATCGTGAAAACGCACAAAGCGTACCGGAATATCGCCGACGCCCGTAAACTCATCTTCCTCACGCTGGCGCCAGAAATCGGTCAGCGGCCCCATGGAGAAAGCAGCAAATGCGTTTTCTCGTGTTTCCCAGTCCTTTTTCTGCTGAAACATCGGGTTTCTACTCACCTAAGCCAAGGAATATCGTTTTTTCGTAACCGGTCACAAAATGACTCAACAATAGCGTATTGTGGCATAAAAACAGACGATTCGGGAGTTTCAAATGACCTTCGAGTGGTGGTTCGCTTACCTGCTGACATCCATCATCCTTAGTCTTTCACCGGGCTCGGGCGCCATTAACACCATGACCACCTCCATCAACCACGGCTATCGCGGTGCGGCGGCGTCGATTGCCGGTTTGCAGACCGGGCTGGGCATTCACATTGTGCTGGTCGGGATTGGTCTGGGGACCCTGTTCTCCCGCTCCGTGCTGGCCTTTGAGGTGCTGAAATGGGCCGGGGCAGCGTATCTGATTTGGCTCGGTATCCAGCAGTGGCGCGCGGCAGGCTCCATCAACCTGAATACGCTCGCTCAGACGCAAAACCGCGGCCATCTGTTTAAGCGCGCGGTGTTCGTCAACCTGACCAACCCGAAGAGCATCGTTTTCCTCGCCGCGCTGTTCCCGCAGTTTATCGTGCCACATCAGCCTCAGGTGATGCAGTACGTGGTGCTGGGCGCGACCACCATTATCGTCGATATCATCGTGATGATTGGTTACGCGACGCTGGCACAGCGAATTGCGGCGTGGATTAAAGGGCCTAAGCAGATGAAGGCCCTGAATAAAGTCTTTGGCTCGCTGTTTATGCTAGTTGGCGCGCTGCTTGCGTCAGCGCGTCATGCTTAGCGAGAAATGATGAGATGAATGCCGAAGCCGGCGAACAGCGCGCCGGCGAAGCCGTCAATCCACTTCGCGATACGCTGGTAGCCGCGGCGCATCGCCGGTAAGGCGAACAGGCTGGCCACGATGGTAAACCAGGCAAAGGTTTCAACGACGATCAGCAGGAAGATGCCCCAGCGTGCGCCCGCACCGACGCTATCGCCGACAAACAGCGAGAACACCGAGCCGAAATAGATAATCGCTTTTGGGTTCGCCAGATTGGTCAGCAGCCCTTTTACAAAGCTGCGGCCGCCCGTTGCCAGCTCCACCTTTGGCTCTTCCGGTTTTTTCTCTTCTTTCTTCAGCGCACCGCGCAGCATCTGGTAGCCCATCCAGCACAGGTACAGCCCGCCGCCGACCATAATGATGTTATGCAGCCAGGCCATCTTCGCCAGGATAAGGTTCAGACCGAGCAGCGCAACGGCCGCCCAGACCATAACGCCCATGGTGATACCGAGCACGCCCATCATCGCCTCTTTGCGGGAGCGGCTGACGGCCGTTTGTGATACGAAGAAAAAGTCTGGGCCGGGGCTCATCAGCGCAACGATGTGCACTAACGCCACGGTGAGAAATAGCATCAACATAATTAACTCGCGGGGAAATAATTCAGTGAGTCATCATCCTGGCACTTTTTCGCCCGGCTGACTACTCCTCATCATCACCATCGGCGTGAGAGCGGATGAGCGCCATAAACTCTTTACCGAAGCGCTCCAGCTTGCGCGTCCCCACGCCGTTGACGCTGAGCATCTCGCTGGCGCTGAGCGGCATCTGCTCGGCCATCTCAATCAGCGTCGCGTCGTTGAACACCACGTAAGGCGGGATGTTTTCTTCGTCGGCGATGGCTTTACGCAGCTTGCGCAGTTTGGCGAACAGCTTGCGGTCGTAGTTGCCGCCGTAGGATTTCTGCATCACGCGCGGCTTCAGGGCGATGACGCGCGGCACGGCGAGCTTGAGTTCAATTTCACCACGCAGAACGGGGCGAGCGGCCTCCGTAAGCTGAAGCGCGGAGTGCTGGGCAATGTTCTGCGTGGCGAAGCCGAGGTGGATCAGCTGGCGAATGATACTCACCCAGTGCTCGTGGCTTTGCTCCTTGCCAATACCGTAGACCGGCAGCTTGTCATGCCCCATGTCGCGGATACGCTGGTTATTCGCGCCGCGCAGCACTTCCACCACGTAGCCCATCCCGAAGCGCTGGTTCACACGGTAAATGGTCGAGAGCGCCTTACGCGCGTCCATCAGGCCATCGTACTGTTTCGGCGGATCCAGGCAGATATCGCAGTTGCCGCACGGCTCCTGGCGCCCTTCACCAAAGTAGTTGAGCAGCACCAGACGGCGGCAGGTTTGCGCTTCGGCAAACGCGCCCATCGCGTTGAGCTTGTGGCGCTCGATATCCTGCAGCTGTCCCTGCGGTTTCTCTTCCAGACAGCGGCGCAGCCACGCCATGTCCGCCGGATCGTAAAACAGCATCGCTTCCGCAGGCAGGCCATCACGCCCGGCGCGGCCGGTTTCCTGATAGTAGGATTCGATATTGCGCGGGATGTCGAAATGCACCACAAAGCGCACGTTCGGCTTGTTGATGCCCATTCCGAACGCCACCGTCGCGACGACGATTTGCAGGTCGTCGCGCTGGAATTTCTCCTGCACGTCGGCGCGGATGTGGTTCTCTAACCCGGCATGATACGCGGCGGCGCTAAAGCCGCGGTTTTGCAGACGCGCGGCGGTGTCTTCCACCTTCGCGCGGCTGTTGCAGTAGATGATGCCGGACTTGCCGCGCTGCTCCTGCACGTAACGTAAGAGCTGATCCAGCGGCTTGAACTTTTCCATCAGCATATAGCGGATGTTGGGGCGGTCGAAACTGCTGACCTGAATATAGGGGTCGTTCAGCCCGAGCAGACGAACGATATCCAGCCGCGTGGTGTCATCCGCCGTGGCGGTGAGCGCCATAAACGGCAGCTCGGGGAAGCGTTGACGCAGCTGGCCGAGAGCAGCGTATTCCGGGCGGAAATCGTGGCCCCACTGGGAAATACAGTGCGCTTCATCTACCGCCAGCAGCACCGGGTTCCAGTGCGCAAGATGGTCGAGGAAGTTATCCAGCATCAGGCGTTCCGGGGCGATATACAGCAGGCGGATCTGTCCGGTGCGGCACCCGGCCATCACCTCTTGCTGCTGCTCCCGGGTTTGCGTGGAGTTAAGACAGGCTGCCGCCACGCCGTTGGCGAGCAGCTGGTCAACCTGGTCTTTCATCAGCGAAATGAGAGGGGATACCACGACCGTCAGGCCGTTAAGCACCAGCGCAGGCACCTGATAACAGAGGGACTTACCGCCGCCGGTCGGCATCACCACCAGGCAATCACGACCTTCCAGCACCGTTTCAATGATGGTTTCCTGGCCGGGGCGGAACTGCTGGTAGCCAAAGGTTTCATGCAAAACCTGTTTAGCCAGCGACTCCTGATTCAATACTTCCGCCTGCGCCACGTTAACCCCATATGCCTGAAATGAAACAGGCGCTATTTTCAGCGCCTGAGAGAGAAACTTCAACGTTTAACGCAAAAACATTCGAGCAGCCTAGAGAATATCGTTCAGCATCACGCCCACGCCGACGCGGGTCTGGTTGAAGTTGTAATCGATAAGCGACTCGCCGTAACCGCTATACACCTGCGTATAGATGCGGACATGCTTCGTCATTGGATAGCTTAAGCCCACTTCCGCACCACCGTAGCCGGTGTTCCAGTTGTACTGGCCTTTGGCGCTGAGCACGGCATCACCTAACTGGTAGCCGACTTTGAGCTGATAGTAGCCCATATATTTGGTGATATCCGGGTTGTCATCGGTTTCGCCCACCACATACCACGGCTTCACTTCCACCATCCAGTTACCATTCTGCGCCATCAGGCGCGTATAGGCACGGTTCCAGCTGCGCGAGGTAGGGTCAGAGCGGCCGTTGGAATCGTGGTTAAAGCCCACTTCGACGTCACGCAGCGTCCAGCCCGCAAACTCATAATCCGTTGCAAAACCGAGGAACAGCTGCGGCTCGTAGTTCGTTTCACGGAACGGTGAGGACTCGCCGCTGTTAGAGAGCTGCCACCAGGATTTCTGCGTGTAAGACGCCCCGAGCACCGAGTTCGGCCCCAGAATACCGCGCCAGAACGGGAACGCGAGGCTGAGCTGGAACTTCACCTCATCTTTACGCGCATTATCAGACCAGTTATAGGAGCTTATCGCCTCTTTGTTGAGATCGCTGGTCTGGGTGTAAATCACGTAGTTGGTGTCATACGGATAGAGCGTGAACGGATTGTCATGCTCCTGAAGAAGGTTCGCGATAATGCTGCCGTGAACGGCAGGTTTATCATGCACCTCTTTGATCGTCGCTTCCTGCGCATATGCTGTGAGGGGCAGCGCAACCGCCGCCAGTAACCAGGCCAGATACGTCCGCATCGGTGGTGTTCTCCTGCAAAAGAGTAAAATTAGCTGAATAGTTATGTGGCGGACATTCTACAGACTTCTGCGACAACTGCTGCATCCTCGTTTCTGAAAGTGGAATTCCTTGTTGCCGAGGCATAAAATCAACATTTCGTTAACAATAAGGATGTGATGCCTCATGTCAGCCATGCTTACCGCCGAAGAAGTGTTAAAACTCGTGGGCGAGATTTTTGTTTACCATATGCCGTTTAACCGTGCGCTGGGACTGGAGCTGGAGCGTTACGAGAAAGACTTCGCCCAGCTGAGCTTCAACAACCAGCCGATGATGGTGGGTAACTGGGCGCAAAGTATTTTGCACGGCGGCGTGATCGCCTCCGCGCTGGACGTGGCGGCAGGTCTGGTCTGCGTGGGCAGTACGCTGACCCGCCATGACACCATTAACGAAGACGAACTCCGCCAGCGTCTGGCGCGCATGGGCACCATTGATTTGCGCGTCGACTACCTTCGCCCGGGGCGCGGAAATCGCTTTACCTGTTCCAGCAGCCTGCTGCGCGCGGGGAATAAAGTGGCCGTGGCGCGCGTTGAGTTACACAACGAAGAACAGGTGTATATCGCCAGCGCAACCGCCACTTATATGGTGGGTTGATACGGCAAAATCGGGTAAAATTAGTTCACTTCTTTGTAACGGATTTTCCCGATGGATGCTAAACAGACGCGGCAGGGCGTTTTACTCGCCCTTGCCGCTTATTTTATTTGGGGTATTGCCCCGGCGTATTTCAAGCTTATCGCCTACGTTCCGGCCGATGAGATCCTGACTCACCGCGTTATCTGGTCGTTCTTCTTTATGATTGCGCTGATGAGCCTCAGCCGTCAGTGGTCGGGCGTCAAAACGCTGTTTAAAACCCCTAAAAAGGTCTTCCTGCTGGCGCTTTCAGCGGTGCTGATTGGCGGCAACTGGCTGCTGTTTATCTGGGCGGTGAATAACCATCACATGCTCGAAGCGAGCCTGGGCTACTTCATTAACCCGCTGGTGAACATCGTGCTGGGGATGATTTTCCTCGGTGAGCGCTTCCGCCGGATGCAGTGGGTGGCGGTGATTCTGGCCTTCTGCGGCGTACTGGTGCAGCTCTGGACCTTCGGCTCGCTGCCGATTATCGCTCTCGGTCTGGCGTTCAGCTTTGCCTTCTACGGCCTGGTGCGTAAGAAGATTGCGGTGGAAGCGCAGACGGGGATGCTGTTTGAAACCCTGTGGCTGCTGCCCGTGGCGGCGATTTATCTCTTCGGCATCGCCGACAGCGCCACCAGCCATATGGGCAGTAACCCGTGGTCGCTGAACCTGATGCTGATGGCGGCGGGCGTGGTGACCACCATTCCTCTGCTGTGCTTCACCGGTGCGGCGACGCGTCTGCGTCTCTCCACGCTGGGCTTCTTCCAGTACATTGGCCCGACGCTGATGTTCCTGCTGGCAGTGGTGTTTTACGGCGAAGTGCCGGGTGCGGATAAGATGGTGACGTTCGCCTTTATCTGGGTGGCGCTGGCGATTTTCGTCGCGGATGCGATTTATACCCAGCGCAGGGTGCGCAAAGGGCTGTGATGTTGCCCTCACCCTAACCCTCTCCCACAGGGAGAGGGAATTCGATCGTAGGGCGGGTAAGCGCAGCGCCACCCGCCAGATTTTTACAGCCAGTTACGACGCTTAAAGTACAGATACGGCGCCAGCCCCGCGAGGATCATAAAGATAATCGCCCCCGGGTAACCAAAGCTCCACTTCAGCTCCGGCATAAACTCAAAGTTCATCCCGTAGCTGGATGCCACCAGCGTCGGCGGCAGGAACACCACGGACACCACCGAGAAGATCTTGATGATGCGGTTCTGCTCGATGTTGATAAAGCCCATCGCCGCCTGCATCAGGAAGTTCACCTTCTGGAACAGAGATTCGTTGTGCGGCAGCAGGGATTCGATATCTCGTAAGATTTCACGCGCCTGCTCCAGCTGACCGCCCGGCAGACGCGCCTTGCGCACCAGGAAGTTCAGCGCGCGCTGGGTATCCATCAGACACAGGCGCACCTTCCAGCCGATATCTTCCAGCTCCGCCAGCGTGGAGAGCGCTTCATCGTACTCATCGCCCTGATGGCCTTCCATGATCACGCGGCTCAGCTTTTCCAGGTCGCTGTAGATGTTTTCAATTTCGTCCGCCAGCTGTTCAATTTTGGTCTCGAACAGATCGAGCAGCAGCTCGTACGCGTTACCGTCCACCATCGCCTGGCTGCGGGCGCGCATGCGGTAGAGACGGAATGCCGGCAGCTCGCGCTCGCGCAGGGTAAACAGACGGCCGTCGCGAATGGTAAACGCCACGGTGGAGTTACCCGCGTGGTCTTCCGCATCTTCAAAGAAGAAGAAGGAGTGAATATGCAGACCGTCTTCGTCTTCAAAAAAACGCGCGGATGCTTCGATGTCTTCCAGTTCCGGGCGGGTTGCCAGGCTTTGCCCCAGCTCAGATTGTACGCGAAGGCGCTCATCGTCGTCCGGCTCGACCAGATCCACCCATACGGCATCAATGAGGGGCTGTGACTCTTCGGCTTCAAGCCGAGTCAGTCGGTTATTTTCGAGTTGAAATGCGCTCAACATGACCGGGACTCCCAATGCAAAAAATATCGGACAGTTCGGTGGGCACACAGAAACAAATTGGGTTTCAGACCATTAAACAGCCTGACTCAGCGCGACGGGAATAATACAGGTCGCTGACAACCACTAAGGCCATCAGCAAGAGGAGATAGCCTTAGGAGTTGTTCCTGGATGACAGGGAATTGAGCCAGTATCTACTGGGTGTGTCCAAGGCGAATGTCCTCTTAGCGTAATCGTGCGCGCATGTTACGCCAGCTATAACTGTGGCGTCAACACGCAACGGAACGCTGAAGGGCATTAATTGACCTTCAATGTATAAGGCTAGCAGATTATTACAAAATAATGATATTTTTCTGAATGTTAGACTGTTTCCAGCTTCGCATAGGCCGCCACCAGCCATTTGATACCCTGCCCCTGGAACGCCACCTGCAGACGGCTGTGCTCGCCGCTACCTTCCAGATTCACAATGGTGCCTTCGCCAAACTTCGAATGGCGCACGCGCTGGCCCAGCTTGTAGCCGGTGTCGGTTTCCGCAATCGGCGAACCCATGCGCTGATGGCTGACCGGACGGCTGATGCTCGCCCGCAGACGCACCTCTTCCACGCACTCCTCCGGCAGTTCGCCGATAAAGCGCGACGGACGGTGATAAACCTCTTTACCGTACAGACGTCGGGTTTCGGCGTAGGTTAGCGTCAGCTTTTGCATCGCGCGCGTCACGCCCACGTAGGCCAGACGACGCTCCTCTTCCAGACGGCCACCTTCATCCAGCGACATTTGGCTCGGGAACATCCCCTCTTCCATGCCAACGATAAACACCTGCGGGAACTCCAGGCCTTTGGCGGAGTGCAGGGTCATCAGCTGAACCGCATCCTGCCAGGTGTCCGCCTGCCCCTCACCCGCTTCCAGCGCGGCGTGGGAGAGGAACGCCTGCAGCGGCATCAGGTCTTCGTCTTCTTCGTTGTAGCTGAACTGGCGCGTTGCCGTCACCAGTTCCTCTAAGTTCTCAATACGGGTCTGGCCCTTCTCGCCCTTTTCCTGCTCGTACATAGTGCGCAGGCCGGAGTCTTTAATCACCCGGTCGGTCTGCACGTGCAGCGGCATGTCGGCAGTTTCCTGCGCCAGGGCGTCAATTAGCTCAAGGAAGCGCTGTAATGCGCTGGCGGCACGTCCGGCGAGGGCTTTTTCCTGCAGCAGCTCGCGGCACGCCTGCCACAGCGTGAGCTGGCGATCGCGCGAGGCCTGCCGCACCACGTCCAGCGTGCGGTCGCCAATCCCGCGGGTCGGCGTGTTGACCACGCGTTCAAACGCCGCGTCGTCGTTGCGGTTAGCTATCAGGCGCAGATACGAGAGCGCATCTTTGATCTCCTGACGTTCGAAGAATCGCATGCCGCCGTAAATGCGGTACGGCATGCTCACCTGCAGGAGCGCCTCTTCCAGCACGCGCGACTGGGCGTTGCTGCGATAGAGAATGGCGCACTGCTCCAGCGCGCCGCCGTTGTCCTGCCAGGTTTTAATGCGGTTCACCACGAAGCGGGCTTCGTCAAGCTCGTTGAAGGCGCAGTAAATCGAAATCGGTTCGCCATCGACGCCGTCGGTCCACAGCTTTTTACCCAGACGCCCGTTGTTGTTCTCAATCAGGGCGTTGGCCGCGCTCAGGATGTTGCTGGTTGAACGGTAGTTCTGCTCCAGACGGATGGTTTCCGCGCCGGGGAAATCGTTGAGGAAGCGCTGGATGTTTTCTACCTGCGCCCCGCGCCAGCCGTAAATCGACTGGTCATCATCGCCCACGATCATCACCTTGCCGGTATCGCCGGCCAGCAGGCGGATCCACGCGTACTGGATGTTGTTGGTATCCTGGAACTCGTCCACCAGGATATTGGTAAAGCGTTCACGGTAGTGCTGCAGGATATGCGGCTTGTTGAGCCACAGCTCGTGGGCGCGGAGCAGCAGCTCGGCGAAATCCACCAGACCGGCGCGATCGCACGCTTCCTGATAGGCCTTGTAGACGTTCTGCCAGGTCTGCTCGACCGGGTTGCCGAAGCTCTGAATGTGGTGCGGACGCAGCCCCTCGTCTTTCTGGCCGTTGATGTACCACATTGCCTGACGCGGCGGCCACTGCTTCTCGTCGAGGTTCATCGCCTTGATCAGGCGCTTCAGCAAGCGGAGCTGGTCTTCGCTGTCGAGGATCTGGAAATCCTGCGGCAGGTTGGCGTCCATATGGTGCGCGCGCAGCAGGCGGTGCGCCAGACCGTGGAAGGTACCGACCCACATGCCGCCCTGGCTGGTGCCCATCAGCTGGGCAATACGGTGGCGCATCTCTGCCGCCGCCTTGTTGGTAAACGTCACCGCCATGATGGAGTACGGAGAGCAGTTCTCCACGCTTTGCAGCCAGGCGATACGGTGAACCAGCACGCGCGTCTTACCACTGCCCGCCCCAGCCAGCACCAGCATGTTGGTGCGCGAGGCGGCAACCGCGTCACGCTGTTTGTCATTAAGGCTGTCGAGCAGGTAAGAAACGTCCATTGGCACCGTCACATAGTATTCAGGAACACAGCAAAACGCCCGGTGGCGCTTCGCTTACCGGGCCTACAACTGCAAACCCCTGGTAATTTATACAATATTACTGGTGATTATATCAGCGTCGTGAGGGATGCCAACCGTGAAATTTCCACGTGCGGCAGAAGACGGCTGTCCAGCGTGGTCATCAGGTCGGCGTTTTCCGGCTTGATCCAGCAGGCCTGCATGCCGCAGCGGATAGCCCCGGCCACGTCCGTGGTCAGGTCATCCCCCACGTGCAGAATGTTACCCAGCGGCAGGTTAAGTTTATCCGCCGCCAGATGGTACATATCGCTGAACGGCTTCGCGCGCCCGTGAGGGCCTGCGCGCAGCACAAATTCAAAGTAATCGCTGAGGCCAAACAGCTCGGGCTGGGCATTGCCGTTGGTGATGGCCACCAGCGGCCACTTTTCAGCAAGCTTCGCCAGCGTCTCGTGGGTCTCCTGCGGCACGTCGATACGGCTGCGCCATTTGGCGAAGTTTTCCATTGCCGCTTCGGCCCCGATGGCCGCGTCCTGCCCGCTCAGGCCCACGTTGAGCATCGCCTGCTCAACCGCACGACGACGCCATTCGGTCACGTCGTGGTAAATGTCAGGCTCGGTCTCACGCAGGGACTGACGCAGCTTCTGAAAGTCCTTGTTCTGTATCGCTTTCAGCGCGGGATGGTAGTTCTGCACAAACGCCAGCGACTCCTGCTCGGTACGCAGGATCACCTCGCGGTTGTCATAAAGGGTGTCATCAAGGTCAAACGTCAGGGCTGAGATCTGACCAAGTGGGCGGTAAAAACGCATTATTTCCCCCGTTTGGCGCGTGGATGCGCCGCGTCATACACCGAGGCAAGGTGTTGGAAGTCTAAGTGAGTATAGATTTGAGTGGTCGACAGATTTGCGTGGCCCAGCAGTTCCTGCACGCCGCGCAGATCGCCGCTCGACTCAAGCATGTGTGTCGCAAAGGAGTGGCGCAGCTTGTGCGGGTGAACGTGGCTGTTCAGCCCCTGCTTAATGCCCCACTCCGCAAAGCGCTTCTGCACGTTACGCGCCGAGATCCGTTTGCCAAGTTTCGACAGGAACAGCGCATCCTCTTCGGTGCCAAACAGCCCGCGCAGGTCAAGCCAGTGCTCAATCCAGGAGACCGCATTGCGGCCAATCGGCAGGCGGCGCTCTTTGCTGCCCTTGCCCATCACCCACACTTCACCGGACTCCAGATCGAGGTGTTTTATATCAAGATTAACCAGCTCTGACAGACGCAGCCCGGCACCGTACATCACCTCCAGCATCGCGCGGTCACGCACGGCCAGCGGATCGTTAAAGTCGATATCCAGCAGGCGGTTTACGTCGTCGACGTCGATATTTTTAGGCAGATGGCGCGGCGCCTTCGGCGTGGCGATCCCCTTTGCCGGGTTGGCTTTTAAGCCCCCCTGGCTGACCAGCCAGTCGAAGAAACTGCGCAGCGCTGAGAGCCTGAGTGCCAGGCTCGCCGGGCTGAGATTTTTTTTACGGCTACGCACGACGAACCCGCGTACCGTCGCAGCGTCACATTGTTGCCAGCTTTTCAGGCCGATTTCGTCGGCAATCTGCATGATGGCATCAAGCTGACGCTGGTAGTTGAGCAGGGTAATGGGGCTAAGCTGACGCTCCACGCCCAGATAGCGCAGAAAGCGCGAGACGTCAGTGGCGAGCAGTCCGTCCGTCATACGCGCTCAATCCAGCGCTCCAGAAGCTCGGGGAGCATCAGGGCGATCTCCTGCAGCAGGTGCGTGGCTTGCCCCTGCTCATAGTGATGCGCGTCGCGGCTGGTAAATAACATGACCCCCAGATCGCCATCGCGCCCCATCAGCGACATCGCTACCGAGCCAATCGCTTTGGCTTCCGGTAATACCACCAGCAGCTCTGGCCCGTTTAGCGGCCCCAGATAGTGGTGTTCATGGCCCAGACGCTGAATGCGCAGCGGTTCAAACGCCTGACGGCTGAGCGCCAGATGGGTAAACCCCGACGGCGCGCCAATGCGCCAGCGGTCAGGGAACAGACGAATCGTTGCGCCTGCCAGCCCCAGCTCCCGGGCCCAGCGGTGAAAACGGCTGAGGAACTCGTCGAGGCTGTGCGCCGACGCCAGACGCGCCTGCAGATTCAGCAGTCGATAAAACAGGCTTTCGTTGGTGCTGGCCTGCTCCATCAGCAGCGTCATGTTCTCTTCAAGCTGATTGATGTGGTTGCGCGAGCGCGCCATGTGCCATTCGACCAGCGACACGGTCCCGCGAACCGGATGCGGCACGCGCATCTCTTCGACGACGCGTGCATTGCGAATAAAAAACTCAGGATTGCGCAGCAGATAATCAACAACAGCTCTGTCGTCCAGCTCCGTCACTGTTTCCTGCAGTTCTTCCCCTGGTTGTTTCATAGATGGATAAACCCGTCATAGACATGTGCCGCCGGGCCAGTCATGTACAGTGGATGACCCGGTCCTTTCCAGGCGATATCAAGCCGACCGCCCGGTAACTCAACGCGAACCTCTTCTGCCAGTAACCCCTGAGAGATGCCCACGGCCACCGCAGCACAGGCGCCGCTTCCGCAGGCCTGAGTCTCGCCCGCGCCGCGCTCGTAAACCCGCAGGCGAATGTGTTCGCGCTGCACCACCTGCATAAAGCCGATGTTTGCGCGCTCAGGGAAACGTTCGTGGCTTTCCAGCACCGGGCCGAGCGTTTCGACCGCCGCGGTTTCCACATCATCAACCTGAATCACGCAGTGTGGGTTACCCATTGAGACGACGCCGCACAATACTGTCTGCTCGGCCGCACGCATAATATAGGTCTTTTCCGCTTTGTTTGCGCGAAACGGCACGACGGAGGGCTCGAAGTTTGGCTCGCCCATGTTCACGCGCACCAATTCATCATCGGTGACGCTGAGCACCATGCGACCATTGGCCGTGCTGACGCGAATATCACGCTTGTTGGTCAGCCCTTTCAGGCGGACAAAGCGGGCAAAACAGCGCGCGCCGTTGCCGCACTGGTTAACTTCGCTGCCGTCCGCATTAAAAATACGGTAGTGGAAATCAAGGTCGGGATCGTACGGTGGCTCGACCACCAGCAGCTGATCGAACCCCACGCCCAGATGCCGGTCCGCCAGGCGACGGATCAGTTCCGGGGAGAAAAACACATTCTGCGTTACCGCGTCGACGACCATAAAATCGTTGCCAAGGCCATGCATTTTAGAGAACTGCATCATTTGCTCCATTGCGCGGGTACAGAACGTTTTCGTCAGAGATTAACCTGAGTCGGGCCACCGTTGTCGCCACGATCGTTAGTATTTGGCGTGGTAGACTCAATACCGCTTTGCACGGGTTTCGTCGGCGGCGGCGCGGTTTTATCCTCAGGTGGGAAGTAAAGTGGTCCCTTCAGTCCGCAGCCAGTCAGGCTAAACAGCGTGATGAGAACGGCAAGCGTTCGGAAAGCGTTTTTCATTATAAAGTTGCCCGTAAGTTCAAATCTGTTTCTATCATCGCAGGAGAAGACACAAAAGCAAGAGTTTGCCGCTTTCCTGCAACGGGAATTATTTAGGGTTATACTGCCGGCATCACGAAAAACAGGAACAAAACCATGAACGACAGTGAATTCCATCGCCTTGCCGACAACCTGTGGATGACCATCGAAGAGCGTCTTGACGACTGGGACGGCGACAGCGATATCGATTGTGAAATCAACGGCGGCATTCTGACCCTGAGCTTCGAAAATGGCAGCAAAATTATTATTAACCGCCAGGAGCCGCTTCACCAGGTCTGGTTGGCCGCTAAACAGGGCGGCTATCATTTCGATCTGAAAGACGGGGAATGGGTTTGCGACCGTAGCGGGGTACCGTTCTGGGATCTGCTGGAACAGGCGGCGACGGCGCAGGCGGGTGAGGCTGTGAGTTTCAGGTAGTTTTGTTGCCCGGTGGCGGCTACGCCTTACCGGGCCTACAACGGCTCGGACCGTGGGCCGGGTAAGCGTCAGCGCCACCCGGCGAAAAGGCTCAGGAGAAATACTGCTGCAACAGCGGCGCGGTTTCCTGATTGGCAGGCACGGCAGGCGTTACGGCCTGGGTCCGGAACGGGATCACCTGCGTACGACCTTCGACGTTCACGATCTGGTAGAACTGCGGCAGGTTAAAGTTGATAAAGCTTGAGCCGTAGGTGAAACGGTCATGCGAAGAGGAGTAGAAGCGGCTGACGTCGCGCACCAGCTCCTCTTTACTGCCTTCACAGTGGTGATACACCTCGGCGCGGTTGGTCTCATCCAGAATATAGATGTTGAACCCGGCGTCCTCGCCCGACTCTTCAAAGAAGAACTGAATGATCCCTTCACTGGCGAATCCGTCCACCACCTGCGGCAGCTTAACGTGGTTGGTTTCCACCTGCACCGACAGGCCATGCAGCTTGTTGTGTGAAATCGCGCCGTAGAACTCGATGGCGTTTTCCAGCTTCTGTACCGACACGTTCAGGCGCTCGAAGAACAGGCCCCAGGTCTGGCCGGAGACGCGCAGCGCTTTAAAGCGCCCGGTTTCCTGACGGGTACTGGAGAGACGCAGCTCGATACATTCAGAAACCAGCTGCTGCACGCGGGTACGAATTAAACCGCGCAGATGCTGGCTGTAGCAGAACACTTCAACGCTGTCCGGCGGTGCGGCATCCTGGTGCATCTTGCCGAGAATGGTTTTCAGCGCTTCGATCATCGCCTGCTCGCCGTTGAAATGCAGGGTACGCACTTCGTTCCACGAGTTGCGGTACAGCAGGTCCACGCTGCCCACCAGGCAGTTTTGCTGCTCGCCAAAGCTAAAGACGTCCAGCTTGCGGAAGTCAAAGTGAACCACCTGATTGCGGAAGGCCGCCGTCGGGTCGTATTCCAGGTTGACGATAATCGCCAGATGGCGAATCTCGCACGGGCTGTAGAGCGCTTTCGGCGTTGGGGCAGGCAGACGCAGCGGGAAGTGGTGCGACACATCCGCGACCATCTCCTGCAGCTTAGCGAGATCAACCACCTCGTTGCCTTTGATAAACAGGCGCGTGCGCGAGGTCAGCAGGCCGTTAAACCAGGCCCAGGCCACCAGCTTGTTCAGGTAGCGGTTATATTCCAGCGGCTGATGGCTGACGATCGAATCCATGCTTGGCGCACGGTTATACAGATACCACCCGGTGCGGTTTGCGCGGCCCGGCGGCACGTAGATAAAGGTCAGGTTTGGTTCTGACAGGTCTGGCGAAATCTGCGGGTTAACCAGGGTGACTTTACCCGGCAGCGCTTCAAACGCGGCGTACAGCTTACGGGTCAAGACCCCGATGTCCTGCGGGCTGGCGGAAACGCTGAGGTTGTTACGGCGCGCAAAGCGGATCAGGTTACGGTAGCTTTGCATCATCGCATCGAGCAGTTCGTTGTGCGCTTCACGCACCTGATCGATTTTCCAGTTGGCCCGGTTGTCGAGCATGGACAGACGCGCTTCGTCCCATCCCCACTCTTTCACTAACTGACTGACCACTTCACGACGCCAGCCCACGCAGGCGCGCTCGCGGCTCAATTTCTCACAGACTTTGAGATAGAAACATCGACGCACCAGGTCAAGACGCGTGGTGTCATCAATGGCTTTCAGGTATTCGGTCACGCGCTCCAGCATCATGCAGTAGGCGTCCAGACCGAAGGAGACGATCTCCCCGTCGTGCAAACGCTGCTTGATATCTTTCGCCAGCAGGCGCGGCGTGGGGTATTCCCAGGAATAGGCTTCCAGCAGCAGCGTTTTCAGCACCGCTTTGTACGGTGAGTCGATACTTTTATAGAGCTGCCAGAGGCTTGCGCCAAAATACTCTTCGGCTGACAGAGAGCTCAGACCGCCGAGGTCCAGCCATTCGTTTGGCGTCAGTACGCCCTGCGCGTAAAGCGACATGACGTAGTCATCGTAATGCTCTTCTTCTTCGCACGGGACCATATTCCACAGAATACGCTTCCCGGCCAGACGCACAGCAGAACGGTAAAATTCATCCAGCAATAAGATGTGCTGAGTCGAGCCGCAGTCCTCACCCCCCAGACTGCCGCTTTCGTTATGGCGGAAACGGTTTTCATCAATCAGGAAGAAGCTCACTTCCACACCGAGCGAGGCCGCCCAGCTCTCCAGCAGGCTGCACTTGCGCTGCAGCAGCTGACGCTCGTCGTTATCGAGCCAGGACTGATGACAGACCCAGATGTCCAGGTCCGAAGAACAGCTTTGCCCTACCGATGAGGTGCTCCCCATAGAGTAAACGCCGGTAATCGGCAGTTCACCTTTCGGGGACTCCTGTGGCGGCATGCCGCGGTAGAGTTCCAGCTCGTTCAGGTAATGCTGTTGGGTTTCATCAGGCGTGAAAAGGCAAATGCCCTGGGGAACGTTACCGTCAAGGTAGCCAGGCATCAGCGGATGGTGATAGTGCAATAATGTCGGCAGCAGACTGTATACCTGCTGGAAAGCAGGGCCCATGGCAGCAAGCGCGCGATCCACACGCAGTTGATTTATGGCATCCAGTCTCTGTTTCAGAGTCTCAATATAGAGGTACAAGACGTATCGCCTGATGTTTCCGGGAGGCGCAAGCTATTCAAAACACGAATAACAGCGGGCCCGCAGTATTTCAAAAAGATAACCGTTACCCTTTTTCGCCCTTATCATTTTTGGTGGTAGCGACGAAAAAATGGTCTAAAACGTGATCAATTTAACACCTTGCCGGTTGACCGTAAAGAAAGATGCGCTACATACAAGTGTAGCACCGTTCTGTACGTGTAAATTCCTGAATACGGCTATGGCTGACGAATACGCCGCCTTGTCCCTCTCACGCTTCATCAACCGTAAAACTGCCATCCCAGAGTCAACAATGTTAGGATGGTTAGCGATTGATAATGACGGTAACAAGCATGTTAGACAATGTTTTGAGAATTGCCACACGCCAAAGCCCTCTCGCGCTCTGGCAGGCACATTATGTGAAGCAGCGCCTTGAAGCCTGCCACAGTGGATTGCGCGTCGAGCTGGTGCCGATGGTCACGCGCGGTGACGTGATCCTCGATACGCCCCTGGCGAAAGTGGGCGGCAAAGGCCTGTTTGTCAAAGAACTGGAACTGGCATTGCTTGAGAACCGCGCCGATATCGCCGTACATTCGATGAAAGACGTGCCCGTCGAGTTCCCTGAAGGGCTGGGGCTGGTGACCATCTGCGAGCGCGAAGATCCGCGCGATGCGTTTGTCTCTAACCACTATGACTCCCTCGACGCGCTACCAGAAGGTAGCGTGGTTGGCACGTCCAGTTTACGCCGTCAGTGTCAGCTCGCAGAACGTCGTCCTGACCTGATCATTCGCTCGCTGCGCGGTAACGTCGGCACGCGTCTGGGCAAGCTGGATAACGGCGAGTACGATGCCATTATTCTTGCCGTTGCCGGCCTGAAGCGTCTGGGGCTGGAGTCGCGCATTCGCGTGGCGATGCCGCCCGAGCTGTCGCTCCCGGCCGTGGGCCAGGGAGCCGTCGGCATCGAGTGCCGTCTGGACGATGTGCGTACCCGCGAACTGCTGGCACCGCTGAACCATGACGAGACCGCTATTCGCGTAAAAGCCGAGCGTGCAATGAATACCCGCCTCGAAGGGGGATGCCAGGTACCGATTGGCAGCTATGCTGAATTAACAGAAGGTGAACTGTGGCTGCGCGCGCTAGTGGGCGCCCCTGACGGTTCGCAGATGGTACGCGGCGAACGTCGCGGTAAAGCGCAAGATGCCGAGCAGCTTGGCGTGTCGCTGGCTGAAGAACTGCTGGATAACGGCGCCCGCGAGATTCTGGCTGACGTTTATAATGGAGAGCCCCCTGCATGAGTATTCTCGTCACCCGCCCTTCTCCCGCAGGAGAGCAGTTAGTGAGCCGTCTGCGCGCACTGGGGCAGGTGGCCTGGAGTTTTCCGCTCATTGAATTCTCCCCCGGTCGGGAGCTCTCTGCGCTCGCCGACCAGATGAATACCCTTCAGGAAGGCGACCTGCTGTTTGCGCTGTCGCAACATGCCGTGGAATTTGCCCACGCGCGGCTGCAACAGCAGGGTTTGGCCTGGCCAACCGCCCCCCGCTATTTCGCGATTGGCCGCACAACGGCACTGGCGCTGCATACCGTAAGCAGCGCGGACGTTCGTTACCCGTTAGATCGGGAAATCAGCGAAGTCTTGCTACAATTACCTGAATTACAAACTGTTGCCGGAAAGCGTGCGCTCGTTTTGCGCGGTAACGGTGGCCGCGAACTGCTGGGCGAAACGCTGCGTGAGCGTGGTGCAGACGTGACGTTCATTGAGTGCTATCAGCGCTGTGCAAAACACTACGATGGCGCGGAAGAGGCGATGCGCTGGCACGCGCGCGGCATTAATACGCTGGTGGTCACCAGCGGTGAAATGTTACAACAGCTTTGGTCGCTGATACCGCTTTGGTATCGCGAAAACTGGTTACTCCGCTGTCGGCTTCTGGTCGTCAGTGAGCGTCTGGCGAACCAGGCCCGGGAACTGGGCTGGCAGGATATTCGGATCGCTGATAACGCCGACAACGATGCGCTGCTGCGCGCATTACAATAACTCTCAAATGGGAAGCCATAATGACGGAACACGACAAATCCTCCGCCGTGGTTGAAGAGACCAGGGAGACTGTGGAGACGACGCCACAGCCAGAGACGACAGAGAAAACCGCTGAGAAGAAAAACGGCAGCAACAAAACGAGCCTCACGCTGAGCGCGATTGCCATCGCCATTGCGCTGGCAGCAGGGGTGGGCCTGTACGGTCTGGTGAAGCAACAGGGTGCTAACCAAACGTCCACCAGCGATGCGCTGGTGAATCAGCTCACCGCCCTGCAAAAAGCGCAGGAGTCGCAGAAAACCGAGCTGGAAGCGGTGATTAAGCAGCAGGCCGCCGCGCTTGCCGAAGCGAACAGCAAACAGGAAGATCTGACCAAACAGCTGGGCGACGTGCAGCAGAAAGTCGCCACGATTTCCGGCACCGATGCCAAAACCTGGCTGCTCTCGCAGGCTGACTTCCTGGTGAAGCTCGCCGGACGTAAGCTCTGGAGCGATCAGGACGTCACCACTGCCGCCGCGCTGCTGAAAAGCGCCGATGCGAGCCTGGCAGACATGAACGACCCGAGCCTCATCGCTGCCCGTCGCGCGATCACCGAAGATATCGCCAGCCTCTCCGCCGTCTCGCAGGTGGATTACGACGGCATTATCCTCAAGGTGAACCAGCTTTCGAATCAGATTGATAACCTGCAGCTGGCGGATAATAACGACGACGACTCCCCGATGGATTCCGACGGTACCGAGCTTTCCAGCTCCCTGAGCGAATGGCGCATAAACCTGCAGAAAAGCTGGCAGAACTTTATGGACAGCTTCATCACTATCCGCCGTCGCGACGAAACCGCCGTGCCGCTGCTGGCGCCGAATCAGGATATCTATCTGCGCGAGAACATTCGTTCCCGCCTGCTGGTGGCGGCGCAGGCCGTGCCGCGTCATCAGGAAGAGACCTACAAACAGGCGCTGGATAACGTCTCAACGTGGGTACGCGCCTACTACAACACCGATGATGCGACGACCACCGCCTTCCTCGAAGACATTGATAAGCTGAGCCAGCAGAACATCACCATGAACGTGCCGGATAAGCTGGCCAGCCAGCCGATTCTGGAGAAACTGATGCAGACGCGCGTACGTAACCTGCTGGCGCAGCCGGGCGTGCCGGCAGAGCCGTCGGGCGGAGCGGCAGCCGCTCCTGCTTCCGCACCCGCGTCTGAAAGCGCACCGCAGGGAGAGTAATGATGCTAAAAGTCCTCTTACTCTTCGTCCTGCTGATTGCCGGGATCGTGCTGGGCCCCATGCTTGCGGGTCATCAGGGCTACGTCCTGATCCAGACCGATAACTACAATATCGAAACCAGCGTAACGGGCCTGACGATCATTCTGATCCTCGGCGTGGTGGTGCTGTTTGCGATCGAGTGGATCCTGCGCCGTATTTTCCGCACCGGTGCCCACACGCGCGGCTGGTTCGTTGGCCGCAAACGTCGCCGCGCCCGTAAGCAGACCGAACAGGCGCTGCTTAAGCTTGCCGAGGGTGACTATCAGCAGGTTGAAAAGCTGATGTCGAAAAACGCCGACCACGCCGAACAGCCGGTGGTGAATTATCTGCTCGCAGCCGAAGCGGCGCAGCAGCGCGGTGACGAAGCCCGTGCCAATCAGCATCTGGAGCGGGCGGCAGAGCTGGCTCACGGTGACCCGATTCCGGTAGAAATCACGCGCGTTCGTCTGCAGCTGGCGCGCAATGAAAATCACGCGGCTCGCCACGGTATCGATCGCCTGCTGGAAGTCGCGCCACGCCATCCGGAAGTGCTGCGTCTTGCCGAGCAGGCCTATATTCGTACCGGCGCCTGGGGTTCACTGCTGGACATCATTCCGTCAATGGCGAAGGCCGAGGTAGGCGACGATGAACATCGTGATGAACTTCAGCGTCTGGCATGGATTGGCCTGATGGATCAGGCGCGCGCCGACCTGGGCAGCGACGGTCTGAAAACGTGGTGGAAGAATCAGAGCCGTAAAACGCGCCAGCAGGTTCCTCTGCAGGTTGCCATGGCGGAACATCTTATTGAATGTGACGACCATGACACGGCTCAGGAAATTCTTCTCGACGGTCTGAAGCGCCAGTACGACGATCGTCTGGTGATGGTGATCCCACGCCTGAAAACCAATAACCCTGAGCAAATCGAAAAAATACTGCGTCAGCAGATTAAAACCGTCGGTGACCGCCCGCTGCTGTGGAGCACGCTTGGTCAATCGCTGATGAAGCACGGAGAATGGCAGGAGGCGAGCCTCGCCTTCCGCGCGGCGCTGAAACAGCGTCCGGATGCCTTTGACTACGCATGGCTTGCCGATACGCTGGACAAGCAGCATAAGCCGGAAGAGGCAGCTGCCATGCGGCGAGATGGGTTGCTATTGACGCTGCAAAACAACGGTACGCAACAGTAAATAAAAAGGAGGCCAGACGGCCTCCTTTTTTTATCGCCTTTCTCCTGCTACATTCTTTACATCCACATCTGCAAACGAATCCGCCAATGTAACGATGTCTTTTCATTAACCTTTTTTCACACACGCGCACTTTCTGCAGCGTGGATTAAATCGTTTTTGAAAGGAAATCTTCATGAACTCGCTTTTGTATGCGCTTATTGAAGCGCTGCGCTGCCACCGCTGGCTGCGCCTGCTTGCCTGTGCTTTTATCTTCTCTTCGCTGGGAAATGGTTTAACCCAGGTCGTGGTCTTTGGTTTACTGTTAGCGTGGTCGGCCCCGCCCGCCCTGCTAACCCTCGCTTTTCTTTTCGCTACGGTTCCGGGATTCATCGGCAGCACGATCGGCGAAAAGCTGTGCTCGCGCTATTCTCCAGTATTCCTGCTGATACTGACCGAGGGGCTGGGATTGCTCGCCCTGCTCTTCCCCCTGCTCGGGGCGGGTTATCACAGCATTGCCTCGCTACTCGCCGTGCAATCTACCGAAGCGCTGCTCAGCGGGATGAGCTGGCCCGCAATGACAATGCTCTTTAAGCGTGGACTTAGCGAAGCAGAGCTGCCTGCTGCGACCTGTCTGGAAAATGTGATTTTTGCTTCTCAGGTGTTATTAGGTACCGGACTCGGCGTGGTGCTGTTCAAGCAGACCTCAGTGTTTACCTTGCTGGCTATTGATGCCGCCAGCTTTCTCGGGTCGCTGTTACTGCTGTGGCTGGCTGGACGCCGGTTTTCTGCGCCATTGCTACCGCTCCCCGGAGAAGAGACAGCCCCCGCGCCACTGCGCTGGCGGAGGTTGACCGTTCGGCAAAAGCGCAGCCTGCTCATTCTGCCGGCGCTGGCGGCCGTCGGCTCACCGGCTATGGCGCTACTTCCGGCCCTGGCGCAGCAGCTCCATCCTCAGGATGCGGCGGGTCTTGCCCTGCCTCTGCTTTTCGCAAGGAGCATGGGACAACTTTGCGGCCCCATGCTCCTAAAAAAAGAGAGCCTGACGCGCTTTGCCGCTCGCACCCCGCGAATCATCGTTTGTCTCGGTATCTTTCTGGCCGCTTATGGAATGCTGCCGTTATTGTCCGGGTGGATGGCATTTGCGCTGGGCATGATCTTTATCGCGCATCTGGCCTCGAACGTTCTCTTCGCGGCCGGCACGTTTGGCGTACTTAGCAGTTTTCATATCACGCAAACCGCGTCGGCCAGCAGTAAAGCCTGGCGCTGGCAAACGCTCAGCGCCTCTCTTTTCACTGGTATTACAGCGATGGTGGCAGTTGGGCTTGGCTCAGTGCTGGCGCTCTATACGGTCTCGTCAGCCGCCCTGCTGGTGGTCGCCCTGATCATGCGTGGGTATCGGGAATAAGGCATAAAAAAACGCCTGCTATAAAAGCAGGCGTTAAAACAGGTCTGTAAGACAACATATTTGGTGCTTCACTCAACGTTATGTCCATGGTGTCTGATGAGGCCGAAGCGACATCTGTCAGTGGACGATAAGCACCGTAAATGGCTCTGCGTCATTCCTGAGTTTATGAGGCACTAAGGCGAACATAAGAGATGGAATGAGCATCTACGCGTATATTATTGCACGTAACGTGCCAACATGACACCCAGAACTTTTACATGACGCAACATTTTAAGATAAAAGGAAATTATGCTGTTGAGCGCCGTCTTAATCTCTACAACATATCGGTAAACGCAGAAATATGTCGTCAGGAGGAGACAGCAAAACCCATAAATAGTTATTTATTTAAATTTCAACAAGTTGCATGTCGCTGGATTGCGACAATGAAAAAGGACGTTGTTGGGGAATGACGACAGGGATGAAGAATCGCAGAAAACAAAAAACCCCGCCGAAGCGGGGTTCAAAATTGGTCGGCGAGAGAGGATTCGAACCTCCGACCCACTGGTCCCAAACCAGTTGCGCTACCAAGCTGCGCTACTCGCCGATGTACTGCTTTTTTGAATTTTTAGTTCAATTCATTTAAAAAGTCGTGGTGCGAGGGGGGGGACTCGAACCCCCACATCCAAAGGACACTAACACCTGAAGCTAGCGCGTCTACCAATTCCGCCACCTTCGCAATTCACAACTCTTTCAAATAATGGGGTGGCTAATGGGATTCGAACCCACGACAACTGGAATCACAATCCAGGGCTCTACCAACTGAGCTATAGCCACCACTGTATTCTTAACTCACGCGGTACTGACTACTTCTCAGACCACCGCAGCTCCAGCACCGGGTAAATGGTGCGCCCGACAGGATTCGAACCTGAGACCTCTGCCTCCGGAGGGCAGCGCTCTATCCAGCTGAGCTACGGGCGCTTAGCGCCGTTGCGGGGCTGGATATTACGTACCTCCGTCCCCGCTGTCTAGTGCTTTTTTGAAAAAAATGCGCGTTTGGTTATGGTTTGCACATTTTGCCGCTTATTCCTCCACTTTATGCGTGGTGGCACGGCGACCCAGGCCAAAAAGCTTATATGCAGCCGTTACAGCCGCAAGGAAGATCACCCCGACAAACAGCGACATGCGAGTATCTTCATTAAAGTACATCCCGATTAATACGCAAATCAGGAACGCCATCGTCAAATAGTTCGCATAGGGGAACAGAATTGAGCGGAACGGGTGGCTTTCAATCGCCTTTTTATGCGCCTGACGGAAACGCAGCTGGCTAATGAGGATAACAAACCACGGCACCATCCCCGGCAGTACGCTGGCGCTGTAGACGTAAACGAACACGCGCTGCGGGTTAGGAATGATGTAATTCAGGCAAGAGCCAATCAGCAGGATCACAATGGAGACCGCGACCCCCGCCACCGGCACGCCAGCACGTGAGACTTTGCTCATCGCCGCAGGCAGTTGGTTGTTCTTCGAGAGCGCATAGAGCATACGCCCGCAGCTGTACATCCCGCTGTTACAGCCAGACAACGCAGCCGTCAGGACCACAAAGTTGATGATACCCGCCGCCGCCGTGATACCAATTTTGGCGAAGGTTAATACAAACGGGCTACCGGTCGTGCCAATTTCGTTCCACGGGAAGATGGTCACGATGACGAAGATCGCGCCCACATAGAAAATCAGGATACGCCACAGCACTTTGCCTACCGCGCTACGCAGCGTGACCTGCGGGTTTTTCGCTTCACCGGCGGTAATACCGATCAGCTCCACGCCCTGATACGAGGCCACAACGATACACAGCGCCGTCAGGAATCCCTTCCAGCCGCCGGCGAAGAAGCCGCCGTTTTCGGTCAGGTTGCCAAAGCCGATAGCGTGTCCACCGTTGCCAAAGCCGAAGAAAATCACGCCCAGGCCGACGACAATCATCACGATAATCGTGGTGACTTTGATCATTGCGAACCAGAACTCAATTTCACCGTAAAGGCGCACGGCGGCCAGGTTTGCCAGCGCCACCAGCCCCACGGCAATGAGCGCGGGTATCCACTGGACCATGTCCGGGAACCAGAACTGGACGTAGACCCCTATTGCAGTGATTTCTGAGATGCCCACCGCCATCCACATAAACCAGTATGACCAGGCGGTCAGATAGCCGAAGAACGGGCTCATATAACGGTGCGCGTAAACGGCGAAAGAGCCGGTTACCGGCTCCAGGAAGAGCATTTCACCCATGGAACGCATAATGAAGAAGACAAACAGCCCGGCGATAATATACGCCAGTAATACGGAAGGGCCTGCCCATTTGAGCGTACTTGCGGAGCCCATAAACAGGCCCACGCCGATAGTGCCGCCCAGCGCTATCAGTTCAATATGACGAGCTTCCAGCCCACGCTGTAGCTCCGGTTTTTTCTCTGCCATAGATCCTCGGTTGTGTTTGCTGTTTCCCGGCTTAAGACCGGGTATTGTTTTTTAGGGGTACTAAAATACGGAGCGAATGGTTTCTTAAAATCTGCCAAATGGCAAACGATGCATTAAAAAAATGAATGCATTGCACAGATTATCAGCAGTTTTGCAGGCGAGTTGCAGCGCGAATAGCATATCGCGCTACATTTTGATTACATTTTCCCGGTGTAATGCCAGGTGAGGTAGCGAAGCAGACGGATCTGTCGTTTAATGCGCGTCGGTTGCGATAGCAGGCGGTACAGCCACTCTAGTCCCAGATTTTGCCAGACCTTTGGCGCACGCTTAACGTGGCCGGTAAAGACGTCGTACGTGCCGCCGACGCCCATGTAGAGGGCATCCGGACAGACCAGACGGCAGTCGCGCATCAGGAGCTCCTGGCGCGGGGACCCCATCGCCACGGTGACAATTTTCGCCCCGCTGTCACGAACGCGCTCAAACAGAGCCTGCCGATCTTCCGGTTTGAAGTAACCGTCCTGGCTGCCGACGATATTAACATTCCATTGACGACGCAGTTTCTCCTCCGTCTGGGCCAGTATCTCCGGCTTCCCGCCAATCAGGAACACGGGCGTGCCCTGCGCACCTGCGCGGGCCATAAGCTGCTCCCAGAGATCGGCACCCGCCACGCGGGAAACATTAGCGTCAGGATACTTTTTACGGATAGAGCGGACCACGCTGATCCCGTCCGCGTATTTAAATTCAGCCGCTTCAATCAGGCTTTTGACTTCCGCATTATCCTCAACCGCCAGCATTTTTTCCGCGTTGATGGCCACCAGCGTACCGGATTTCATCTGGCCGTCGGCGAACAGAAAGTCCAGCGCGTGCTGCATGTCGCGCCAGCCAATAAGCTGCAGGCCACGGAGCGCATAGCGCGGTGCAGAAATTTTATCAGTCATTACTATCCTTACTCAGACTTGCGACAGCGTTGTGCTGCCCTGCCGCTCGCGCTTGTGCACAAGCCCTGCGCTGTCAAACAGCCAGTACAGCAGTTTGGCCAGTAACAGGCAGACGCCGAAAACGACCATGAAGAACACCACGCGCGACACGAACGAGTCCAGCCCTTCGCGCGCCAGAACGATCATATTGAAAATGGCACCAAAGCAGAAACTGTGCAAAATGGCGGCTTTATAGCGGTTGGTCTCTTCGTTGCCACGCACGTAAAGCCAGTCGAACCACTTGATAATCAGCCCCACGGCAACCGCCCCGGGCAGAATGAACCACGCCCCTCCCATCACCACCAGGGAACCAATCAGCGTTGGCGAGATTGCCAGACCGGAATGGTTGTTCAGCACTTCCCAGGTAAAGTAATTTGCCGTGTTAAGCACCACGCCAGGCCGGTCCGGCCATAGCCATGAAGGGATAAAGACGTAGAAGTCGCGAACAATCGGCGCCAGCCCCTGGAAATCAATCTTGTCGTAGTTTTGCAGCAGCAATGCCAGGTTTTCCCATGGCGAGAAGGTATCGCGCGTCAGGTAGAGGAACGTGTAAAACGCCTCATCGCCCGCCACGTTCATCCCGTAGCGCTTCAGCGCCAGCCAGAACATCCCCACAATGCCAAACACCCCTGCCGCAACCAGCATCCACAGCGAGATCCAGCCGCGGATGATGCCGATAAACAGGAAGATCGCGAAGGCGATAATAATGTTCGCGCGCGTGCCGCCCACAATCATGTAGGTCAGGATGCCAAACGCGACGGTACTGACCAGGAAGAACAGCCACGCTTTGCTGTCCTGACGCAGGTAAAAGATCACCAGCATCGCCGGAATGAAGAAGTAGAAGAAACGCTTAAGCGCCACGCCCGAGACTTCAGCCGAAAAAATCTGGCTGTAGGAGTGGAGCTTAAACAGCAGGAAGCCGTTATGCATGAAAAAGATACCGACGCTGACCAGGGCGATGGTCATCAGCATCACCCACGTCAGGTGGGTCTCCACCCGATTCATGGTAAAAAGCGCCCGACGCGGGGCAGTAGCCTGTGCTGAACGCAGACGCGTTTTATAGGTGACGTAGTAAACCGCATAGAAGCAGGTCGCCGCCAGAAGCGCCTGGAGCAGGATTTCCGGCGGCGCGACGCTCACGTCAAAACGGAAGACCAGAATGCTGGTTAGCGGGAAGCCGAAAAAGAAGGTCAGCAGAAACAGTAACGAGAAGAACACGTTAAAGTTGAAACGCACCCGGCGGAATTCAAACCAGGTAAGCGTGGCGATAAACAGAGTGCTCAGAAGCCAGACAACCAGTAAGCCGCTGAATTGCAACTGACTCATGCTTTGTCTCCTGCTGCGATACGCAGCGCGCGGTGCCACGGCGTAATGTAATTCGGGCTAAAGAAGTCGATGGAATTTTTATCCACCAGAGCCAGCTGCCGCTGAGCTTCCCGAACAACCTCTTCATTGAGCACATCGGTAGTGAACAGCACCGGAAGATGCTGTTCGGCCATGTCCTGCCAGAATGGGTTGTCGCGGTTGAGCACGCACGGTACACCCGCCTGAATCAGCAAACACAGTGTGCCAATTCCCTGCTGCCGGGCAAAGATGAAATAGCCAAGATCGCATTTTCTCAGCAGCGCAAGATATTCATCAAATTCCAGCTTATCGCTGAGGATGTGCAGATTTTCTGCACTAAACAGCGCAAGTCCCTGTTGGCGAACCTCATCAATATAGGCGTCGTTGTTGGCGGGATAGCCCATCGGCACCACCACGTTCACCGCGTCGCCGAACTGCTGATGCACCGCCCTGAGCGCCGCGACGTGTTCGTTACTGCGATCGCCGGAATTCCCCACCAGGATCGTTAGCTTGCCTTCACGCACCGTGTCATTCGTCATGGCGTTCAGCGCAGGATCCATGCGGGTTGGGAAATAGAGTAGCTCGCCGCGCACGTTCGGGTGCTGTTTAGCAAAATAGTTGAGATCGCCACGGGTGGCAAACACACTGCCTACGCGCCCCTGCGCCATGCGGCGCAGGGGATAGAAAAGACGGAATTTCCAGCCGCGGGAGACTTCGTAGAGATCGGCTCCCCAGATATGCCAGCTGCACAGGGAGGGTTTAATCCCCCCGCTGAGCAGCGCCAGCCACAGGCCGGTATTGAACTGCCCGTGGAAAAAGAAACGTTGCTTACGATCCGCTTTGGCTTTGGCAACAACCGCCTTCGCCAGCGCGGCCTTATCCGGCCAGAAGCGAACAGTTAGCGCCGGAAATGCTGCGCTCAGGCCCTTATCCTGACCTGCAACCATAAACTCACGCGCATCAGGATTACCCGATGCCAGCTCGTCGTTGAAGAACCGCAAAACGGTCTGGTTATGGTGTGGGATATCCGATCCCAGGATGTGAATCAGTGCAGTCATGCGCGTTTACGCCACAATAAAAATACGCCGCAACAGGCGGCGAAATAAACGATATAGGTTGCCATGTAGGCCTGAGCCGCCCCCAGCGCACCGTGCGCAGGTATCAGCCAGTGTGAAAATGCTGTCAGTAACGCAAACTGGCTAATTTCCGCCAGGACATACAGCCGCAGGGACGCTTTTGCAATCACCAGATAGCCGAAAACGTAAGCACCCACTTTCAGTACATCACCCACCAGCTGCCAGGCAAAGAGATCGCGCATGGCGGTGAACTTCGCCGAGAACAGCAGCCAGATGGCGACATCGCGCAATAACCAAACGGTAAAGCTGGCAGCCGCCACAGCGGGTAACACAAAGCGCAGCGATCGGAAAATCTCACGCGTTATTTCTTGTCTGGACGTCAGACGCGATAAGGTTGGCAGCAGGTAAACGCTAAAGGAAGCCGTAATAAACTGGAGATAGGCGTCGGAAATACTGCTTACGCCCTGCCAGATCCCCACTTCATCCCAGCTATAATGCGCCGCCAGCAGGTTTCGCATCATCACGTAGGCCACCGGCAGCGTGACGGAAGTGATGAGCGCCATGAGGGTAAATTTACCCAGCTGGCTGGCAAGCACCTTATCCCATTGCGGTTTCAGGTAGCTTAGAGGGATGACGCCCCGACGCATCAGCATGAACGCCGCAGGCACAACAACCAGCGCCGGGACCAGCGCCAGCCCAAGCAGTGCGCCTTCATAGCCGCCCAGGCGAAAGCAGAAGTAATAGGCAATCACGCCGATGACGCTGCCCAGGATTAAGGCAAGCGCGTTCCCCGCAGCATCACGAAATCCTTTCATCAGCGCCAGCAGCAGGTTAGCCCAGGCAATGCCCATCTGAACCAACGCGACCAGACGCACCAGCCCCTGGTAATGGGTGTGCCCGAACAACCCCTGGCTGATGGGGGCCGCCGCCACCAGAAAAACAATCGCCATCAGGGTCGAAAAACCCGTGACCATCGCCGAGGAGGTGCCCACCACCCTGCGCAGCTGAGCCGCATCATCGTGATACTGCGCAACGTATTTGGTCACGCCGTTGAAGATACCGGCACCGGCCAGCACCCCAAGGACGGTGACAAGCTGGCGGAAATTACCCGCCAGCCCCACGCCTGAGGGGCCAAATGAGACGGCCAGCAGCTTGACGACCAGCAGCCCGGCGCCAATTTTTACAAGCGTGGACGCGGCGGTCCACACCGATGCTTTTGCCAGAGACATATCAGCCGAAATAACTCAGAAGGGTATTAATCACCGTACGCTGGTTAACAGGCGCGAGATTGTAGAACAGTGGCAAACGAAGCAAACGCTCACTTTCTTTGGTGGTGTAACGGTCTTCACCCGCGAACATCCCAAACGCTTCTCCGGCCGGGCTGGAATGCAGAGGAATATAGTGGAACACCGCCATAATTTCGGCCTCTTTCAGCCAGGCAATTAACTGACTGCGATCGTCGTTATCGCGCAGCTTGATGTAGAACATATGCGCATTGTGGACGCAATCTGCCGGGATGGTCGGCAGTTCAATACGCCCGGCTTTGGCCAGAGGCTCAAGCGCATCGTAATACGTTTGCCACAGGGAAAGACGCTGAAGGTTGATACGTTCCGCCGCTTCCAGCTGCGCCCACAGGTACGCCGCCTGCAGATCCGCCATCAGATAGCTGGAGCCGATATCGCGCCAGGTGTATTTGTCTACCTGACCCCGGAAGAACTGGCTGCGGTTGGTGCCTTTTTCGCGGATCACTTCCGCCCGCTCCACGAGGGCCCGGTCGTTAATCAGCGTCGCGCCACCTTCTCCGCCCGCTGTGTAGTTTTTGGTTTCGTGGAAGCTAAAGCAGCCAATGTGGCCAATCGTGCCCAGCGCGCGTCCCTTGTAGGTAGACATCACGCCCTGCGCGGCATCTTCCACCACGAACAGATTATGTTTTTTAGCGATGGCCATGATGGTGTCCATTTCACAGGCCACGCCCGCGTAGTGAACCGGCACGATCGCGCGCGTTTTGTCGGTAATCGCCGCTTCGATCAGCGTCTCATCAATGTTCATGGTGTCCGGGCGGATATCCACAAAGACGATTTTCGCCCCGCGCAGAACAAACGCATTCGCCGTGGAAACGAAGGTATAGCTCGGCATGATCACTTCATCGCCGGGCTGGATATCCAGCAGCAGCGCCGCCATTTCCAGCGATGCCGTACAGGACGGGGTCAGCAGCACTTTGGCGCTGTGAAAATGCTGCTCCATCCACTGCTGACAGCGACGGGTAAAACCGCCGTCACCGCAGAGTTTGCCGCTGCCCATGGCAGACTGCATATAGTCGAGTTCAGTTCCGACAACGGGTGGTGCGTTAAATGGAATCATCTTGTCACCTGTATAACCAGTAGGCGGTGGCGTCGACGTTGGCACCACTCGCAATATAACGTTTAAGCGCGGCGGTGTTGCCCAGTTGGGTCGCGACCCGCAGCGCCACAAGCTGCTGCTGCTGCGCCCAGTGCAGCGCCGCCTGCATAAGTTTTTCACCCATGCCGCGCCCGGCTAATAAGCCAATGCGCGCCTCGCGCTCGTTGAGCTTACGCAGCGAGACGAACCCCTGGATTTGACCGTCCCCTGCACGGAAAACCAGGCAGACGTGGTCAAAGGTACCTTTGACCGCATTCTCTATCCACTGGGCATAGAAACGCCCGCTATCGTCAGGCGCATACCAGGGCGTACGAAAGCGGCTCTGCGCAAACGCCCGGGTCGCCATCTGACGCAGCACGGGGATGTCCTGATCCGTTGCGATTTCCGCGCCGGATGCATCATGCCGGGTGAGGGTAATGGAAAGATCGACCTCACCTTCAACCAGCTGAAAGCCGTGTTGCTGGAGCGCGTCAAGCAGATCGGCACGCTCCGCTGGGATCTTCGCCTGCACCCGTTGCCAGGCGATAAAATCTGATTCAGCCAGCACCGGCGCGTCATCGCGCAGACGCACGATGGCCGACGGCAGGCCGAAAAAGGCACTCTCCCACTGCAGGGACTCGAGCACCCCATTCAGGCTATTCAACGCCAGACACCTTTGGTATCCACAATATACTGCTGACGAACGGCATCGCCGGACGTCGCTTTAAACTCTTTATGATCCACCAGCAGCACCAGCACGTCCGCCGCCGCCAGCGCGTCGTCCAGCGCAGTCAGCGTGCAGTGCCCCGCCAGTTTTGCCGGTAACTCATGGATATTCGGCTCAACCACCAGCGTTTCGCCCTTGTGCCATTCGGCAATCATCTCAGCAATTTCCATTGCCGGGCTTTCACGCAGATCGTCAATGTTCGGTTTAAATGCCAGACCAAAGCAGGCAATTTTCAGCTCGCTGGCGCGCTTGCCGCTCTCTGCCAGACAATCCGCAACCGTCGCTTTAACCTGATTGAGCACCCAGTGAGGCTTGCTGTCGTTCACTTCACGCGCGGTACGGATCAGGCGCGCCTGCGCCGGATTCTGCGCCACGATAAACCACGGATCGACGGCGATACAGTGTCCGCCCACGCCCGGGCCGGGCTGGAGAATGTTGACGCGCGGATGGCGATTCGCCAGGCTAATCAGCTCCCAGACGTTAATCCCCTGATCGGCGCAGATCAGCGACAGTTCGTTCGCAAAGGCGATATTGACGTCGCGGAAGCTGTTTTCCGTCAGCTTGCACATCTCGGCGGTGCGGGAGTTGGTCACCACACACTCGCCTTCGAGGAAAATCTTATAGAGCGCGCTGGCTCGTTCGGAACAGACGGGCGTCATACCGCCAATCACGCGGTCGTTTTTAATCAATTCGACCATGACCTGACCCGGCAGCACGCGCTCCGGACAGTAGGCGATGTTGATATCCGCCTGCTCACCCGCCTGCTGCGGGAAACGTAAATCAGGGCGCGCCTCGGCCAGCCACTGTGCCATCTGCTCGGTAGCACCAACCGGAGAGGTCGATTCAAGGATCACCAGCGCCCCTTTCTTCAGCACGGGTGCAATGGATTTTGCCGCCGCCTCGACGTAAACCATATCCGGCTCGTGGTCGCCTTTAAACGGGGTAGGGACGGCAATCAGGTAGGCATCCGCTTCAACTGGGGTCGTGCTGGCACGCAGGAAACCGCCCTCCACCGCCTCTTTCACCACGCGGTCAAGATCGGGCTCCACAATATGAATTTCGCCACGGTTAATGGTTTCCACCGCGCGTGCGTTGATATCCACACCGACAACCTGTTTTTGACGAGAGGCAAACGCCGCCGCGGTAGGCAAGCCAATGTAGCCAAGACCAATGACAGAGATGGTAGTAAAACTCATAGCGATACCCGATTGTGTTTAAGTGCATGCAAAATACGACCACAAGCCTGCCCGTCTCCATACGGATTATGGGCTCGGCTCATCGCCTGATACGCTTCATCGTCGTGCAGCAGGCGCGTGACCTCTTCGACGATGAGTTGCGCGTTGGTGCCAACCAGACGCACCGTCCCCGCTTTCACCGCTTCCGGACGTTCAGTGGTTTCACGCATCACCAGTACCGGTTTGCCGAGAGAGGGCGCTTCTTCCTGAATGCCGCCGGAATCGGTGAGGATCAGCCAGGCATGGTTCATCAGCCAGACAAACGGCATGTAGTCCTGAGGTTCAATCAGAAGAACATTTTCGACATGGCCCAGGATGCGGTTCACCGGCTCGCTGACGTTAGGGTTAAGGTGTACCGGATAGACAATTTGCACATCGTCGTTCTGCGCGGCGATTTCAGCCAGCGCGTGGCAGATTTGCTCAAAACCCCGGCCAAAGCTTTCGCGACGGTGGCCAGTAACCAGAATGGTTTTTTTGCCGTTATTCAGGAATGGATAGCGGGCGGCAAGTTGTTCCTGCAATTCGCTGTTTGCCAGGACGCGGTCACGTACCCAAATCAACGCATCAATAACCGTATTGCCGGTCACAAAGATTTTGTTATCGACAATATTTTCGCGCAGCAGGTTCTGACGCGAGTTCTCGGTTGGCGCAAAGTGGTACATTGCCAGATGGCCGGTCAGCGTACGGTTGGCCTCTTCCGGCCACGGTGAATAAAGGTTGCCGGTACGCAGACCCGCCTCAACATGGCCGACGGGAATACGCTGGTAAAACGCAGCCAGACTTGTTGCCATCGTTGTTGTGGTATCACCATGCACCAGCACGACGTCGGGCTTGAATGACTCCAGGATGGGCTTGAGATCTTGCAGTATGCGGCAAGTGATTTCCGTCAAGCCTTGCCCCGGTTTCATAATATTCAGATCGTAATCCGGGACGATGGAAAAGAGCGTTAAAACCTGGTCGAGCATTTCACGGTGCTGGGCCGTGACGCAGACTTTCGCTTCAATATCAGGATCGCTGGCCAGCGCATGAACCAGAGGCGCCATCTTTATGGCCTCCGGTCTGGTGCCAAATACGGTTAGTACTTTCACATCGATTCTCTTCGATTAGGCGATGAAGGCCGTAGCCTTCATCGTAAACGGCGTTCTTAGTTTGTACGACGACGCGTTAACGCCACGCCAGCACCAACGAGTGCGCCCACAATCCCCCACATGATCATCAGGAATGCGCGGCGCGGACTGTCGCGTTTTACAGGTTCTTCAGGCGTTCTCAAATAACGATAGGTCTGAAAACGCGGATCCATGGATGGGCCGACATTAAGCGTATTAAGCATCGCGCGATTTTGATCGTAATCGAGGTCAAAATCAGGCCCTACGGCCTTCAGGTTTTCCAGACGCGCCTGCAGCATAGGGCGACCAAGAAGGAACATTTCAGAGTCAGGCAGTTCATCAGCCGGCACGTCCGTCTCAGTACGGGAAATATTGTGCTGTTCCGCAATTTTCAGCGCCTGCTCAATGTTATGCACGCGGCGACCGAAAATGGTTTTTGCCACCTCTTCCTGACGTTTCACCTGGGCTTTCATCTGGATGGTGCGGGCTGCCCAGGCACCTTTAAGCTCTTCATTCAGATGGCTTGCGGCACGCTGGCTGGCAAACGCGACGTACTGGCGCAACAGGTTGTTGGCGTCCGGCGCGGTTTCTGCAATCAGCTTGACGCTGTCGTTGACGTTACGTAGCGCATCGCCCGGCATAAATTGAATATTGTTAATGAGATCGTCCAGCAGGGCGGCATCGGCTTTGGTGTTATCAACCCGGCGCTGCTTGTAGTAATCCGTCTGGGACCAGAAGTCGCGACGCGTATCCCACGAAGCCAGCTGCATTACAAACTCTTTATAGGCTTCATCCATAACGGAAGCCTGGTCAGGTGTGGCAAGATTGGCTTTGATATCCAGGTTTCGCAGGAATTGCTGCTGGGAATAGTACCCCCCGAGCATGTTAACCGTTGGCCTGTCCGTGATTGCCGTGGCGCTCCACTCTTGTTTTGCAAAGAACGTATAGGCCAGCGCTAACACTGCAAACCCCAGCGCGATCCCCGCAATCCAAAGTTTGCCTGCCCATAACACGCGAAACAAACCCCGAATATCCAGCTCATTCTCAGTTACCACTGATTTCGCTCCCGCCAACGGTTGAGTCATCATAGTCCCGGTTTTACTTAGTTAATGTTGTATGTTTGCCACTGTTACGACGCATCCTGCGCTTAATACGTTTAATGAAGCGTGCTACCTTCCATGCGCGCTTGATGCAGTAGCCGTAGAGAGAAAAAGCTAGCAAGAACAATACCAACATAGCCCATTCAGGCACAAAATGTGTATATTCCGCCGTCACGCCAATCGCCGCTAGAATAGCAGCCGCCAGCGTAATAAGCACAAATGCCTGCCTGGAAGTGAATCCGGCTCGCATGATCAAATGATGAATGTGCTGACGGTCAGCAGAGAAAGGACTCATCCCTTTACGCAGGCGGCGATACATAATCGCAACCATATCCATTAACGGGATAGCGATAATCCATAATGCCGTTACCGGGCTAATGGGGTGAACATCACCCTGAGTAGTTTCCAGCAAGATCCAAATAATGGTAAAGCCGATAAGCGTGCTACCCGCATCACCCATGAATACTTTATAGCGTCGGCCCAATGCGCCGAGATTTAGCAGGATATAAGGCAGGATGGCCGCAATCATGGCAAAACACCACATAGCAAGGCTGTATTGCCCATCGAACCATAAAATCAAACCAATTGCGGCAAATGAGACGCAGGACAGGCCTCCCAGCAAACCATCAATACCGTCAACCATGTTGAACGCGTTAATCGCCACCCACACGGCAAAAAGAGTCAGGAAATAGCCGAACGGACCGAGTTCCATCTCCCAGGAGCCAAAAATATAGCCCAGGCTACTCAAGTGCAGCTTAGCGAACACCATCATAGCAATAGCCACAGCGGCCTGAACGAAGGCGCGGATTTTGACGCTAATATCATAACGATCGTCAAGAGCGCCAACCACCACAAGCACCGTCGCGCAGGTCAGGTACAGTCTGGCATGTGGAATATAGTAATCCGCAATGGCGAACGTGAAGCAGATCCCCGCGAAAACAGAGATGCCCCCGACCAAAGGGATCATGCCTTGATGACGCTTACGGAAGTTGGGTTTATCCACTAACCCCAGATATTTCGCCACCTTACGTGCCAGAAACAAAAAGCAGGTGGTAAACAAGAAAATACTGGTTAGTTCAGTAAACGTATCAAGTAGGTTCACAATGGATGTTCTCAACAAATGTTAGTCAAGGAAGTATAACCATCAAGGCGCTGAGCCTGAAGTTATAAAGCAAACCTCTTTCAGTTCCATTTGTTTATTATTCAAGCTATTAATGTTTTTACTGTGCGAATTATCTTATTGTCGCACTGACCAGTCAAAATTGGGAGTAGATGGTACTAGCGTATAGTCCATAAAAGAAAAACGCCACGTAAAAACGTGGCGTTCGCTGGCTTTATTTGCGTTACGAGCGTTTCATCATGTCGAAGAAATCGTCGTTGGTTTTGGTCATCGCCAGTTTGTTAATGAGGAATTCCATCGCGTCAATTTCACCCATTGGATGGATGATTTTGCGCAGGATCCACATTTTCTGCAGCTCTTCCTGGGTGGTGAGCAGCTCTTCTTTACGGGTACCGGAACGGTTGTAGTCGATAGCCGGGAAGACGCGTTTTTCAGCGATTTTACGAGAAAGGTGCAGTTCCATGTTACCTGTACCTTTAAATTCTTCGTAAATCACTTCGTCCATTTTTGAACCGGTATCGATCAGCGCCGTCGCGATGATGGTAAGGCTGCCGCCCTCTTCCACGTTACGTGCAGCACCGAAGAAGCGTTTCGGACGATGCAGGGCGTTAGCATCCACACCACCGGTCAGCACTTTACCGGACGCCGGAACCACGGTGTTGTAGGCACGCGCCAGACGGGTGATGGAGTCGAGCAGGATGATCACGTCTTTCTTGTGCTCAACCAGGCGTTTCGCCTTCTCGATAACCATTTCCGCAACCTGAACGTGGCGAGATGCTGGCTCGTCGAAGGTAGAAGCAACCACTTCACCTTTCACCAGACGCTGCATCTCGGTCACTTCTTCCGGACGTTCGTCAATCAGCAGCACCATCAGCACGCAGTCTGGGTGGTTATAAGCGATGCTCTGCGCGATGTTCTGCAGCAGCATGGTTTTACCCGCTTTCGGCGGTGCCACAATCAGACCACGCTGGCCACGACCAATTGGCGATGCCAGATCCAGAACACGTGCGGTTAAGTCTTCGGTAGAACCGTTACCACGCTCCATGCGCAGGCGAGAGTTCGCGTGCAGCGGCGTTAAGTTCTCAAAGAGGATCTTATTACGCGAGTTTTCCGGTTTGTCGTAGTTAACTTCATTAACTTTCAACAGCGCAAAGTAGCGTTCACCCTCTTTAGGAGGACGAATCTTACCTGAAATGGTGTCACCAGTGCGGAGGTTGAAACGGCGGATTTGGCTAGGGGATACGTAGATGTCGTCAGGGCCGGCGAGGTAGGAGCTGTCTGCAGAGCGGAGGAAACCAAATCCGTCTTGCAATATCTCCAGCACACCGTCGCCAAAGATATCTTCGCCACTCTTAGCGTGCTGCTTCAGGATGGCGAAAATGATGTCCTGCTTGCGCATACGAGCCTGGTTTTCCAGCCCCATATTTTCGCCGAGAGTGATCAGCTCAGAAACCGGCGTATTCTTTAATTCGGTAAGATTCATAATGGTGTGGGTTCTTAAACTCGGGGTGATTCTCGAACTTAATGTTGTGAATGGTATGGCAGGGTCATCCATGCCTGTTTAGCGGCCATCGACTCATGTCTGTTCGCTGTCTGGTCACAGGGAAAGAACGCAGAACTGAAACGACAAGACGGATTGAGTGACAAGCCCGGAATTTAGCCACTTCACGCACTGTTCATGTCAACAACGGGAAGTATCGGGTAAAACAAGATTCAAACAACAAGATATGTTTAAAACGAAGTCATAGCTAACTTAGCACGACTTCAGCCGGGCGTCCAGAGTTCCACATCATTTAGCCGGGAGCTCTGAACGCACAGCGGAGAAACCTTACGCCAGGTTAGCGTCCAGGAACTCTTTCAGTTGACCTTTGGACAGCGCGCCCACTTTGGTCGCTGCCACTTCGCCGTTTTTGAACAGCAGAAGGGTTGGGATGCCACGGATACCGTATTTTGGTGCGGTGCCCGGGTTCTGGTCGATGTTCAGCTTGGCAACGGTCAATTTGCCCTGATATTCGTCGGCGATCTCATCCAGAATCGGGGCGATCATTTTGCAAGGACCACACCATTCAGCCCAGAAATCGACGAGGATCAGCCCGTCAGCTTTAAGTACGTCCGTGTCAAAACTGTCGTCAGTCAGGTGAATAATTTTATCGCTCATATATAACTCCACAGGAATAAGCCTGGTACGTTGGTTTTGTCTCCACCAACGACGTGTTGATGTCGCATTAACCAACTAAAGGTTGACTTTATTTCACCGGATACGCTTTCGTAAAGCAATAGTAAGCTGATATTCTACCACACTATGAGCAAAACACATTTAACTGAACAGAAGTTTTCCGACTTCGCGCTGCACCCGAAAGTGATTGAAGCCCTTGAAACAAAAGGCTTTCATAACTGCACGCCCATTCAGGCCCTCGCGCTGCCGCTGACGCTGGCCGGTCGCGATGTTGCCGGGCAGGCGCAAACCGGTACCGGCAAAACGATGGCGTTTTTAACGTCAACGTTTCATTATTTACTTTCTCACCCAGCGATTGCAGACCGCAAAGTTAACCAGCCGCGCGCGCTAATTATGGCCCCGACGCGAGAACTGGCGGTACAGATCCACGCAGACGCTGAACCTCTGGCGCAGTCTACCGGCCTGAAGCTTGGCCTGGCCTATGGCGGCGACGGCTATGATAAGCAGCTGAAAGTGCTGGAAAGCGGTGTGGACATCCTGATCGGGACCACCGGCCGTCTTATCGACTACGCCAAACAGAACCACATCAACCTCGGCGCAATCCAGGTTGTGGTGCTCGATGAAGCTGACCGCATGTACGATCTGGGCTTCATTAAAGACATTCGCTGGCTGTTCCGCCGTATGCCTCCGGCCAATCAGCGTCTGAATATGCTGTTCTCTGCAACCCTCTCATACCGCGTTCGCGAACTGGCGTTCGAACAGATGAACAACGCCGAATATGTAGAAGTGGAACCTGAGCAGAAAACGGGTCACCGCATTAAAGAAGAGCTCTTCTATCCTTCCAATGAAGAGAAAATGCGTCTGCTGCAAACGCTGATCGAAGAAGAGTGGCCAGATCGCGCCATTATCTTTGCGAACACCAAACACCGTTGTGAAGACATCTGGGGCCATCTGGCTGCAGACGGTCACCGTGTTGGCCTGCTGACCGGCGACGTGGCGCAGAAAAAACGCCTGCGTATTCTTGAAGAATTTACCCGTGGAGATCTCGATATTCTGGTCGCAACCGACGTTGCTGCTCGTGGTCTGCACATTCCGGCCGTGACGCACGTCTTTAACTACGATCTGCCAGACGACTGCGAAGACTACGTACACCGTATCGGTCGTACCGGTCGTGCGGGCGCAAGCGGTCACTCGATTAGCCTGGCGTGCGAAGAGTATGCGCTGAATCTTCCAGCCATTGAGACGTATATCGGTCACTCTATTCCGCAGAGCAAATACAATCCGGAAGCGCTGTTAAGCGAACTGCCGCCGCCTAAGCGTCTAACCCGCCCACGCTCCGGCAATGGTCCGCGTCGTTCAGGCGGCGCGCCGCGTAATCGTCGTCGTTCAGGTTAAGAAAATATGCTCAGCTCCACCTCGCTTTATGCAGCAATCGATCTCGGCTCGAATAGTTTTCATATGCTGGTTGTGCGCGAGGTGGCGGGAAGCATACAAACGCTGACGCGTATTAAGCGCAAGGTCCGCCTCGCGGCGGGCCTGAGCAGTGACAATCACCTCTCACCTGAAGCCATGGAACGTGGCTGGCAGTGTCTGCGACTCTTTGCCGAGCGTCTGCAGGATATTCCGCATGCCCAAATCACCGTGGTCGCCACTGCGACGCTCCGTCTGGCCGTTAACTCCGTGGATTTTATTGCCAGAGCGCAGGAAATCCTGGGATGTCCTGTCCAGGTTATCAGCGGTGAAGAGGAAGCTCGCCTGATTTATCAGGGTGTTGCACACACCACGGGGGGTGACGATCGCCGCCTGGTGGTGGATATCGGCGGTGCCAGTACCGAGCTTGTGACCGGCACCGGCGCGCAGGCTACGTCGCTGTTCAGCCTGTCAATGGGCTGCGTGACCTGGCTTGAGCGCTACTTTACCGATCGCAACCTGGGGAAAGAGAACTTCGACGAGGCAGAAAATGCCGCGCGCGAAGTGTTACGCCCGGTGATGGACGAGCTGCGCTATCACGGCTGGAAAGTCTGCGTGGGCGCATCGGGTACCGTGCAGGCTCTGCAGGAAATCATGATGGCGCAGGGAATGGACGAGCGGATTACGCTTGCCAAACTTCAGCAGCTGAAACAGCGTGCCATCCAGTGCGGACGCCTGGAAGAGCTGGAAATTGAAGGCCTGACGCTGGAACGCGCGCTAGTCTTCCCGAGCGGGCTGGCCATTCTTATCGCCATTTTCACCGAGCTGAACATCCAGTGCATGACCCTGGCCGGCGGCGCGCTGCGCGAAGGCCTTGTTTACGGGATGTTGCATCTGTCGGTCGATCAGGATATCCGCAGCCGTACCCTGCGCAACGTGCAGCGTCGTTTTCTGGTTGATATCGATCAGGCCGGACGCGTATCCCAGCTGGCGTCACGCTTCGCCGATCGGGTCGCTAACGTCTGGGATCTTGATCATCTGAGCCGGGATTTACTGCTGAGCGCCTGCGCGCTTCATGAAGTGGGGCTGAGCATTGATTTTAAGCAGGCACCGGCTCATGCCGCGTATCTGGTGCGAAACCTGGATTTACCGGGCTACACGCCAGCACAGAAAAAGCTGCTGGCAACGCTGCTGCTGAACCAGACCAACGCCGTAGACCTCTCCTCTTTGCATCAGCAAAACGCCGTACCGCCGCGCGTAGCCGAGCATCTGTGCCGCCTGCTGCGTCTGGCGATCCTGTTTGCCAGCCGCCGCCGCGATGATTTGCTGCCAGCCATTAATCTGGTGGCCGATGATGAGAAGCTTTCGCTGACGCTGCCGGAGAACTGGATTGATCGTCACCCGTTAGGGGCCGAGATGATCGAGCAGGAGTGCCAGTGGCAGAGCTATGTGCACTGGGTGTTGGAAGTAAAGTAAGAGTGTGAAAAATGCCGGGTGGCGCTGCGCTTACCCGACCTACAAGCCCTTCGGACTTATCCTTTCTCTTTGGCTTTTGCCAGCATGGCGCGGATGTTTGCTACGTTAGCCTGTCCCTTGTGCATTCGCTCCTCTGCGGTAATCACTTTGCGCTCCTGTTCCCAGATCAGGTCATCCTGCGGCAGTTCCAGCAGGAAACGACTCGGCTCCGGGCGGACCAGTTCACCATACTGGCGGCGCTCTTTACACAGCGTGAACGTTAGCTCTTTCTGCGCACGGGTGATCCCAACGTAGGCCAGGCGGCGCTCCTCGTCGACGTTGTCTTCATCAATGCTGCTCTGGTGCGGCAACAAACCCTCTTCCATGCCGACCAGATAGACATACGGGAATTCCAGCCCTTTAGATGCATGCAGGGTCATCAGCTGAACCTGATCGGCCTCCTCTTCGCTCTCGCCGCGCTCCATCATGTCGCGCAGGGTAAAGCGGGTGACCACCTGCGTCAGGGTCATCGGCTCGTCGATTTCAGAGCCCTCCAGCATTTCGGTCATCCAGCTGAAGAGCTGGTTAACGTTTTTCATGCGCATCTCAGCCGCTTTTGGGCTGGCTGAGGTTTCATACAGCCAGGACTCATAGTCGATGCCGTGAATGAGATCGCGCACTGCCGCCACCGGCTCGCGCTCCGCGAGACGCTGCACTTCGCCGAGCCAGTGGGTGAAGCGGGTTAACGAGTCATACCCGCGTCCGGTTAACGTCTGGCTCAGCCCCATGTCGAAGCTGGCGGTAAACATACTTTTGTTGCGGGTCATCGCCCACTCGCCGAGCTTTTGCAGCGTTGCCGGGCCAATCTCGCGTTTTGGCGTATTCACAATGCGCAGAAACGCGCTGTCATCATCCGGGTTAGTGAGCACGCGCAGATAGGCCAGCAGATCTTTGATTTCTGGTCGTGAGAAGAACGACGTGCCGCCCGAGATTTTGTACGGAATGCGGTTCTGCATCAGCATCTTTTCAAAGACGCGCGACTGGTGATTGCCGCGATAGAGGATCGCGTAATCCTTATATTCGGTTTTGTTGACGAAGTGGTGAGCGATGAGCTCGCCCGTCACGCGCTCCGCTTCATGATCCTCATTGTTGGCGCTGAGCACTTTCAGCTCCGTGCCGTAGCCCAGTTCGGAGAAGAGACGCTTCTCAAATACGTGCGGGTTATTGGCAATCAGGATGTTTGCTGCCTTCAGGATACGCCCGGAGGAGCGGTAGTTCTGCTCCAGCTTAATCACCTGCAGGGCGGGGAAATCTTTGCTCAGCAGCACCAGGTTTTGTGGGCGCGCACCGCGCCAGGAGTAAATTGACTGATCGTCGTCGCCTACCACGGTGAAACGCGCGCGCTGTCCCACCAGCAGCTTCACCAGCTCGTACTGGCTGGTGTTGGTGTCCTGATATTCATCCACCAGCAGGTAGCGGATTTTATTCTGCCAGCGCTCGCGCACCTCTTCATTGCGCTGCAGCAGCAGCGTCGGCAGCAGGATCAGGTCGTCAAAATCCAGCACGTTGCACGCTTTCATATGTGCATCGTACAAACCGTAGCAGTGGGCGAAGATCCGATCCCGTTCGCCTTTGGCGATCGCCGCGGCCTGGGCTGGCGTCATCAGATCGTTTTTCCAGTTCGAGATCGTCGAGATCAGCTGCTGCAACAGCACTTTGTCATCTTCGATCAGCCCCTCGGTGAGCTCTTTGAGCAGCGCCACCTGATCGGTGTCATCGAAGAGCGAGAAGTTGGACTTCATTCCCAGCGCCGCATACTCGCGTTTGATGATATCCAGCCCCAGCGTGTGGAAGGTGGAGATCATCAGGCCGCGCGCCTCTTTACGGCCCAGCGTCTGACCGACACGCTCTTTCATCTCGCGCGCCGCTTTATTGGTAAAGGTGACCGCCGCAATGTGTCGCGCCTGATACCCGCAGTTGTGGATCAGATGGGCGATTTTGTTGGTGATCACGCGGGTTTTACCCGAACCGGCCCCTGCCAGCACCAGGCATGGTCCAGTAACGAATTCGACCGCTTGTTGTTGTCCAGGGTTTAAACGCATGGGAGTGTTGCTCAATCTTCGAACGGGGTGTGGATTGTAGCAGAAAGCCGGGCGCAGATTTACCGGCTAATGATAAAGTGGAGAAATCGCGTTTAACCCGTAGAGCAGAACCATGAAAAAGACCGCAGCAGCCCTGCATATTCTGGTAAAAGAAGAGAAACTGGCCCAGGAGATCCTGACCAAGCTGGAGCGCGGCATCAGCTTTGATCATCTGGCGAAGCGTTACTCTAAATGCCCTTCCGGGCGCAATGGCGGGGATCTCGGCGAGTTTCAACAAGGTGCGATGGTCGGCCCGTTCGATCAGGCGGTCTTTAGCTGCCCGCTTCTGAAGCCCTACGGCCCGGTAAAAACCAAATTTGGCTACCATATCATTAAGGTGCTTTATCGCCGCTGACGCGTGGTATATTGCGCCCCGATTTATTTCAACCTATTCAAGGCACGATCATGGCAAAAACAGCAGCAGCAGTGCACATTCTCGTTAAAGAAGAGAAACTGGCTTTAGATCTTCTGGAGCAGATTAAAAACGGTGCCGACTTCGGCAAGCTGGCTAAGAAGCACTCCATCTGCCCGTCAGGCAAACGCGGCGGCGATCTGGGTGAGTTCCGCCAGGGCCAGATGGTTCCGGCGTTCGATAAAGTGGTGTTCTCCTGCCCGGTGCTGGAGCCAACCGGCCCGCTGCACACCCAGTTCGGGTATCACATTATCAAAGTTCTGTATCGCAAATAAAAAAGCCGGGTGGCGGCTGCGCCTTACCCGGCCTACATCTTACGGTTTTGTAGGTCGGGTAAGCGAAGCGCCACCCGACAAGGTTGTTAGCCCGCTACCGCGATACGCTTCATATCGGTCATGTAGCCACGCAGTTTGTGACCCACTTTCTCGATCTGGTGACTGCGAATCGCTTCGTTCACATCGCGCAGCTGCGCGTTATCCACCGCACCTTCCGCAATCGCTTTGCCCAGATCGCCCGTCTGCAGAGTGGTCATAAACTCTTTCAGCAGCGGTACGCAAGCGTAAGAGAACAGGTAGTTACCGTATTCTGCGGTATCAGAAATCACCACGTTCATTTCGTACAGACGCTTACGGGCGATGGTGTTCGCGATCAGCGGCAGCTCGTGCAGAGATTCGTAGTACGCAGACTCTTCGATAATGCCGGAATCCACCATGGTTTCGAACGCCAGCTCAACGCCTGCTTTCACCATCGCGATCATCAGTACGCCTTTATCGAAGTACTCCTGCTCGCCGATTTTACCTTCATACTGTGGCGCGGTTTCGAACGCGGTTTTACCGGTCTCTTCACGCCAGGTCAGCAGGTTTTTATCGTCGTTCGCCCAGTCCGCCATCATGCCGGAAGAGAATTCGCCGGAGATGATGTCGTCCATGTGTTTCTGGAACAGCGGTGCCATGATGGTTTTCAGCTGTTCAGACAGCGCGTAAGCACGCAGTTTTGCCGGGTTGGACAGACGGTCCATCATCAGCGTAATACCGCCCTGCTTCAGCGCTTCGGTGATGGTTTCCCAGCCGAACTGAATCAGTTTTTCCGCGTAGGCAGGGTCGGTGCCTTCTTCCACCAGCTTGTCGAAGCACAGCAGAGAACCGGCCTGCAGCATACCGCAGAGGATAGTCTGCTCACCCATCAGGTCAGATTTCACTTCGGCAACGAAGGACGATTCCAGAACGCCCGCGCGGTGGCCGCCGGTCGCCGCTGCCCATGCTTTGGCAATCGCCATGCCTTCGCCTTTTGGATCGTTTTCCGGGTGAACCGCGATCAGGGTCGGCACGCCGAAGCCGCGTTTGTACTCTTCGCGTACTTCCGTACCCGGGCATTTCGGCGCCACCATCACTACGGTGATGTCTTTACGGATCTGCTCGCCCACTTCAACGATGTTGAAGCCGTGGGAGTAACCCAGCGCGGCGCCGTCTTTCATCAGCGGCTGTACGGAACGCACAACGTCAGAGTGCTGCTTGTCCGGGGTAAGGTTAACCACCAGATCCGCCTGCGGGATCAGCTCTTCGTAGGTGCCCACTTTGAAGCCGTTTTCGGTCGCTTTGCGCCAGGAAGCACGCTTCTCAGCAATCGCTTCTTTGCGCAGGGCGTAGGAGATATCCAGACCGGAGTCACGCATGTTCAGGCCCTGGTTCAGACCCTGTGCGCCACAGCCGACGATGACCACTTTTTTACCCTGAAGGTAGCTCGCGCCATCGGCAAATTCGTCGCGCGCCATGAAGCGGCATTTGCCCAGCTGCGCCAGCTGCTGGCGCAAGTTCAGTGTATTAAAGTAGTTAGCCATGGGTGATACCTCGTGATGTTGTGTGTCTTATTGTTCGGTTCGCGTTTCAGCGAGAATGTACCCACATTACAACAGGAAATTTATTGCGGAAATTGATATATTCACAACGTCATGTTGCAATTTTTGCAATGTAAAAAGAGGGAGTGGAATCGGTGGATTTACGCGATCTGAAAATGTTCCTGCACCTGGCGGAAAGCCGCCATTTTGGCCGCAGCGCCCGGGCGATGCACGTTAGCCCCTCCACGCTTTCACGCCAGATCCAGCGCCTTGAGGAAGACCTCGGCCAGCCGCTGTTTGTGCGCGACAACCGCACCGTCACCCTCACGGAAGCGGGTGAAGAACTGCGCATTTTTGCCCAGCAGACGCTGTTGCAGTACCAGCAGCTGCGGCACTCGATTGACCAGCAGGGGCCGTCACTTTCCGGCGAACTGCATATTTTCTGCTCCGTGACCGCCGCCTATAGCCATCTGCCGCCCATTCTGGACCGCTTCCGCGCGGCGCATCCGTCGGTTGAAATTAAGCTCACGACCGGCGACGCCTCCGACGCAATGGAAAAAGTGGTGACGGGCGAAGCGGATCTCGCCATTGCCGGGAAACCTGAAACCCTGCCGGGCGCGGTGGCATTCTCAATGCTGGAGAATCTGGCGGTGGTGCTGATTGCCCCGGCGCTGCCCTGCCCGGTGCGCAATCAGGTATCGGTGGAAAAACCGGACTGGTCCACGGTGCCGTTTATCATGGCCGATCAGGGTCCGGTGCGCCGCCGCATTGAGCTGTGGTTCCGCCGTCAGAAAATCAGCAACCCGTCGATTTACGCCACGGTCAGCGGCCATGAGGCGATGGTGTCGATGGTGGCGCTGGGCTGCGGCGTGGCGCTGCTGCCGGAAGTGGTGCTGGAAAATAGCCCGGAACCGGTGCGCAATCGCGTGATGATTCTGGAACGCAGCGACGAGAAGACGCCGTTTGAGCTTGGCGTGTGCGCGCAAAAAAAGCGGCTGCATGAGCCGCTTATTGATGCGTTCTGGAATATTCTGCCCAACCACTAGCCGGATGGCGGCGCGAGCGCCTTATCCGGCCTACGGCTCGAAAGAACGTAGGCCTGATAAGCGCAGCGCCATCAGGCATTTTCCCGAGCTCCCTAGCCCGCAAGGAAGAACCTGAACGCCGGATTATGGGTTTCGTCGTGACACTCATAGCCCAGCTCGTTCAGCCGCGTTTCGAAATCCGGCTCGTGCTCGCCCAGTTCAAACGCCGCCAGCACGCGGCCGTAGTCGGTGCCGTGGCTGCGGTAGTGGAACAGAGAGATGTTCCAGTGTGTGCCCAGCGTGTGCAGGAACTTGAGCAGCGCGCCCGGCGATTCCGGGAACTCGAAGCTGAACAGACGTTCCCTGAGCGGCTTCGACGGACGCCCGCCGACCATATAGCGCACGTGCAGCTTCGCCATCTCGTCGTCAGAAAGATCGACCACGCTGTAGCCGCCCTCATGCAGCAGGTTGAGGATCTCTTTGCGCTCCTCCACGCCGCGGCTCAGACGCACGCCGACAAAAATACAGGCGTCTTTGGCATCGGCAAAACGGTAGTTAAATTCCGTCACCGAACGACCGCCCAGCAGCTGACAGAATTTCAGGAAGCTACCCTTCTCTTCCGGAATCGTCACCGCCAGCAGCGCTTCCCGCTGTTCGCCCAGCTCGCAGCGCTCGGAAACGTAGCGCAGGCCGTGGAAGTTCACGTTGGCACCAGACAGCACGTGCGCCAGACGCTCGCCGCGAATGTTGTGCTGCGCGATGTATTTCTTCATTCCCGCCAGCGCCAGCGCGCCGGAAGGTTCCGCTACCGCACGCACATCCTCGAACAAGTCTTTCATTGCCGCGCAGATAGCATCGCTATCAACCGTGACGATATCGTCGAGATATTCCTGGCACAGGCGGAAGGTTTCATCCCCAATGCGCTTCACCGCCACGCCCTCGGCAAACAGCCCGACGCGCGGCAGGTCTACCGGATGACCCGCATCCAGCGCCGCCTTCAGGCAGGCTGAGTCTTCCGCTTCAACGGCGATGACTTTGATCTGCGGCATCAGCTGTTTGATCAGCACCGCCACGCCCGCGGCTAAGCCGCCGCCGCCGACCGGCACAAACACGCGGTCGAGATGGGCATCCTGCTGCAGCAGTTCAAGCGCCAGCGTGCCCTGCCCGGCAATCACCATCGGGTGGTCGAACGGCGGCACCCAGGTGAAACCCTGCTGCTGCGCCAGCTCGATCGCTTTGGCCTTTGCTTCGTCGAAGTTAGCCCCGTGAAGCAGCACTTCGCCACCGAAGCCGCGGACCGCATCGACTTTGATGTCTGCGGTAGCGACCGGCATCACGATCAGCGCCTTCAGTCCCAGACGGGCAGACGAGAACGCTACGCCCTGGGCGTGGTTACCCGCCGACGCGGTAATCACGCCGCGCGCTTTCTGCTCGTCGGTCAGCCCGGCCATCATCGCGTAGGCGCCGCGCAGCTTGAAGCTGTGCACCGGCTGACGGTCTTCGCGCTTCACCAGGATCACGTTGTCGAGGCGCGAAGAGAGTTTTTCCATTTTCTGCAGGGGCGTAACCTGCACGGCTTCATAGACCGGCGCACGCAGCACCGCTCTCAGGTATTCCGCCCCCTCGGGGGCGGCGGATAAGGGTTGTGACTCGGCCATCATTAGCCCCCAAGTTTAGATTTATCGCGCACCGCGCCTTTATCTGCACTGGTGGCAAGGCTCGCGTAGGCGCGCAGGGCAAAGGAGACTTCGCGCTGGCGATCTTTCGGCGTCCATGCTTTGTCGCCGCGGGCTTCCTGCGCTTCACGACGGGCCGCAATCTCCTGGTCACTCAGCTTGAGCTGAATGCCGCGATTCGGAATGTCGATTTCGATCAGGTCGCCGTCTTCGATGATGGCGATGTTGCCGCCGCTTGCCGCTTCCGGCGAAACGTGGCCGATAGAGAGGCCGGAGGTGCCGCCGGAGAAACGTCCGTCGGTGATCAGCGCACACGCCTTGCCGAGGCCCATGGATTTCAGGAAGGTGGTTGGATAGAGCATCTCCTGCATGCCCGGGCCGCCTTTCGGCCCTTCGTAGCGAATAACAACCACGTCGCCTGCCACCACTTTGCCACCGAGGATGGCTTCTACCGCATCGTCCTGGCTTTCGTACACTTTTGCCGGACCGGTGAATTTCAGGATGCTGTCGTCCACGCCTGCGGTTTTCACAATGCAGCCGTTTTCCGCGAAGTTACCGTACAGCACGGCCAGACCGCCGTCTTTGCTGTAGGCGTGTTCCAGCGAGCGGATGCAGCCTTCGGCGCGATCGTCATCCAGGGTATCCCAGCGACAATCCTGCGAAAAGGCCTGAGTGGTACGAATACCCGCAGGACCCGCGCGGAACATTTTTTTCACCGCGTCGTCTTTGGTCAGCATCACGTCGTACTGGTCCAGCGACTCAGGCAGCGTCAGACCAAGCACGTTTTTCACTTCACGGTTCAGCAGCCCGGCGCGATCCAGCTCGCCCAGAATGCCCAGCACGCCGCCCGCGCGGTGTACGTCTTCCATATGGTACTTCTGGGTACTCGGTGCGACCTTACACAGCTGCGGGACTTTGCGGGACAGCTTGTCGATGTCGCTCATGGTGAAGTCGATTTCGGCTTCCTGCGCGGCGGCCAGCAGGTGCAGAACGGTGTTGGTGGAGCCGCCCATCGCGATATCCAGCGTCATTGCATTTTCAAACGCGGCTTTGCTGGCGATGTTGCGCGGCAGCGCGCTGGCATCGTCCTGCTCGTAGTAGCGTTTGGTCAGCTCAACGATGCGCTTACCGGCGTTGAGGAACAGCTGCTTACGGTCAGCGTGGGTCGCCAGCAGCGAGCCGTTGCCCGGCTGAGACAGACCCAGCGCTTCGGTCAGACAGTTCATGGAGTTCGCCGTGAACATCCCGGAACAGGAGCCGCAGGTCGGGCACGCGGAGCGTTCCACCTGATCGCTTTGCTCGTCAGAGACTTTCGGATCCGCGCCCTGGATCATCGCATCGACCAGGTCGAGCTTGATGATTTTGTCGGAGAGCTTGGTTTTCCCCGCTTCCATTGGGCCGCCGGAGACGAAGATCACCGGAATATTCAGGCGCAGGGAGGCCATCAGCATCCCCGGGGTGATTTTGTCGCAGTTGGAGATGCAGACCATCGCATCGGCGCAGTGGGCGTTTACCATGTACTCAACCGAGTCGGCGATCAGCTCGCGCGACGGCAGTGAATAGAGCATGCCCCCGTGACCCATCGCGATACCGTCATCCACCGCAATGGTGTTGAACTCTTTCGCCACGCCGCCGGACGCTTCGATTTGTTCGGCAACCAGTTTACCGAGGTCGCGCAGGTGTACGTGGCCCGGTACGAACTGGGTGAAGGAGTTCACCACGGCGATAATCGGCTTGCCGAAATCGGCGTCGGTCATTCCGGTGGCGCGCCACAGTGCGCGGGCACCCGCCATGTTACGGCCGTGGGTGGTGGTGGCTGAACGATACTTAGGCATGCTTTATTTACTCCCGTCTGACTATTTAATGGGACGGTGCGTGCCGTCCCAAATTTATGCTTAGTGATTAACCTGATCCAACCAGCCGTATTTATCTTCTGTTTCGCCGGTGAAGAGGCCAAAGAACGCTTGCTGAATACGTTTAGTGACCGGGCCACAGCGGCCTTCGCCCACCTGGATACCGTCTACGCTGCGCACCGGCGTGATTTCAGCCGCCGTTCCGGACATAAAGACTTCATCCGCCAGATAGAGGGATTCGCGGGACAGCACCTGCTCGCGCACTTCGATACCCAGATCTTTCGCCAGCTTGATGATGGCGTCACGGGTGATGCCCGGCAGCGCGGACGAGGTGAACGGCGGCGTGAACAGGATGCCATCTTTCACTTCAAACAGGTTTTCGCCCGCACCTTCAGAGATGTAGCCATTTACGTCCAGGGCGATACCTTCCTGATAGCCGTGACGGCGCGCTTCGCTACCGACCAGCAGTGAAGAGAGGTAGTTACCGCCTGCTTTCGCGGCGGTCGGGATAGTGTTTGGCGCCACGCGGTTCCAGGAAGAGACCATTGCGTCGATCCCCTGCTCCAGGGCTTCTGCACCCAGGTAGGCACCCCATGGGAACGCGGCAATGATCACATCGGTGTTATAACCGGCTGGCGGGTTCACGCCCATGCCGACGTCGCCCACGAACACCAGCGGACGAATATAGGCGCTGGTCAGGTTGTTCTTGCGAATCACGTCGCGGCAGGCTTCCATCAGCTCGTCGACGCTTTGAGAAACCGGGAAACGATAAATTTTGGCTGAGTCATGCAGACGCTGCATGTGTTCGCGATGGCGGAACACCACTGGCCCTTTGTGAGAATCGTAGCAGCGGATGCCTTCAAATACGGAGGTACCGTAGTGCAGCGCGTGGGACATCACGTGGACCTTCGCGTCCTCCCAGCGAACCATCTCACCGTTGAACCAAATGTAATCAGCTTTTTTTGTCGTCATTTTTTCGTCCTGTCACGCTTAAGCGCGGATTTGTTGTGATGTGGTTGTGCTCTGGCAGATGGCAACATGGGCAACGTCTACCAGCTTTGATAACTGACTAAACAGTAAGTCGACCGGCCGAGGGCTGGCAACGGTTAATTCGATACTGATATTTTGGGCGTCAGTGGCCGTCTCCATATTCATAGAGCAAATCTGAAAACCACGATGACGCACCACGCGCAAAACGCGTTCTAAGGTTTCCGGGTTGAAGCGAGCCTGTACGGCGACCTGATGCTGCATCATGATAATTTCTCCATCATTTGTGAGTTACTGGCACCAGGCGGTACCAACGGCCAGACGTTCTCGAGTTCGTCGATTGAGACATGAAGCAGGTAAGGCCCATCGCTGTTCAGCATGGTGTCGAGCGCCGCTTCAACCTGATCTTTACGGGTGATGTGCTGGCCAGGGATGCCAAAGGCGCTGGCCAGGGTGAGGAAATCGGGGTTATCGGTGAGAGTCGTTTCGCTGTAGCGCTCCTGGAAGAACAGCTGTTGCCACTGGCGAACCATCCCTAAACGCTGGTTGTCGAGCAAGACGATCTTCAGCGGCAACTGCTTACGCTTAACGGTGCCCAGCTCCTGAACGTTCATCATGAAGGAGCCGTCACCGGAGATACAGATAACGGTATCGTTCGGGCGGGCAACCTGTGCGCCAACGGCTGCTGGCAGACCGAAGCCCATCGTCCCTAACCCGCTGGAGGTGATGAAATTTTCCGGGCGGGTGTAGGTCATGTGCTGCGCGGACCACATCTGGTGCTGGCCTACGTCGGTAGTGACGACGCTGTCAGCCGGTTTATGGTCGGACAACTGCTTCAACAGCAGCGGCGCGTAGATGGCCTCGCCGGGATGATCGTAACGCCAGGCGTGCTCGGCGCGCATGTCTGCGGTGTGCTGACGCCATGCGTTGATATCCAGCGGCTGCTGCAATGCCGGTAACAGCGCGTTGAGATCGCCTTGCAGCGCAACGTGCGCCTGACGCAGCTTGTTCATCTCCGCCGGGTCGATATCCATATGGATGACTTTGGCGTTCGGCGCAAAAGTATTCAGCTTGCCGGTGACGCGGTCGTCAAAACGAGCCCCTACGGCGATGAGCAGATCGCACTCCTGCACCGCCAGGTTTGCCGCTTTGGTGCCGTGCATCCCCAGCATGCCCAGATAGTATGGGTAATCCGCGTCGACAGCACCGAGACCTTTCAGCGTGCAGGTCGCTGGCATCTGCGTTGTTGCGATAAATTCGCGCAGGGCTGGAACGGCCTGCGCCATGCCTACGCCACCGCCGACGTACAGCATCGGCTGTTTCGCCTGCGCCAACATCTGACGGGCCTCTTCCACTTCCGCATCCGGAAACGCATCGTCGCTTTCAACGGTAGAGAAGTGCGGCTCCAGATCGCCGAGTGCCACCTGGATATCTTTCGGGATATCCACCAGAACCGGACCAGGACGACCGGAGCTTGCCACTTCGAACGCTTCTGCCATTACGCGCGGCAGCTCTTCCAGAGACTGGACGAGGAAGCTGTGTTTGGTGCATGCCAGCGATAAACCGAGGACGTCGACTTCCTGGAAAGCATCGGTACCGATAAACGGAGACGCCACCTGCCCGGTGATGGCGACAACGGGAACGGAATCCAGCAGCGCGTCAGCCAGGCCGGTGATGAGGTTAGTTGCACCCGGGCCTGAAGTCGCCATACACACGCCGGTTTTACCGGTCGCTCGGGCATAGCCAATGGCTGCCATCGCTGCGCCCTGCTCGTGTCGGCACAAGAGATGTTCCACGCCGCCGTCATACAGTGCATCGTAAATCGGCATAATTGCGCCACCCGGATAACCGAATACTGTTTCGACTCCCTGCGCGCGCAACGCATGTACTACCCACTGTGCCCCATTCATAGTTAGTTCCCCGTCATAAATCGGGAGAAACAGAATTTTGTGCTAGTCGTCATTCTCTGCTCCTCATTTACGTTTTTTAGTCATAAAAAAACCCCCGGACCTTTCGGTGCGGGGGTCTTAGTTCGTTAAGGCTTGATTTCTAAGCCTTTCCTCGTCCAAGTGCAGCCCCGCACGGTGGGATAATAATCACCACCACGCTAATCACGACCAGGCTAATCACTCGTAGAAGGGCTGTCATTTTCAGTTCTTTCTGCATCTTGTTCGAAGGAATACCTAAAGAGTTATCACAGAATTCAAAACAAACACAAGATTTATTTATGGCTCATTTGATTAGCCAGCAAATCATATTTCTTAAAATCTTTGTTTTATATGAGGAAAATAGAAAATGAATATTTTTCATTTTTTTACTGCGGTTTTAAGCGTCAAAACGGGGCTTTTTACATTCTGCGAGGAGGCTTCCACGGTTATGCAATGGTTTCAGTGTGTGCTTAAAATCTCTGAACAGGCGGCGTAAATCCGCAAAATGACGCTAAACAGACAAAACAGGCGCTGGCATAGTTACTCCAGGAGGTAGTGCAAATGTCACTGTCAGTTGTTTTTACGCGTGCGGCTCTCGGGGTAAAGGCACCGCTTATTTCCGTCGAGGTTCATTTGAGTAATGGACTCCCCGGACTCACGCTTGTTGGGTTACCTGAAACGACGGTTAAAGAGGCCAGGGATCGCGTTCGCAGCGCAATAATAAATAGCGGTTATACCTTCCCCGCGAAGAAGATCACCATCAACCTTGCGCCCGCCGATCTGCCTAAAGAGGGGGGACGATACGATTTACCTATCGCAATTGCCCTTCTCGCGGCTTCTGAGCAGCTTAATACGACACGGCTAGGCTCGTATGAGTTCGTTGGCGAACTCGCGCTCACAGGCGCGTTAAGAGGGGTTCCCGGTGCGATATCGGGAGCGCTGGAAGCCATACGTGCAGGGCGGCAAATCATTGTCGCCAATGAAAACGCATCAGAAGTGAGTCTTATCGCCGAGAAGGGGTGCCTCATCGCGGGGCATTTACAGGAAGTTTGTGCCTGGCTGGAAGGGCGTCATGAACTGTCCGAGCCGGAGGAGTGTGATGATGTTATAGCGGATGCACCCGAGGATCTCAGCGAGATTATGGGACAGGAGCAAGGGAAACGGGCACTGGAGATTACGGCCGCAGGTGGACACAATCTTCTGTTAATTGGTCCGCCGGGTACGGGTAAAACGATGCTGGCAAGCAGGTTGAGTGGGTTGCTTCCACCTCTCAATAATCATGAAGCGCTGGAAAGCGCCGCCATATATAGCCTTATCAGTTCGACGTCGTTGCAAAAACAGTGGCGCCGTCGTCCTTTTCGTTCTCCGCATCATAGCGCTTCACTAACGGCAATGGTCGGCGGAGGGTCTATCCCCGGGCCGGGAGAGATCTCGCTGGCACACAATGGCATTCTGTTTCTTGATGAGCTGCCGGAGTTTGAGCGCCGCGTGCTGGATGCACTGAGGGAACCCATTGAATCCGGCGAGATACATATCTCACGTACGCGAGCCAAAATAAGCTATCCCGCGCGGTTTCAGCTGGTCGCGGCGATGAATCCCAGCCCGACGGGTCACTACCAGGGCAACCATAACCGCTGTACGCCAGAGCAGACGTTGCGCTATCTGGGTAAATTATCCGGCCCGTTCCTCGACCGTTTCGATTTATCCCTCGAAATACCCCTTCCCCCGCCGGGTCTGCTCAGGCAAACGGGCATGACGGGTGAAAGCTCAGCGGATGTACGCGAGCGGGTGATTGCAGCCCAGACGCGGCAGTACGCTCGTCAGAACAGACTGAATGCACGGCTGGATAATGCCGGGATCCGGCAGTTTTGTTCTCTTAACGTTGAGGATGCGGGATGGCTGGAGGAGACGTTGACGCGGTTCGGGCTGTCTATACGCGCGTGGCAGCGTTTGTTGAAAGTGGCCAGAACCATTGCTGACGTGGAGGGGTGCACTGACATTGAGAGGAAACATTTGCAGGAGGCACTGAGCTACCGCGCTATCGATCGTTTACTGCTGCATTTGCAGAAATTGCTGGCATAAAAAAAGGGGCCGTAGCCCCTTCTCTTCATTCTAGTCATCAGACTCGGTGTAGTCTTCTGCACCTTCCATCTGCGGCTTGCCGCCAGACAGCGTATGGAAGCGCTTTGGACGCTTAATGCGCGCCATGTACTTGATCCATACACGTTCCGCTTCAGACTCCGGCTCACGCTCACCACGGCAAACAGAAACAAACTGTTTTTCGTCTTCGGTAGCAGGTTCACGCTTCCCCAGATCCAGCTCGTTAAAGGCATAACCATGGCGCTCAAGCAGTTGAGCTTCTTTGATGGTGAAATCGCCGTGACGAGAGAACCCGCGCGGATAATGTTTATTGTCGAAAAAACGATTAGTCGTCGTAAAGCTTTCCGCCATCCTACACGCTCCTAATTCTTTGGCCGAGCTATTTATGGCGCGGAGTATTAGTTACGCTTGACAGAGTGTAAAACAAAACATTTAAATCATAACGACAAATAATTTTGCGGAGAAAGATGTGGATACGGAATTGCTTAAAACTTTCCTTGAAGTGAGCAGAACACGCCACTTTGGGCGAGCAGCTGAAGCCCTTTACCTGACGCAGTCAGCAGTCAGTTTTCGTATTCGACAGCTGGAAAATCAATTGGGTGTGAATCTTTTTACCCGCCATCGTAACAATATTCGCTTAACGCCTGCCGGCGAGAAACTGCTGCCGTACGCAGAAACGCTGATGAATACCTGGCAGGCGGCACGTAAAGAGGTGGCACATACTTCGAGGCATAATGAGTTCTCAATAGGGGCCAGCGCTTCTCTGTGGGAATGCATGCTAAGTCAGTGGCTTACCAGGCTGTATCATTCACACGGGCACCTACAATTTGAAGCAAGGATTGCACAGCGGCAGTCGCTGGTTAAGCAACTTCATGAGCGCCAGCTTGATCTTCTGATCACAACGGAAGCCCCCAAGATGGACGAATTTAGCAGCCAGATTGTGGGGCAGTTTGGCCTTGCGCTTTATGCCTCTGAACCTTCGATGATGAAGGCAGACCTGACCTATCTACGCCTGGAATGGGGGCCGGATTTTCAGCAGCACGAGACGGGGTTGATTGCACCTGATGATGTCCCACAGTTAACGACCAGTTCTGCAGAGATAGCCTGTCAGCAGTTGTCCCTGCTGAAAGGTTGTACCTGGTTACCTGTTCGCTGGGCAGACACTAAAGCTGGGCTGCACACCGTGATGGATTCCACTACGCTTACCAGGCCACTGTATGCGATTTGGCTGCAAAACAGTGATAAGCAATCGCAGATAAAAGATCTGTTAAAAATCAACGTAATGGATTGAGACATCAGCCAGCAGAAATGCTGGCTGAAAATTAAGAAGAGCGTTTTCTGCAGCGTTTCAGGCAAAAAAAAATCCTTTGCCGAAGCAAAGGATTCTATATGGCAGGGGCGGAGAGACTCGAACTCGCGACACCCGGTTTTGGAGACCGGTGCTCTACCAACTGAGCTACGCCCCTAAAGTTTTTTGCCATTAAGCCTGCCAGTAAGGCAGGCTTAATGTCTTAATAAGTGGCGGAACGGACGGGACTCGAACCCGCGACCCCCTGCGTGACAGGCAGGTATTCTAACCGACTGAACTACCGCTCCACCGAAGACTGCTTGTAACCACCGGATTTATACACCGGCTTACTACTTAATTTGATGCCTGGCAGTTCCCTACTCTCACATGGGGAGACCCCACACTACCATCGGCGCTACGGCGTTTCACTTCTGAGTTCGGCATGGGGTCAGGTGGGACCACCGCGC
>NZ_JBGIWG010000021.1:0-53508 GCF_041320715.1 Enterobacter sp. KB-221C9
GCTAAAGCCGAAGAGAAACGTCTGAAAGCTGAAGCGCGTGCTAAAGCTAAAGCTGAAAAAGCCGAAGCGAAAGCTGCTGAGCAGATTCGCAAAGCTGAAGAGAAAGCTGAAAAAGCTCGTCAGAAAGCCGAAGCTGCTAAAGCTGAAGCGGCTGCACTGGCTGGCGGTAATACCGAAACTGACGTTGACAACGACGCAGAATAATCGGCGCTGATCACGAACGCACCTCTTCGGAGGTGCATTCAATGGACATCCTTACAACTCTCCTTTTCAACAAACTGATTAAGCCTGGTGCGTTGGTGTTCAGTGAGGGTGTCCAGTGAATGCAGTTCAATTCTGCTCGCTGACCGAGATTTGGGAAATGCCATGATGCCTGGGTTTGAGTCCCAGGACGCCATAAGGGGTATTGGCTCGCTACCTTGACCCTGGCGCCGGATGTAGATGGCGGTCAACCAATTTAGTTGTGGTGTTTTGGCATTTTCCTTTTTGACATCCTCGCGGGATGGCAGGTTATCCACAATAACACCAGGTCGCTGAAACACCACAACTAAGCTGGTTACTTGCTGTGTGCTCTTCTCTTAATCCTTGTGATAAGTGTAACGCTATATACTTCGCCGAGGAGAGCGCACAGCAAGTGTACCGGAAGTGCATGACGTTGACAGTTGCATTGTTTCTACTCCTTGTGTAATCATCCAGCCCTGCCAAAAGGACCAGTTTGCGCTGGTCCTTTTTCTTTTACCCGAATATAAAAAGTGCTTTACCCCTAGAGAGTGATGTAGTATAATAAGTTATATTTCGTTAGGAGAGAGTACAATGAACTTACAACGTGTTGCCGAATCATATTACCACATCTGGATTCTGCGTCTGCAGGGTCAAATAGATTTTGTCAATAACACTGGTCGTGAAGACTATCTGCCTGCAGATGCTTTCGCCAAAGTGTGTCAGTACGCCAAAGACATTGAATACGAGTTTGATAAGGTCAAATTCACAGCTAGCGTACAACGTGCCTTCACAGCCTTTGAAACAACCATGCGCTGCAAGTTTCCGTATATCAAGCGCATCTCCCGTACTGGCCTTTTCATTGTTCCCTTTCCTGTGGGTAAAGACCGTTACGACGTTGTAGAACGTGCCCGTCATATTATCTGGTCTACTGAGACCAAACGTAAATTCATCGAAACTGTATGTAAGGAGCTCCGTGATGCGATTCAGTAAAATTGCTGCAGGTGTAACTGCTTTCCACCAGAAGTTTGACCTCAAGCCTATCAGTGAAGGCGGTAAGCCTGAATTCAAACTTCGCTATGACCGTCTTATCGAAGAGATGGATGAGATTGAGAAAGCCATCAAGGAAGGCGACAAAGCTGAATTCCTGGACGGCATTGTTGACCTTATCTATATCGCTGCAGGTACTCTATACCTGTATGACCAGACTACCTGGTTCTCAAATGAATTTGAATACCCGATTCATTTCATTGACCCATGCAGCTGGATGGAGAAGTTTGATGCCAAGGGTCTTCGCGTATACGTTAAAGATACCGAAGACACTCACTGCGACCGTCTGGCACAGCTTATCATCCATCTTATCAACTGGTGTGCTGCAAACAACTGGCCACTGGATGATGCATGGGATGCTGTACAGAAAGCCAACATGGCAAAAGAACGTGCTAAACCTGATGCAAGCAACAGCAAGCACAAGTCAGGCCAGGACATTGTTAAACCAGAAGGTTGGGTCAAACCTGACATTCAGGCAATTATCAATGCGCACACTAACCCTAACCAACTGGAACTGCTGTAATGAAAACATACCAAACTGTTGATGCACTGTACGACGACCTGATTTCTACCATCCTGAACAAGGGTGAACAATCAGGTGACCGCACTGGTACCGGTACTCGCCGCCTGTTTGGCACTGCTTTCAAACTGGCGTTTAAAGACAACAAGCTGATGGTTCCAATCTTCAAGCCTGTTAACATCAAAGCTGTAGGTGCTGAGCTTTATTGCTTTATCAACGGCATTACCAACGTCGATACTTTGAAGATGTTGGGTTGCAACTGGTGGGAAGCCAACCTGCAAGATGCAAACAAACGTTGGGGCACACCTGACAATCGTGACTTAGGTCCTGTATACGGTGCTCAATGGGTTAAAGAGTACTGGAAGAATGGCGAGCTGACAGACCAGTTGCAAGAGCTGGTGCATACGCTGAAGACCAATCCTACAGACCGCCGTATGTACGTAACGGCATGGAACCCACAAGAGATGCCGAGCATGGCCCTTCCGCCTTGCTACCATGGCTTCCAGTGTTTTGTCAATGGAGCAAACGAGCTTGAGCTGATGTTCCATATGCGTAGCGCTGACGTGATTCTCGGTCTGCCTCATGACATTCTCCTGCATCAATTACTGCAGATTATGTTGGCGGCAGAAGTAGGTTGTGCCATTGGTGACCTGACTGTTACACTGGGCGATTACCACATCTACGAAAACCATGTTGACGCTTCAAAGCAGTTCCTTGAGCGTATCGTAGAGAATGCTGATGAGATGTATGACACTAACGCACGTCGTCGACCATCAATCAACGCAATCTATGATAAATCAATCTTCAACTTCCGTGTTGATGATTTGAACGGCCTGATGGCGGAATATACGCCAATGGCAAACATTAAGTTACCAATGGCTGTATAAGGAGACGGGCGGCTTAGGTCGCCCTTTTAACTATGGGCAAATTTAACTATGACACCAAAGCCTTACAGAAAATCGTTGAAAGGGTTCGTCCTGTCAAGTACACTGATAGCGGTCTTATGGGCAAGCTATGGGTGGACAAGGAAGTCATGCACTCGTTCTACAAGAACGTATTATTACGAGTACCATCGCCAGGTTTCCCAGACATACAAGTTGATGCTGAATCATTTCGCAAGGCCGTTAATGCTGCACGGACTAAAGAGATTACTTTCAATATCACCGCCGGAGGGAACCTCACAGTCACAGCAGGAGTTCTTAAGACAAGAATGCAATGCTTATCTGAAGTTCTGCCACCAGTTACTTCAGTCAATACGTGGTACTCCGCACACGGAGAGCTCCTCCCAGTTTTATCAGCTCTCGCAAAATGGGTACCTAGCGAGGCTCCACAAGTCTGGGCGACATCATTACTTTTACGCGATGGCTATGCTTACGCGACAAATGGTAAGTATATGATTCGCGAGAAGCTTAACGTTGACTTTGAATTTGAATGTGCTATTTCAAAGCCAATGCTTGACGCCTTGGTTAAGCTGAAGATGGAACCCACAAGTGTAGGATATACTCGCGGCCAGATGTTCTTCGGGTTTGAAGATAACGTACAGATGGATTCGCCTGTGCTTGCAGCAACATGGCCAGACATATCCAAGTTCTTCAGCATGGAAATGAACATGGAAGACATCACGCCTGAGTTCCTGGAAGTTATGGACCAGCTTACGGGTTACGATGAAGGTCAAGCAATCTTGCAGGTTATAAGCGAAAGCAAGGCAAAGGCTAACCTTCCAGATGATGTGATTCCAAAGATGACTGTTGACATCAACTTTGAGTCAACTAAGTTTACAAAGCCGTTTAACTGTGTTATAAGTCAAGTGAGCAAACTTGCAAAAGGCATGCAACGTATTGGACTAGGAAGTCAGGCGCTTAAGATGGAGAATGACACGCGTACAGTTGTACTTGCGTACGTGAGGGCAGGTCAATGAGTTTTCTTTTTGATGGATTTGAAGGGGTCAAGAATGTTAAACCTATCAACCGTCCTATTCCGCATGTCAGGGATACTGGATGGCGGCCGCGCGCGCATTACCCGGATTTGTCTTCTGCGAAACTTATCGGTATTGACTGTGAGACATGGGACCCAGGGATGGACACAAATGGTTCTGGTTGGGCCAGGCGGGAAGGTCATATCGTTGGAGTTAGTGTCGCCACTGACAACGGATTCAAAGCTTACTACCCAATACGACACGAGCTCGGAGCAGAGGATAACCTACCAGTTGAGCAAGTATTTGGTTGGCTACGACGGGAACTTTCGCGACCTGAGCAGACTAAAGTCGGTGCTAACATCACATATGACCTGGGCTGGCTTTCTGCAGAAGGCGTGGAAGTCAAAGGACTGTGCATGGATGTTCAATATGCAGAAGCTCTTCTCGATCCAGGTGCGCGTGTGGCGTTGGAAGGACTTGGAAGAAAATATGTAGGTGAAGGCAAAGACTCAGCAGAAATGTATGAGTGGATTGCGGAAGCTTACGGGTGTAAACCTACAGGTGAAGCCCGTAAGTACATCTACAAAACGCCTCCACGTCTTGTGGGCTACTATGCAGAATCAGATGCGGACTTGCCAATCCACATCATGAAAGCCCAATGGCCTTTACTTCAACGCTGGGCTTTAACTGACGTGTTTTATATGGAGTGCAAGCTCATTCCATTAATGTTGAAAATGCGTTTTGCAGGTGTACGTGTTGACTTGGATGCAGCGAAAGTCGCCGACGACAGATTGTCCGAAGAGATTAAGAAGATGCACAAGCAGATACGCGACCAGCTTGGCTTCAATGTTAACGTCAACTCGGGTAGTGACCTTGCTCTTGCCTTTGACCATCTAGGTCTGGAGTATGGCAGGACTAAAGCAGGTAACCCATCATTTACGGCGGACTTTCTTGCAGGCCTGCATCACCCGTTTGCAGAGCTTATTTCTGAGATTAAGTCCTATGAGAAAATCCAGTCCACGTTTATTCGTGGCTACATCTTGGGGATGAATACAAATGGCTTCCTTCACGGTCAATTCCATCAAATGCGCGGTGATGACGGCGGAACCGTTAGTGGTCGGTTTAGCTCATCTGACCCTAATCTGCAGAATATACCGTCTCGACACAAAGTATTGGGACCACTCGTTCGTTCTTGTTTCGTACCGGACTTTGGACACAGATGGGCTTCCGCCGACTACGCCCAAATCGAGTATCGATTCATGGCGCATTTTGCAGTCGGACCGGGTGCTGATGAGTTACGAGCAATTTTTGCGGCTAACCCGGAAGCAGATTACCACGCTGTTATGGTCGACATTATTAAGGAAGCCTCAGGTCACATTATAGAGCGTAAACCAGCGAAGACAATTAACTTCGGTCTGCTATATGGCATGATGCTTAAAGCACTTGCCCGTAAGCTGGCTATGACTCCTGAGGAAGCAGAACCAATCCTTGCGGCTTATCACCAGGGTGCACCATTCATCGGTGCAACAATGAAGCACTATGAAGAGCTATGCTATTCACAGGGTTACGTTGAAACTATAATGGGCCGCAAAACGTGGTTTGATTTGTGGGTGCCTGAATGGGGCGGACAAGGGTTTACTCCGCTTCCGAAAGACGAGGCTCTTGCTACCTATAACCGTGGTAACATTAAACTGGCTAACACCCACAAAGCAATCAACCGAGTCCTTCAAGGTTCTTCTGCGGACCAGATGAAAGCCGGTATGCTGAAAGGTTACGAGGACGGGTACTTTGACGAAATTGGTGTTCCACGTCTTACAGTACACGATGAATTAAACTTCTCTATCCCAAACACTAAGAGTGCAGAAGCAGGATTTAAAGACTTTGTAAAGGTCATGGAAACTGTATTACCACTCCGTGTTCCTGTTCTTACAGATGCGCAAATAGGTATGAACTGGGATGAGGCACACTAAAGGTCTATTATATGTCTAATATAGGTTTAGAATACCCAGTAGATGAAACGCTTAAGGCAAGGGCGAAGGAGATACTAGACGCCTCAGAATGTAAGACGGGACTGGACTGGTTTATGCGGATATTCCAGGAAGAACCGGAAGATGTTGCCAAAAAGCTTTACAAAAGCGGTATCAACGGTTATGATATTACCGCCCTGTGTTTTGAGATACGAGGCGAGGACGACGCATGGACACAGAAGCTATGCGACGAGTTAGAAACTATCTACTGTGAAGAAGAATGTAAATGATTGAGACTACCCGCACTTCAGACGTTAACGATATGGCATCGGATGCTGAGCAGATTGCACGTGATGCAGCAATAGCAAGTCGCGTGCAATATAAAGGTGTGAGTCCTATTGATTGCTATCAGTGCGGCGAACCTATCGAACCAAAGCGTCGTGAGCTGATTGCCGGTACAGTACTTTGTTCTCACTGTGCTAACTTTAACGAGCGCAAAGCCAAGCGATAAAATAAAGGGCCCTTATTCGGGGCCCTTTCCATTACTCCATTCGATTATCTTATCTATCTTGTAAGTACAATCTTCAAGAGCCACTCCCCTGTCTATTGCCAACTGACCTATATCCTTCCAGGTCTTACCCTGCAACACAGGCTTCTTGCACGTAACAAGATAAGCCTGAGGCGGGTACTGCTTGACGATTCTGTCCTTGTAAATAACCTCAGGCTTGTTACTGCATGAGGTCGATAACACCGTCAGGAGCATTAGTATTGGCACAAGCATCATTCTTTGTAGCTGCGTCATACTTTGGTTTCCTTTCTTTGAGCTTGTCCTCAAGCTCTTTATTCTTAAGGGCCATGTCAGCAGAAGCATTGCGCTCAACAGCTATCTGACCGCGCAGCTCAGTATTGGCAGTGGACAATTCTTTGTTGTCCTTTGTAATCTGCTCAATAGTATCATCCTTGATTTGAATGTCCTGCTTGAGGGACTTAACCCACAAACACAGCAGAACAATGGCAATTCCGAACAACGTGATTATTACTGCACCGGTTTTAGACATAAGGCTTTTTCCTTCTGCTTACGTATAGTCAAGCCTCTGTACTTGCCGCCCATATCCCAGTCAGTAATACGGTTACACATCTCCGTCCAGTTCTGGTAGCGAGCTGCAGTATAGATGCGGGTTGGAGAACCATCTTTATTACGACGCAACTTAGTGCAACCGTGGTTGAATACCATCGAGGTCATTGCGCTAAACTGGTTGTCGTTCATTTCCTTTCCGTGGAACCAGTTATTAACACAGGTTTCAGCTTCCTGGATATTCTTGACCCATCGGTCAGCAATCTCCTGGTCAGTCAAACCTGCTTTACGCACTGCCGGTTCATCTTCGTAGATGCGGCTACCAATACCAACGGTAAGATAGCCAGTAGGGCAAACATACGGGTTGCGCATGCAACCTTCTGCATTGCCGATTATTTCAAGACCTTCCTGGTTAGTCCGTACGTGCGTACTGGTCATTGACAATACCAGACCAATAATAGCAAGTACGGAACAACCACCTTTAGTCGCTGTTGATTTTAGACTCACGCAACACCTCTTCTTCGGAAGCTACCTCATCTTCCACCGGCTTCTTACGTCTGTAATAGTCCGACATAATTTTGGTTCGACGTGTCTGGTTATAGGTAACAACAATTAACATTATAAGGGATGAGATAATACCAATGATAGTACCCCAATCGCTTAAAGACAATGTACTAACTGTTATTGTAAGCCAGGCAATGAACTGGCCAATTGTATAGCACCAGCGCTAGAATAAGTCGTGCATCCCTTAGCTCCGGTTGGTTGTACACTCAGAGTGGATTATAGCACGATTGTTTGCCAAAAGAAATATGCCAGCAACTGATTAAGCTTGCTGGCATCAATAACTTATGGTCGCTCAGGCCAGTCGATATGAGGTGCAGCCGATACGTCAAGCACTGTAAGAGCTGCTCGATATTTACTCAGCAGCACACGGCGTGTCGGGTCCTCTTCTTTATCAATCTCGTCGCCAACCCAAACTAACTCAGACTTAAGTTTGTATGAAGCATCTTCCTTGAGCTTGTCAGCGTGCAACATAAACTTGCCATTGAAGTACAGCCATTGATGGCATACTTCTGAGAAGTTCTTAACATCAGGAATCTCGTCAACAACATAAACACTGGCGTTAACAGGAAACATCTGACCAGGCAGTTTGGTTGCAGCAACAACGACGTTGTACTCATCCACAGTAATAAACCATGCATCTTTGTACTGACGGGTTATTAGCCTTACAACCTCATACCAGTCGTTACCGCCTACATCACGAATGAAGGTGCAACCAGCTTTAAACTTAGCTAAGTTGACAGCCGTCCTTTGTGGGCGGTATTCGGTAAAGTTATTAAACTGTGCAAGTTCCATAGTTACTCCGGTTTAGCAGGTAACTTCATTACCGTACCTTCATTGATGTCAAGGCGGTTAACAGCAATACGATAATCACGCCACAACTCAAACAAGCGTTTTTCGTTGTCAGTTGCCTTACCCGAATCAACTGCATCGCGCAGAATAGAAACCTGCAAAGTAGCTTCTTCCAGCGCCGATGCTTTACGACGTCTTGCTTGTTCGATACCCACAGAAGGGTCGAGCTCAAAGCCTTTGCCGTTAAACAACCATGTACCTACACGTTGCACCATGGCGTCAGGCGCACCAGTAATAGCCATTACATAGCAGCCAGATGGGAATAGTGTCGACGCGTCAGCAGAAACTGCTGTAACAGCTTTATTGTCATTCACAGTAACGAAGTGCATCCCTTTACACTCAGTCTCAAGCTCAGGGATAACATCATACCAGCAACGCCCATCCGGCGCACCAAGATAGGCGACGCCGAGGGTGTTTGCCATATGTTCTTCGCTTTCACTCGCAGGTAAGCGAGGAGTAAAGGGACCGAACGTTTTGGCAATCTTCATTAAATTTGTCCTACAGTGAACCAGCTACCATTAACGAGAATCTGAAGTGGACGCGAGAAGACATTACGGAATTCATCTTCACGACCGCTTTTAGAATGAATATCGAAACCAGTTGCTGCGTGACCAGATGGGACGCGTAGCACGAAGGATTCGCCGCCAGTTCTTGGGTTAGTTACTTCAGAACCCCAACGGACGCTATTCACGACACTCGATAAGTCGACAGGCTGAGGGTTATTTGGTGAATATACTCTAGTCCCATTTTCGCATAAAGTAAAGCTATTTAGCGTGGTGACTCGGTTATTTGCACCATCCACAGACAATGCGGCAATACGTCTGTCAGCAATACCACCGGCACGAGACACAGCCAGGTTAATCTGGGTTGCACCGCCTGACACCAGGATATGCTGGATGTGCGTCATAGGTACTGAACCCCAGCGAGCCGCGGTAATCAGGTTACTGTTGGCCGAAACAGATACGGAGGTCATGTACTCAGTAACTGCCGTACCGCCTGCTACGTTACCAGATATCTCGTGAACTGCAACACCAGAAGAGTTAGCAGCGCGGAACAGGTCAGAAGTATTGCGCGCAATATGAACCCAACCTACTGTACCGAGGTTACCACGGATTGAGTCAGAACCATCCATAGGGATGAAGTCCTGGTCAATGTTCAAGTCTGCGGCGGACGGTTTATTGCTGGGACCATACTGACCTTCCCAGTTGTTCCACGTACCGTTAATTTTGTCGCGCAGGTACAGGATTCGTTTGTTAGCAGGCTTAGCCCATTGAGTAGCGTTATTAGCATCAATCTGGATATGTACCAGCTCACATGCAACGCCTGACTCTGGACCACCTACTCCTGTGGGTGTAAGCTGGTACAAGCCATCGTTAGTAATTGACGATGCGTTAGTAACAACTTCAGCATTACCACCGAGACCAAACGCGCCAACTTGAATCAGGTTACCTGAGTTCTTGCCGACCTGTCTTGCAGCAGCAGTTGCAGCAGTGAGGTCGAGTACAGGACGCCATTGTGTTGGGTTGTTAGCTGGCGCCATGTTAATATTCTGTACAAGGCAACGATAAAGCATATTGCTTGCTTGTACTTTAACAAGAGCACCAACAGGATAAGTCTCAGTGGCAACCCAGACGTCAACGCCTTGCTGCAGAATATAGTGGATGCCTTTGTCAGTACGGTTACCAATGAAGTTGAACCACTCCATAGGCGGAATACCGTCTGAGTAACCCAGGGTTGCACCCCAACCACGGGCAAGGTCGCCGAATGGTAACAGCTCACCAGTGCCTGCAGCACTCGCGAAGATGTCATTATCCGGTCTAGTCTGTACATCAGCCATATACGTTCACCTGTGCTGGTAAGTTTACGGTAGCATAACGATACAACGCATCTGTTGCATCTACGCTTGTGTTCAGGTTAATCTTAACACCCATCGGTCTCGGCAAGATGTCATAGTTCTGGATGAGCACCTGTTTCAATGGCGTGAGTGTACCATAAATTTCTAATGTGAGAGACATATCCTCATTGTCAGTAACAACAAAGTTGTTCTCACCGAAGAATTCTATCAGGAAGTCAATCAAGTATGGCAGATTGCCTTCCTGGAAGTTTTTCCAGATTTTCATCTTGATGTATGTGCGCAAGTCAACATCATCAAGAACAACTGGGTCGAACAGTGATGCACCGTAACGATAGAATGGACCGCCCTTTTTACCAGACGAACCACCAAAGCCGAGCACATCAGGAATTTTATTGGTGAAGCCGAAGAACTTACGGTCAACACCTTTCTTCAGCACGCGTGACGCACCAACACGAGCAGCAACATTATCCAGACCTTTGCCAAAAGCTTTGTCGATATTAAGACTATCAACAACCTGTTGCGCACCATCCCAGATAGGTTGAATCGCATCATCAAAACCCTGGATTGTAGCCAGGGCTTTTGGTTTGTCAGCATACTGTTGTATTAACAGTTGCTTGTAATTAGCCATCAGCGTTTACCACCGCAATAGTGATTCTGTCTGCTGAGAAGATTGCTCGTTGTAACGCAGTAATCTTCTGAATAGTACCAGATGTTGGATTTGCTGTTGTACCCACAAAGAAGGACTGAATGTAGAAGTTCGGGTTTGCACCTTGAACCAACTGGCCCAGTTCGTAAGTAGATACTTCTTCACCGATGTTAAACACTTTGGACAAGATTGCATTTTTAATCAAGTCTTCAGACACATCAGTAAACAGCTCTTTACGAGCAACAACAATTGACGCGTACATATTAACATATGTCGGCTGGCTCCACTTCATTGTACGTGGTTTGCCAGTCTTATCAGTTACGTTATAAGACTGCGTACCAATCTGCTTACAGCCTGTAGATTTACGACGGAAGATACAGTCTGCAATTTTAGCAGGTGTACCGCCATCAACTACAATCTGCATACTCTTAGCAGGCAGGCCAGTTAACGGGTCAGTAGTATCTTCATCGTTCTCATAACCAGCAGCAGCAATTACGTCAGGCATCTGGCGAATCTCAGCCACGATACCGTCTACTGTGTTTTGTGACGTAATACCGTAAGAGTCATATGCGCGGTCGACAGCTTCTGAGTCGAGCTCAGTAGATGCACCGCCAGAAGATACCTGCAGGTTAGTAACCTTAGTAACGCCAGGCAGGATAGTCTTTGGTGTCAGCACATCGTTAGCTAGTACGACAAAGCGGCCGGTCTTAGTAGAACTGAAGCTCGTTTCAACAACACCTGTGTCGTCGAGTGCTACAGTAGAGTTGAGCTGGTATTCATTACCAGCAGCATCAGCTACAATATAAGGCACACGTACGATTAAGTTCTTACTACCTTCAATCTTAACTTTAGTCAGCAGTGTAACCTGCTCAGACTTACGAGAAAGCTTGAGGTAAGCAAGGAACTGGTCAACATAAACGCCTGACGCTTGGTTAGGGTCAAGCATAGAGAACAGGATAGCAACTTGCTCGTCCTGGTCTGCAAAGATTTGTGCCAGTATGCCGACCATCTGTCCGTCTGCAGATTTAGCTGACAGGTCGATGTCAGCGCCATACACACGACGGAATAATGTCTCGAATCTGGAAATCCAGTCGTCAAGCATTACTGGCGTGTAACCGGTTTGAGTTACCGAGCCCATTGATTACCTCGCCGTTGCCAGGTTAACACTTCTGTTAACACTAATTGGGTTATGATAAATATCGTTAACTTCTACCGTGTAAGTAGCATGACGTGAGTCAGGGTCGAAGTTAAGGGTAAAGCTGTCAATAGATACAACGCCGTACTCTGACAGTATAGCAGTCTTGATTGCAGCCTCAAGCTCAGCCCATTGAACAGGCTTATCCATGAGACCGAACCAGTCTATGCCATACTCCAGGTCGTGAACCCAGTCTGCTGTATAGCACTGCAGAATCTGTTTGATGCGTTGTTCAATGGACTCAGACTCTTCGGCGTAGTCCAGACGACCACGTCCGAAGTTCCAGTCCCAGTTTGAATCAAGTCGTCTGGTTCTCATAAGCCACCTTATTGTGGACCGTCTGTAATACCGCCACCGTCGCCGTTCTCTTTGTGTTTGTGGGTGCTGAACTTAATACCGCCTATCGTTGCTTCCTTGAACGTTGCAGACGTGTTTGGCGCGGTTAAAGTAGGCGTTGAAGTAAGGTCAAGCTCAGTCGCTTTAACACTTACTTTGCCGCTGTTGTTAATATTGATATAGTGCGAACCGTCAACCTTACGAATTGTGATACCTTCCATCCAGTTGGTTATCTTCATCGGTCTAGGTCTGAAGCCCACAAGTACGAAGCAGTCGGACAAATCATTTTGTCTGAAGTCGCCAGGTACATTGTTCTCCGCAGTTTCATACCAGTTATCAATGCAGCGGTCAGCTACAAGTAACAGGCATGGGTCATTCTCTTTAGGTTCAACAGTGATAACGAACAGACCACCACCTAGCTGGAATAAAGGAGCATCAGCAATAGGTGGTAGGCGAAGCATTGAACCGTCAGGGCGTTCTGCGCTAATCATCGGTTCAGCAGTTATAGTCTGTGTGTCTTTGTCAAATGACATTACCCTGCCAGGTAAGCAATGACGCTTGCCGATAGCAGCAGCAAACAAAGCAGCTTCAAGCGCTTCGTCAAGCGTTGCTGTTTTAAAGTCGTTAACGGCCATATGTATTGTTAACTCCTGGCTCGGTTACATAGTCATACTGAATCTCAGACTTCTTACGCGGCTTCTTGAGACGACGTACTTTCTTGGCGAAGTCACCGCCGAGTAACGTCAAATCAGCCAGCCACGGTCCTTTCGGTTTGTTGTCACCTCGGAATCTTACTGTGTCGATTTTATACTGTCCGTCGTACTGTGTAAACATAGAATTTACCTGCACGAGTCCACCGACAGAAAGAGTAGGATTGAGATTACATGTTACCTCAAGACCTTTGTCTGTACCACGGGGAGCACCAACCATGCCTGACGACACTGACAGCACGATTACCTCGGCATCAGTATATCCGTTGTTAGGAATGATGTTTAGCTTGTTGTCTTGAATTGACCACGTAGCGTTATTAGCCCCGGCTATCTGGTCCAGAATTTGGTGAGTCTGACCAAACATAGTGCGAGCACGCATAAACGGTTTGATGTTGTTATCAAGACAGATAAAGCCTTCATCAACCTTTGGCATACTGGCAAGACACATATCAACAAGGTCGTCGTGCGTTGAGCCCTTAGTCAGGGTAGCAGACATAAACCCAGTTGTATACGACTTGAGAGCATCTGCACATTCAAGCACAGTCTGAATGTCCATACCATTACGCTGGTCATTAGTCCTGGTTATGTCGCCTTCGAAGATTTGACGATACACAACATCTGTAAGGCCATAACCCACAGAGAGACGGACGTAATCCCATTCGCCAGAAGCAAGTTTATAGCGGTTGGATTCAGTCAGGTTGAATACAGTGATTGTTGCTTTATTGGGATGCTTCGCATTACCTTTTTGAATATCAAAGGTAACGCGAAGGTTGGAAATGATTATACCTTCTTTCCCGTTACTGACCTCAAGCTTTAACGCTCGGCCAAACTGACGGGTAGGCTGTTTTGTCGACGATGAAGACACTGCAACGTCCTCCCATATCATCAGCGGTCATGGGACCAATACGGCTTGAGGACTTATCGCTGACTATCAGCGCAATACGAGTGTCCCAGCCACCAAAAGCTACTCGGCCATATTGTAAAGCATAACTGGAACAAAGTACATTGTTAGATGAGACGTCGGTTACTGTTGCCTGCCAGAGCTGACCTATGGTATTGAACCGTAGGTCAACCTGGTAGGTATAACCTGCAATCTGAATTGAGATTGACTGACGTCCAGCACTAGTCGGTTCAAGGTCGTAGATACCAGAACCGTCATTCCCGATAATATCAAGGAAGTGTGTGGTTGTCATAATCATCAGAACAGACCTCGCAGGTTAACGCCGAAGATGTCACCGAGTGTAACGTTAAAGCCTCGGTTATCGTTCGCCTTCTTATCACTAATAGATGTAGTTGTATTAATATCTTTCTTCGTAGTTGCATCACCCTGTGCTTGTGCTCGTCCACTTTTCTTTGAGCCTGTGTTAGCAGGTCTGCCAGTTGACTTAGCAGCTACAGCATTGGTAACAACAATTGGTACTTCCAGTATCTCACGGAATGTCAAAGTGAAAGTGGCTGAGCCGTCTTTCTCCTGTACTACACGAACAGACTTCAGAAGCATATTCGTATATTTAAAAATACCCGTGTCAACGTCACAGTAGATAACGTTTTTCTGGAAGTCCAGCAACTTACGATATACAGATTCAATACGTAAGTTGTCCGAAGGCTTCAACTGTTCCGCTATACTAAAGTCAGGCAACCAAGGAACTAAAGAGCTAGAAATGGTAGCGTCTAAACCACCCCAGTCTATAAAGGAAGCTAGCTTGTTTACTGCTAAGTCCCTTGTACTTTCGAGGACAGTAGACACTACTTTAGGAAGCTCTATATCATCCAAGAAATCAAGCGTTCTCAGGCCGGTAATATCACTGATTGTGTCTTCCTGAATCGATGTGTCCAGGTAACCCACAACCACGCCTGTGACCGTTATCACCTTTGGCTGGATAGCAGCATGGTCTGACGCCTTAGCACCAGACTCAAGTTCGTTGTCTGCAATCTCCAACTCAGAGGAGTGCTCTTCGTTGGTGACTGCATCCATCTTAATACCGCCACAGTTCCTGAAACGGAGTGTGGCGGTACCATCGCCCATGAGTGTGTTACGAGCGTCATTCGCCAGCTGCGTAGCCGAGTCAACAATACCTGTAAAGATGTCAGTCATTGTTTCACCGCCGTCTGCGAATTAGATTTAGACGAAGCATTCTGATGCGCCAGCTTAGTCTGGTCTGCAACTTCCTTGCCTACCTGTTGTGGGTTCTCAACACCTGTAATAGTTGCATCAACCTTGACGCTATTATCCTGGTGGATAACCGTAGGTGCGCCGCTGTTGTTAGCAGACTGGCTTGCACTATTCATTGCTGCACGCATTGCCTGGCCACCAGGAGTAAGCTCACCCGTGATAGGGTTGAAGTTACGAGCAGACCAGCTAAGTAAATCGCTAAAGCTAAATCCGCCACCTTGCGGCTTAGGTTGTTGCGGCGGCAAAGGTCCTGTGCCATAACCATCAGCAATAGCCTGAGGGTTATTCATGTTCGGCATCTTGCTAAACATGTTCAGCAGGTATTGGCCACCAGGCAGCTGAGCAATAGCTTCAGTAATCCAAAGCTTAATGTCTTCAATGCCTTTCTTAATCTTGACCATCAGGTTGTCCCACCAACCTGTCAGCTTGTCCCATGCCCTGCCATCGAAGATTGCCAGTATAGCATCAGCGATGATAAGTACATATTGCTTAACAAGGCTCCAAGCCTGAACAGCTTCCTTGGACCAGTTGACCATTGTCTCACGGCCTGCTAACGCATCATCAAGGTCAGCGAGCAGCGAGATGATTGCAGCAATACCGAGAATCAGCCAGGTTAACGGGTTCATCAGTATTTTGGCTGCAAGCACCATAAACGCATTACCTACACGAGCAAGTACAGGAATAAGCTGCATCAATGCAAATGTAGTTATGGCAACCATTAGCGGGAAGTTATCACCGACTACGTATACCAGACGCTTAACGTTTTCAATTAAGCCGAATACAAGGTCATCAAACTTTTTAAATGCTGCAGTAAGCGTTGCATCGTTAAGAACAGATGTCAACGTCTTGACCAGAGAGATAGCACCTTTGGTTGCTTCGCTCCAGATTCTGGTCTGCGAGAACTTAGCTCGTGCAGCATACCAGATTGTACTCAAGTTGGTAAGCTGAGCTTTCAGCGTGTTAGCAACTTGTTCTGCAATTGGTTTTAAACGCTCAGCTTCTTTTTTCAGAGCGCTGGTAAGAATGTCAGACGTGATTTGCTTCTTGCGCATCATGTCTTGCAGTTCACCAAGTGGTTTATCTAGGTAGCGAGACAGCGCACCCCAGATGTCGACACCGGCGTTAATGAACTGGTTCTTTTCTTGGCCCTGCAATGAACCCATCGCAGTAGCCTGACCATACGCAATAATGGTACGTGCCAAGTCACCGCCTGTTGCGGCAGTGATAGTTTTGAGCATCTGAAGTGAACCGTTTAACGGGTCAACGCCATATGCTTTTAATTTGGTAAAGCCGTCGAGTGCCTCCTGGAATGGTGTACCCATTTGCAGAGACATATCCATCAGCGTTTTCCACGTCGATTCTACGTCGTAACCGAAGCCTCGAATCTTGGCGCCAATTACATCCGCTTCTAACGCGGGCGCAAACATCTTGCCGAGCGCACTTGCAGCACGCTCAGCCAGATTGATTACGTCACCGAGGGTAATCACAAAACGGCGAGACAGCTGGTCGAAGAGGTCAAAGCCAGAACTATCGGCCTTACTCTCTAGCGATACCAGGAAGCTATCGATTATTGTCGCCATGGATTTCCTCTAGCTCGGCATAGTCGAGAATAGCTATATGCAGGTCACACAATTCGCATAGAGTGTAACTGGTCTTCAGTTCCTCCAGCTTTATATGGCCTTTGATAACTGGCAACCAAATAAACCAGTCAGTTTCTTGCGTCCCTGACTGGTTTCGTTTACGCTCTATTTCGTCGAGGGCATGGCTAGACCCGCTATTCCTGACAGGCCATTCCCTTTGAAAAAATCCGCGAATTGGAAGAGCAGACCTTCTTTCAGAATCGGCAGAATGTGGCTGCGATACTGGTTGAAGTGCTGGTCTTTTACATCGCCGAGTTTTCGCGGGGTTCCATTCACAACAACAACGGTGTTCTTGAAGATGAGGTCTTCAATCGCAGTCACTTCGTCAGAGCCTGCGTTGTCGAGCACAGCATCAAGGATAACCAACATGGCCTTCTTACCGTCGACCTTATTGTCTTTACCCACAATGTCAGCATTACCGATGCCTTTGAACAGTTTCCCTGCTTTCTTCAGGACTGCCCAGGCAGGTAGTGCGTTTGCCAGGTTCATGTTATACGTTACACCGTCGATGTCAAATGATTTGGGCTCAGTCATTTGTCAGTTCCTTTTATTAAGCGTCAAAACCTTCGGTCAGAGTCATACCACCGTTGTGGAAGACAATCGCGAATGTAGTTGGGTTGTGGCCGTTACCGCGGGTCCAAGGGGAACCGTCAGTGAAGTAACCTTTCTTGCCCCAGGCAAGGTCCTGGTTCAGAAGGTCTTTAGCCTGCAGAACAAACGGGACGAATCCACGGATGTTGTTACGCTGCAGGTTATACTGGTCGTTCAGCCATTTGGCATCAGGACCAGACTGCTTAACCTTAACGGTCAGCTTGATGGCTTTCGACGGGTTCATAATCTGAATGCCGTTACCATCTGCGCCAGCCAGGTAGGTGGACGCAGGGTCCACCCATTGAACGTCGATTACATCGGCGCCATCAGCCCAGTCTGACAACTGAACACCATTAAGGCTCAGCACGCATTCAGAAGAATCGATGATCATTGATAACTCCTTAACGTGTGAAGTTGATGAGGATGTCGCTAGAGTGGATAGCGCCAGCCAGTTTGATTGCAATCTGCATCACAACTGCTTCACGTTTCTCACGCTCTTCCAGAGGCTGGTCGTCAACATCAGGAATATAGATGTAGAAGCCAGTTTCCAGACGGTCGCCATAAGACAGCGTACCGAACTCATCACCATACCAGATGCCAGGTGCAACCAGACCGTTGTCCACAGCCTGCTGACATGCAACAGCTGCAGCACCAGTAAGGCGCTCGTGACCTTTGTTCGTCTGCGGCACCTTCGTGGGTGACGTAGCCAGGGCGTTGAAGACGTAGGTCTGAACAGCGTTACAGAACCAGTCCAGGCCGTGCACTTCATCCCAGAAGCGTGGCGGGTTGGAAGTACCAAGAACAGTACCTTCAGCCAGCATCGCAAACGTGCTGTAGTAGGTGTACCAGTTAATGCCCAGAGCTTTACACTTGTTCGCTTCAGTCAGCGTCAGAGTGTTGTTCGGCGTAATGCCAGGCTCTTGTTTAAACTTCATGGTAATCGTTGTGCGGTTACCTGAGAAGTTAACAGACAGTGCGCGGGCCATCGCGGAGATGTCAGCGTACTTCTGGTTGTTCTTGTCGTACTGCAGCCACATATTATCGTAGCCTTTGCCAGCAAGAATTTTAATCTTGTTGGTGTCAGAGTTTTCGATGTCTGCAGCGTTCAGCGTGGTATAGCTCATACGCTTTTTGTCGTATGCAGCTACTGCACCGGCCAGTGCGGTAAGCTCGTCAGCAGTGAGCTGAGCAGTTGGCGGAAGCGGACGAACAACGTACCAGTTAGGGTAAGCGTCGTTGAACGAGTTCAGCGCGTCTTCGAGAGTACCATCCGGGTCCCATGAGCCGATGACTACCGACTTAGGACGCGGGCTTTGTGCAAAGAATACTTTTAACGCTTCAATGACAACAGAGCCTGTACCCCAGTAAGCATTAGCTTCTGAGATTTGAGAGATTTCAACATAGTGACCATTGTCACCATCAGGGAATGCAGTGCCTGGGTCCTGAGTCAGGAGAGCCAGTTTACCGAAGTCACCTTTGCTGATACCAGTCGGCGTGTTGTTCAGTTGAACGTTGACAATCTGGTTGACATTCAACGGCATCTTGTTTACCTCATGGGGTGGACTTTCCGGCCATTATACACAGGAATAAAGTCTGTGTAAATGGCCAAGAAAATGTTTATTGCCTGGTTAGTCAACTGATTGATAGGAACTATCAGATGCTTCTACCAGTCCATTTTTTACTGTCGCACCTATCCTACAACCTCCGGAGGCGACGCCAGTTATCAGGCCTGTATTATCGACTGTTGCCACAGTGGCATCTGTCGTAGTATACTCGACCGTACTTGCTGGGTCAGTTAAGGCCCAGGCTGGAGTAGTTGAAACAACAAGACTTTGTGTTGCACCTACTGCCAACGAAGGTAACGAATCGGTGTGCACGCTTAATGTTACAGGGTACATACCAGACCCGTCACTAACTGCCTCACCATACGACTTAGCACTCATGTTAATGGTGGTACTACCTTCCGCTAACATTGTAACCAAACCAGTTGAATCAACAGTTGCTATTGACTCATCTGTTGACGAGTAAGCAATATCGGTCAACGGCGAGTTTGGCGGGTTCGTCGTATATGTCAGTTGCACCTTGTTACCCACAAGGAGGTTACTCGGGAACGAATCCGTCGTTAAGCTTGCGGGTGAAGGTACAGTAATTGTAATGGTGTCTGTCTTTCCGCCGTCAACAGTAGTGACAGTAATGACAGAGGTACCAAAAGCAATACCAGTCACAAGTCCATTTGAATCTACTGTCGCATTGGCAGGTGTGGCAGAAGACCAAGTGACAGCTTTATTGGTTGCATCGGCCGGGGCGACTGTAGCTGTTAGTTGTAAGGTTGTACCTTTAACAACATCTGCAGCATCCCCCTGGTCAATGGTTACCCCTGTAGGATGAACCACAGGAACACCAACACTTATTCCAATAGTAGCTGTAAAGCTACCGTCTTCAGTGGTGACAGTTATATTAGCACTTCCGCCTGCAACTGCCGTTACCAAGCCAGCAGAACTTACAGTAGCCACAGAAGATGCCGATGATTGCCACGACACGTTTTTGTTTGTTGCATTAGCAGGCGCAACAGTTGCGTGAAGTTGAAGAGTGTCTCCAACAGTCATGCTAGCTGTAGAACCTTCGTCAATAGTAACACCCGTGACAGGAACGACAGGAACCTTAACGACAACAGCCAAGGTATCAGTCTTCGCACCGTCAGTAGTAGTTACAGTTATTGTTGCGTTACCTGCTGCTACACCTGTTACCTTGCCATCAGCATCGACAGTGGCGATAGCCGTGTCACTGCTTTTGTAAGTAACAGATTTGTCAGTAGCGTTAGCCGGTAAAACAGTTATCTCGGTTTCTTCAGTATTACCGATGTTTACGTTTAGTGGTTCCTGAGTATCAAACTGTACGCTGGTAACATGTACAGTAGGCGGAATCACAGTTACTGCACACGTATCATATACGCTTGCAGAATAGAAAAGGGTTACGACAGTAGACCCAGGTGCAACAGCTGTAACTTTACCGTTTGTGTCAACAGTAGCTATTGCTGGGTTATCAGTCTGCCATGAGAAGTTGAGGTCGTCTGCGTCAGCTGGCAAGTAAGTGAAACTGAGTTGACCGGTAGCACCTACTTCAAGCGAGAGACTTGTGGGTGTAACAGTAACATCAGTAACAGGCACAGGTGCTTTGGTTATAATAAACCGAATCACAATAGTAAAACCACCATCGTCTGATGTGCCAGTTACAAATGCTTCACCAGCAGACACTGGTGTAACATAGCCTTCGGCATCTACAGTTACGACAAGAGGCTTACTTGACTTCCAGGTCATGCCCTTGTTAGTTGCATCAGCAGGGTCGTACATAACACCAATTAATACGCGGCTATCGTTCGACAGCATCTCGTAAAGGTATTTGCTCGCCCATATACCCTTCAGCTTAACTTCGGGGGTAAAACCTTTACCCCCGTTGCTTTTGCTGAACTGGACGTCGACAACCTCATTAAGTGGAAGCGACATCGTATGCTCCTGTTACGCGGTAACGGTTACAGCGCAGGTATCAGTTTTATTGCCATCAGTGGTTTTAACAGTGATGGTTGCTGTACCTTCTTTCAGACCAGTTACCAGACCAGAAGAGTTGACAGATGCTACTGTCGCGTCGCTGGAGGTATAGGTCACAGCTTTGTTAGTAGCGTCAGCCGGGGCAATAGTAGGAGTCAGCTGCTGAGTCTTAGTACCTGCCAAGGAAAGCGTGGCGGTCTTAGGAGCAACAGTAACACCAGTAACTGCAACAGGCGGAGTTGTAACAGTGATAGCTGCAGTATCAGTTTTGGTTGGGTCCAGTTTGGACTTAGCCGTGATAGTTGCAGAACCAACTTTAATACCCTGTACACGACCTGAGCCGTCAACAGTTGCAATGGTTTCGTCGTCAGACGACCACAGCACAGTAACATCGTCTGCGTCAGCAGGTGCGATGGTACTGGTAAGAGTTTTGAACTCGCCTACCAGCAGGCTGGCCGATTCAGGTGTAACGGTAATACCAGTAACCGGCGTTGGAATGAACTTACCGTTCACATCGAGCTTAGTCGGTTTAGCTGGCGGGAACTGCGTAACCTCTTCCTGACGCAGGTCTGCGTCTTCGATAGGACGGTTAGCGGTTGTGCGATTTGCCATCTGGAGAATCCTCTTATTGGATGTGCGCCAGCCTATTATAAGCTGGCGCTTCAACCATGTAAATAGTCGTTATTTGCCCAGGTCGTAAATATCTGCCCCGACGCCTTTATTTTTGTACAGCAGGTACAAACTTAACCCGCGAAGAATCTCACCTGAATAGAATCCGAAATACATCGCATTGCTTTCAGGGCCTGAACCAGTACTCAGTCGTAACGCTGGTGACCATCCGCCATCCATAATATGACCAGGTACTCCAGTAATATCATAATGGTCTTCCAGCTCATTAACAAGCAGGTCCATCAGTCGTTCAACACCTTTAACACTCGACCCACAAAGGGCATCCATAGATGCGCCTGCCAGCCACAAGCCACACATGTGACCAGTGAAGTCAGTAGGGTCAGGCATTGCTACACCTTCCTGAGGGAAGTTAGTAGGTGACACACCGCCAGACCTCTCCATAAAGTCGAGCAACCAGGTTGTCCAGTTCTCTACATACTTGACAAGTTTCGCAGGAGGTGTCTTACCGCGATTCTTCATCTCGTAAACAGCACGTGCAGCACTGAAGTAAGCACGAGGCTGATAACCAGACCAAGCGCTACCGTTCCCCCAGTGATACATAGTGAAAGTATCAGCAACGCCATACTTGAAGTTATCCCAACGGTTCCAGATGTAAGCTGATGCACCAGGACCTAACTGACCAAATCGCTTAAAGTACCACTGCTGAGAGTCGTACAAGAAGTTGGTCATGTTCTCCATTCGCTTAGCGCCAATAGCTGTATCATCATGTGTAAAGATGAATGGGTATTGGTAGCCAGGATAAGGCATACCATGCCAACCATCGAACTGCTGTGATTCCGTGTTATAGATGTTTGAGAACGGAACTAAACCAGGCACGTACGCCAGATTGTCAGGCTCATAATCAATAACTGTACAGTCACCAAGTTTAACCAAGTATGGATGCTCAGCAGAGAATGTTAAGCGATACTTGATTGTATAACCAATGTCCCAGTCATAACGAGGAGGAACATCGTTGACACAGTAGTAGCTCAGCATCGTGCTAGTCTCTACTCCGTCAGGCAGTACAAAAGAGAACTGCGGTATGTCCGTCCATGTAGGATGGTCTTTACCAGGTGTACCAGGATTCTCCTGGTATGACGCCAAAGTAAAGTCGCTGTTCTTGATAGTTATACTTGTCCAGCCACCTGCTGCAGGTAATGGACGTTCCCAGTTCCAACCCTGGTCGTCAGTTGCTTTAAGCAACAGCGGACCTGTAGATGTATATGTCAAGCCAGTTAAAGGAGAACGTGAAGACTCCAGCAACCAGAAACCGATAATACCACCAGATGAACCGTCTGGGATAGTGAACTGAATAGTGTTACCGCGACGATTATCGAGAATGTCAGTGCGATATACCTGACGTACTACTGTATTCCCATAATCAACAGCAGCTCGTATATCAGCAAGGATATACTCAGAACCATCACCTTTCTGTCCAGCAACGAAGTCACTGAGCGGAATGTCATAGTTTGTGGGTGTAGCTGCCAGAGGTGGAAGCTGAGCCACAAAACGATAGATGTTTGCATCGACGTCGACTTTCTCACGGTTCATGTACATCTCGACTTTAACGCTAATGTTACCATCAGCATCATCGAGACCGCCTGTTTCAGTGCGAATCTTCGCACTTGGTTTTACTTTAAACCAGACAGCTTGCTGCTCAAGTGATGACTGAGCAATCTCATTTTGACGTAAATCAATATACCCATTAGCATCGCGAGAGTACAGAGCTTGTGCTTCTTCTGGATAAGACCAGTCGTAAGAAATGCCGTCAGTGAACGGCGAAGACGCAGACGGGTCTTGTCGGAAGAACTGGTCTTGTCTGTCGATGTCAAGATATTCCTCCAAAGTAAATAGTACAGCTTGCCATGCGTTATAATACTTTTGCTCATTGGTAATGCGCCACAGCATATAGCAGCAGTCACAGAACCATAGCTCGGCGTCAGCAGCGTTACCACGTTGCAGTTCACCATGAAGCGGAACGTTAATAGGTCGGTTGTGCCATACCTCATTACGCTTCAGTAAGTAGCCACCTTTATCGACTGGCAGCTTAACAGAGTAGTTGAGCAGGTAAACACCATTGACAGTATGGTCACGAAGCTGAATCTCACCTTTTCGTGAATCAGGTAAACCAGACTCCAGAATCTCGCCGCCCCATAGCTCGTCGTTCTTACCTGGCAGCACACCTATTCTGTCGCCAGTCCATGCAACGATATATTCTATCAGTTGCAGCGGAGGTTCAGGAGAAGACCAGTCAACTGTATACGACGGTTTACCAAGGTAGCGTGGCCAATCAATCCATGCTAACTGGTCTGCAGGATTTGCAGGCATGGTGGTTATACGATAGTTATCGTAAATATCATCCCAATCTACGGTATCTTGTATAGCACGTACGCCACCGTTAATAGCAGGCCATGCCATATGTCCGCGGTGAGCCCATGTCGCCACATCCATGTACTCACCCCAAAAAGGAGAGCCCTGAGGCACCATAGCCTTCCCATTAACAAAACGTATTGGTACGTTCTTGTAGCCGCCCTGAGTTGGCTGCGAATCATTAATAGGGAAATTAGCAAGCACTGGTTCTTTGCCGTTACAAAGCCAGTTAGCAATCCAGCGCCTTGGTGTATCTGGAATAGGGTCGCCTTCGTAATAATACTTAACGTATGCGTCGAAGTACTCAATAGCTTTATCGAGGTATCGCTGTTCCTTAGTAGCCAGATAAGCATGGACTTCTCCCAGAATCAGCAAAGACTGACTCTCAGACGGAGCATCACCGTTAGGCTGATACTCCATCATTGTATGGGCAATAAAGTGACGGTTGTTTGACACTATGCCTTCTGGGTTAAAGACATAGTGTTGTTTTGTAGCGTCGTCAGTTCTGCCTGTATTGCGTTCTAAGAAGTGATGGTGACCTTCGATAATGCTTTCAACATTAGCTCGATGGTCAGCATTCTTCATTATCAATGTATGCATTAGCCAACCCATCCACCGTTAAAGAAGCCAGTCCATGTGTTACCGGAGTCACGGGTAATAAGCGTAACAAAGTCCTCGTAACCCACAAGGAATGAAAGCACGGGCTTTCTGTTGTTTGCCCATTTGATACGCGAGTCCCAGGTAGCTTTGTTGGAACCTGTGCCCTGCTTCAGAGCAATAGTAATCTGACGGGCTATAGTAGCTGGGTCAGTTACAGCGCCAATATTAATCTGAGTAGTTACAGCATTGAGCGTAACGTTAACAACAGTTTTAGATGAAGCAGGTATGGTAACAATCGGCGCACTTGCTACGTTACCAAAAGCATACAGCGCTGAGGTAGAAGAGTTGGAAGCGGATGCAGCCGCGTCTTCTGCCTTTTGCTGTGCTAACTGAGCTGCATCCCTGGCCGCTCGTGCTTCAATAGCTGCCTGGTTAGCATCTTCGAAGTTTGGAATAGCTTCGTTGATTGCCTCGTTAATACCTTCCAGAGTACGGATTACACCGCCTTCTGGGTTAGGTATGCTTGGGTCGTCAGACATACCAAAGTCATGGATAAGCTGAACCGCAACAGTTAGCTTATCAAGCTGTGCTTGCAAATCCGGGTCGATTGCTGTTGCCATTACGGCACCTCAACTGTTCCAGTGGCTTTCCCGCCGTTATCATCAACACAAGTAATATCAACCTTGTAAATGTACGGCTGATTAATAATAACTTTGTGCACGTAAGTAATCTCAAGAGTCAATAAAGTCTTTTGAGCGTAGCCTGCACCTATTGCACCGCCTACGTTTTTCAGTGGCGACATTTTAGTTATTGCAAAGTGGCGCAGTCTGTTAAATTGTTTAGCTGGTGAACTACCAAGCGCCACACGAAGTTTGCGCATGATAGCGTCTGAGTTCTTACCTACAGCTGTGACTTTAACGTCAATAACCATAGGCTGTACAACTGTCTCCATACCCTGGTCGTCTTGATAAGTACGAGCAGGTCCAAAGTCGTCAGCATCACCAGGTTTAAGGTAGATGTATGGCTGGCCATCTACTGTGCCAGACTCTTCGCCAACAATACAGGAACCATCAGGTAACTGTAAAAGCTGTCGCACGAGCTCCCTGAGGTCCAATATGGAGAACTGCTGTAACGTAGTAGTGGCCATGACGACTCCATGGGTCGATTCGGAATACACGATATGGCTGTGACTCATAGATAACAAAGTCACCTAGCTTAAGCTCTTGATTGCTGTAAACAGCAATTCGTGGGAACTCATGCTCGCCATCATCTTTTGTCAGCAGGTTAGGCTGGTTAGTAGCTGCACCAGGCTGAATGTTGCAAAGGTATACTTTGGGTTCGTATTCGTCCTCAAAGTCACCATTTGGCTTACGTGTGTCATTACGAAGCAGTACATCAGTCTTCGTAACAAACAACTTGTCTTTCAACAGAGAGGTAATCTTAAGCATTATTTACTAGCCTCCAGTTTCTACCAACCTTGTATCCTATGGATTCGTACAACTCCATAGATTCGCGGAGGGTACCTGGTCCAGTTTTCTTTCGTTCTGTTTCTGGTTTGAGCGGTGGCGGTATGTTCTCGCGCATCCTGGCACGTACAGCTTCTACAAGCATTTGACCTATCTGGTCGTTAAGCTGTTCGGCTGTCATGTCACCTCGCAATACAGCAGGAACACCTTCTTTAAACGCCCTGTTGATTGCCTTACGGCCTTTGCCTCGTCCGCCTACAGCTGAACGCAGGAAGCTACGCTCAGGTACGTTGTTCAAACCATACTCGTGAACCATTGCGAGCTCAGCGTTACCTATGCCATCTTTGGGGTCGCTTCGACGGTTCTTATCTGGGTGAACACCTACCGTCACACCTTGTCCGTTGAACGACTTGAATGCTCGGTAGGTAAATTCGAACTTCTGTTTGTCGCGACGTTCAAGGCGTATGCGAAACATTACACCCTCCGAGTTCTCAGCATTGCACCCACAAGGTGTTTAAGCAGGGCGCGAGTATCTGTAATCCAGTCTGATGAAGCACCAGTTACGCCAGACTTGGAGTCGAAGTATTCAATCTCCAGGTTACCGACCTTCTTACGACGCAACGCCTGGTCGCCACGAACACCTTCTTCACTTGCTGCTGTAAGCTTATCTGCAAGCAAGTAAAGCTGTGCTAGTTTGACCTCACGGGGTATAACGTTTTCAGCAATATCGATATTACAGCAACCAAGACCTGTGCGAGGCCATGCCATAGGTTGTGTCTTACTTACCTTGAAACCAATCCAGTTGTACTGAGTATCAAGTTTGATTGCTGCTTTAGCCGCCTGGTAGTACGGGTCAACACCTGGTTCAAGAATGATGCCTTCGTTTGTGATGAACTCATCAATCTCTTGAGTGTTAACATATGAATTTGCGCCTGGGACGATTGTACCGTCTTCGACAATAATGTTGTAAGCCATCAACCAATCCTCCAGCAAGTTTAGTCCGATTATACACCAGAACTTTATTGCTGTAAATAAAAAAGGCGTGCTCGTCAGCACGCCTTTTGTTAGTCCCGTTTGTGGGTTTAGATTGCAGACTTCGCAGTCAACATAACACCAGCGGTGTCTTTGTTGGAAGTCGCAACTTTAGACCAGGAAGCAGCATCTGCCAGGTCTGCATCAGTCGGAGACTGACCAGCTTTGTGACCGACCCAGCTGTAGCCTTTCAGCGACACGTTGAAGTCGTATTCACCCTGCATCTGACGGAGGATGTTCTCACCACCAGTCTGCTCAGAGGTCACCATGTCGTACAGGCCACCAACCTGAACGATAGCAGCCGACGGAGTCAGGCCCAGAACGTGGTACTTGGCGGTAGCGCCAGAACCATCAACCAGGGACGGAATGTCGGAGATGACATAACGACGACCCAGGAAGTCTTTGTACACGTTCAGGTCACCAATCTGGAACAGGTGTTCCGTGTTGTTGATAGCCTGGTCGATGAGGGAGTGGAACGCAGTAGAGTGCATGATGTACGCACGAATCTGCTGAGAACGGTCACCCATCTTCGCGTTGACTTTGTTCAGGTTCTGCATGGTAACGTTTGCAGCGGTACCAGAAGCAGAAGTAACGTCCAGAACAACATCGGCGTTGTTACCGATAGAAGCTACCAGACACGCAGCAGTGGTGTTCAGGTAATCCTGGAACATTGCGGCAGAAGCCTGCGCAGCAACAACAGCAGCCGGCTCAGAGTCACCAGCACCGATGCGACGCATCATGGTAGAGGTGATATTCAGAGGACCAACGCGGCCGTCGATTTTAACAGAGCGGTCCAGAATCTGACCCAGAGTCTGAGCGCTAACTTTGTTGGTACCAGCATACGCGTTACGGCGGTTAGCTATACCATCAACCAGCTGCCACATGGCCTGCTCAACGTAATCACCGATTACGTACTGGTTACCCAGGATGAGGGTGCCGGCGGAAGCTTCGTTAAACTTCTGTACGTCCTGGTCGACCAGCTCGGTAGCTGTGGAACGTACCTGTTCGTTAAAGATATACAGTGACATATTTTATTTGCCCCATTGAGTATTTTGAATTTTAGCACGAGCACGTGCTACGCGGTCGTCCCCGCCCCCAAAGGAGTGCTGTTGTTCACCATTGCCGTTCCCACCAGGATTAGCTCCGCCGCCGTTGGCACCGCCACCGCCAGCCTTGGTTCCACGCACAAGAGGTGCAAACTGCTTATCAGCGCGCATGTGCTCAACGAGCTCATCCGGCGTGGTAGCAGTCGGGTTACCCATGACATCAACAACAGAGGTACGCCACTTACCATCAATCTCTTGAGCGCGCAGTCGAGATTTGATGTGCGGCATAATCAGTGCTGGTGTGTCAGAGAGTTCGTTTGCCAGACGCATTGCCAGGTTATCAACCATTTGGCTTTCGAGTTGCGCCTGCAGTAATGCTGTGCGACTGTTCGCATTTTCGATGTCAGCCTGGTGCTTTTCACGCAGAGAACGTTCCAGCGACTCAACGTCACGGTCGCGGCGAGCACGTTCTTCTTCAGCCAGACGAGCACGTTCAGCTTCTTTTTTCTTTTCTTCGAGAAGCTTTTTGGTGTGCTGTTCCATACGCTGTTTTTCTTTGCGCAGCTCTTCCAGCTCTTTGGTGGTTTTCTCGTCAGGCTCAACGTCCAGACGGTACGCACCAGAAGCATCGTCTTTGACGTACAGGCCACGGAAGCCTTCGTCAATTTCGTTCAGGTCAGTTACAACTGTTTTAAGTGCCATAATATTTTCAATCCTATATGAGAGGGGCTCAATCCACTCAAGTGGGCTCCGAACAGGTTTGGGTCAAACCGCGCAGCCAGCCATCCGAAATCCACTGAGCCCTGCAGACTCTCGTGGCCGGCTGTTGCGCGGTTGACAAAACGGATTATATAACCCAGTAAGCATAAAGTAAATAGCTTTACTCAACTTTTTCTGGATTATTTTCTTCCCCATTGTTGTTCTTAGCTGCTTGAGCATTCTTTTCAGCTTCTTTTGCTACTTCCCGTGCGTCACGTTCAGCCATCTCTTCGTCAATGGCTTTCTTCGCTTCATCATCAGTAAGTTTAGCAATGCCAGCTTGTTTCAGGTTGCTACGCATTTCGGTGAAGGTGATTGCACCTGCGAGCCATTCATTTACCAGCTGCTGACGTTCCTGATATGTCATCTGGCTGTAGATGAAGTTATAGCTCAGGTTGATAGTCAGTTCTTTAGGGTCATGCCCGTAGAACAGAGCGCACCAACCAAGTGCTTCACGATATGCTGCTTCAACGTTTTGCGCAACAGTTACGATTAACGAGGCTTCAGATGCTGCTTCGTTTTTAATTTCAACTTCACGACGTTCTACTTTACCGTTCTCACGAATCAGTCGAGCACCGATAGCAATCATCTGCGCTTCTTTCTGTTTCATTGCTTCGAACGGCTGGGTGTTAGGGCTTGTCTGAATCATGCCCACAGCAGCATTAGCTGGCAGCGGAATACCGCCGTACGAACCAAGACGCAGTTCACCCTTGAGAACATCTTCGACCCATGCTTCTGTCAGACCAGACGCCCATACTGTGGGCTGACCTGTGATAAAGCATGATTCTTCGTAGTCAGCTGAGTTACGATAGTGTGCGATGTTCAGCACAGCCAGGTCATACATTGGCGGCGGGTCAATCTCAGCACTGTTGGTTTCAGAACCAATGAACTTGAACGGTATAAACTTGAGAGGCTTACCGTTCGAGTCTTTCATAACTGCAGTCTGCTGTGCAACGTACAGTGCGCCGCCAGAAACGTTCTCAGCTTTGGGGTCACCTTTGTTAACCCAGATTGTTTGTGTGCAATCACCATTGCTGTCAAGGAACAGGTGGCGCCACACAGGAGTATAGTCCTGCTGGAATCCGTCTGTAACGCCAGGAATCTGCTCACAGATAACTACCTGAGTCAGTACAACTTTACCTTCGCGATACTCTTCACGCCAGTTAATGACTTGCCACGGCATGTACAGCGTAACGGTAGGTTGTACTGTACCATCCATCAGCTCTTGGCGAGTAAAACCAAGTTGCTTGCCCTCACTGTCGACACGAGCCGGCGGGAAGTCAGTAAGTATACCTGCGCGACCAAAGGCCAATACAGATTTAAAGCAACGGCGCATCTGTTGGATTGCACCAATACCAGCACCATCGATATTTACACGCAGGACTTCCATATCATCTGGCATGAGCATCTCAGGTGGCTGCTGGAAAACAAGACCAGTCATACCTGACAGTGTACGCTGCAGCACGTTATAGAATACAGCACGCTCAAGGTACTGTTCATAACGGCGAATGTTTTCCGCCGTACAGTTAGTAGGGTCTGGCTGCGGAAGATAAAACGTTTTACGACGTTTAACAGCCTGCTGGCCTTCAATACAATCTTTAATCATATTGTATTTGCCAGAATTCTTCGTTAGCTCAGGACGTTGGTAACCAACATTCGGAGTAGTCGCTGAAGGTATTGACATTTTACCGTCCCATATTAATCTTGATTGATGTAGTATAACGGTTGATACCTCTTACAACCATGTAACGACAATCATCATATACGTGGTCTTCCGAGTTGGTATCTACGTCCTCAGTGTTGTTCTTATCACGAGGAAGAACTGGCAACGTGTTTATTGCTGCCGGACAGTTTTCCATGAAATAAATACCCGGCTTTTCCGTTTCGTCCATCTTAACATTTTTCAGGAGCTGACGGAATAGCTCGAGGCCATTTATTCTCGACCCTTGCGATTTATCGGCTTTGACCCAGGTTACTCCGGCGTCTTCCATTTTCTTCGCAATAGTCTCCACGTCCTTCTCTTTGCTCGCGTAGATTTGACCATCAGCAGGACCTGCGTTGACATTACTATCTATCCATCCGCCAGCCTGCAGGTTCTCCTGGATTCGGAGAATACCTTCAGCAACTTCTACGGCGGACAGCTTAATACCTTTGTTAGCTTCTTTTTCAGAACAACCATACCACTCAGCAATACGGATAATAGAGCCGCGCGGTATATAGTACTCATTGCCTTCGTCGTCCATAAGAGGCGCGCCGTTAGCAATTGCCCAGAAGCCGACAGAGAACGGGTGAGTAGAACCCCAGTCAAGAGAACGTTCAATTGTCCATCCGCGAGGTATACGCATACGAGGTATGATACATTTAGTCGACCATACATCGTCGAGTGCACCACCAGCAACAATATCCCAGTCACCTTCTTTCATTGCAGACACAAGAGCAGGGTCACCCAGACCTTCAAGACGGTCGCCGTAGTCAGGGTCGTTTTCCATCAGTGTCGGGTTATCAGTCATTTTAGCTGGGATGTACTGTCGAGCCATACCACCTTCGCGTTTGTCCTGCTTAACAATCTTCATCGGAGGAGCAGCAGTTACAAACGTACGCTTAACCCAGTTGTGTCCTACGCCGCCGGGGTTCGACCCACAAAAGATGAGAGGCAGCGGCCGGAAGAAGTTCTCAGGTACCTTAAGTGCACCGAGTCGAACACGGTTACGAAGGAATCGATACATCGTTTCTGAGAAGTGAGTAAGCTCATCCATCAGCAGAACGTGAATCTCAGCACCCTGGTAGGTATAGATGTCTTTCTCATACTGCAGGTGACACAGCTTGATGTTTGCGCCATTCCAGAACTTGATTGTGTTGCTGGAATAGTTAATCTTACACTTGCCGGCTTTACACATACCATCCAGCAAAGCAGGATAACTTGTGGGTCCAACCATATGGTTAGCCGTCAAGTCATTATAGTTGCGTCGGAACAGATAAATCTGCAAGTCAGGAATCATGCAGCACATAATGATGGACATTACGCGCATAAGGTGGGACTTGCCACCACCTGCAGCACCGCCGTACAGAATCTCAGTTGCCTGAGACTGCAGAGCGGCACCTTGTCTGTCGTGCAGGTGGAAGTCGAGATTCATTACTCTTCCTTATCCTCATCGTCGACGTTAACTTTTTGGTCGCCGATAGTAATGTTCAGGTTTACGCCGTTACCGTTAAGCGTCTGGTCGATGTCTGCTTTAACAACAGACTCTTTCAGTTTAGGGTACATGTATGGCATGATACCAAGAGCGCCGTCCATCATGGCTTTATAATCACTTTCGGCTTCAGCCTGTGCAATAGCCCGTTGCATTATCTCCAGAGGTTCGAGTTTAATACGACGCATCGTGCTCAACAGTTCTTCTGTTGCGTCACGGGTACTTTTCAATTTTGCCATGGATATTGTCCTCGTCAATCCGGATAGCTCGGATTATAACGAGGTAGAAAGGATATGTAAACAAGAGATGAATCTGGGATGTCTAAAGAGATAAGGAGGAGGTCTACAGTAGGAAGGCGAATAAGTAGCTTACATCTATATAAGGACTACCTAGACGCCTTTATATTTATCCGGTTTTATGCCATTTTTACCAGAAAAGGGCTTCTGCCCTCAAATAAGCCTTCTTCATTGATAATGTACGGCATTACTTCTTTGCCATATTTGATAATAGCATGGTCCGGAACAGTAACGATAGCTATGAACCTTTCTAAACACATAGGATGTGTGCAAGGTCCACCATAATAAGCCACTTCACCGGTAAACGTTAAGGCCGGTTCCCCGGCCTTGAAAGCTTCCCAGTCGAACGGCCTTTCTTCTGCCATACTGTTGATTTCTGGCTTGTCAAGCTGTTCGAAGAGGTCCATTACAGTCCTTTTGCCTGTACTGCAGCGTTATCGATAATACGGCGAAGCTTCTGGTTAGAATCTTCAAGCTTTTTGTATTCGTGACGGAGTGTTTCACGCTCGCGGTCAAAAGCACGGTTAAGTTCAACAGACGTACCATGCAATTCACGGATTTGTGCTTCATACTCTTCAGCACGTTTGCCCATCAATTGCTGCAGTTCGTTAATCTGGGCTTTATAGCCGTTGATGAGCTCAACACCTTCAAGATGGTTCTTTTCCATATGAACAATCTTTTCTTGCAGCATCTGCACATGAGCCCAGCCTTTTGCAATTTCACGTGCACCGGTATACAGTACCTTTTCCATACCAGAACGGTCAAGTTTAATACCAGTTATTTTTGCGTTAAACCAGTCAAATGCATTGACTTCCATTTGACTAGTACGGCATTCGAGTTCACCGTTGAACTTCTCAGCTTCACGGGCTTCTTTACGTGCACGTTCAGCCTGTGAGTCTGCTTTATTCAGGCGGTCATAAAGGTCAGTACCACGAGAAGGACCAAATACGGCCACAAGTACTTCAGCAAACGGGTCTCGCTTTGGTTCAGCGACTGCACCCACAAAGGGACGGGCAGGGATGCCTTCAACGTTGAGCTCAATACTGACGCCTTCGCAGCCAGAGATTGAGTTATCTTCAAGGGCCAGGTTAGCAAAAGCCACCAGGTCTTCAAAGCTGAGGTCAGGACGAGTTGACGAGACTGTTACAACTTTACGCAGTTCACCAACTTGCAATTCTTTGGTAATTGTCTGGTTAAATACTGGGCTCATTTTTTCCACTCCTTCATAATACGTTCGTTAATGTATTCAAGCACTTCTTCCTGACTGTCAATAGTCCAGTCGAATACGAAGAATTGTTTACCCATGCAAGACAGTTCGTCAACCATCTTGTCATAAGCGTCATAGATAGCCTGAAGGTTTTCTACCACGCCAGGCATTTCGTCTTTAGTGGTATTCAGGCATTCTGCTACTGGCGGCAGACAAAAGATAGTGATACTATTGTCTACCAGCTCAGCTACAGAATATATATCAATATCGATGACAGGCGCACGTTGAAGAACCATGCAATAGATATACTCAGATATAACAGCGCTGCGGTCGTAAATACTATTGCCTTCCAACGCGTTTTCTGTGGCCTGTTTAGCCAGAACCGATTCGGCATCTTTGTCAACAGTATTATGAATAATGCTGCGGCCAAGATGAGGTTCAAGGAACTTAATAAGTGTAGATTTACGAGCATTGTCAGGTCCCTCAACTATGATATTCATTTTACACTCCGGTAACGCTGTATCAGCACAGATTTGTTATCAACATATTCATCATTATAAGTGAAGTCACTATCAATGTACATCATTAATTTGCTACGGTCCATTAATATATCACTTGGACCTACTTCTTTGATTGTACTGATAAACATGTTGTCAACACGGAGCGTACCTTTGGCATGCTCTTCAAGAGCCGCAAGTATTAACTGTGCACCGCCAACAATCCAAACATCTGAACCACGGTCTTCAAGTGCTGCTGCCAACTCACCTATATTGTTGTAGCCTTCTGAAGCCAAGATAGAATGAGACACCGGCAGCAGTATTCGGTGGGCTGTCATAGGTAAGCTCATAGTCTGATACGTTTTCACACCGGCTAACAATACACTATGACCGACCATTCTGCTTGTCACATCGCGAATCATATCGAGCAGGTGTTCCTGTGGGAAGAGACCCCGGAGTTGCTCAAATGCATTATAGCCTGGTTCTGTTGCGATTGAATTAGTCATAGTCCTGAAAAACAGCATATCAGCCGGACACTTCCATGGGAGACCGGATAACGGAAGCATACGGACCTCTTCAGCAGTTTTGGCTTCACTAACCAGCTTACGATGCAGCTCAAGCGAACGGCCAAATTCGCCTTCCTGGCCCATTGCAAACATGATATTAATCACAGCTCTACCTCCGAAATGATTTTGAACATTTCCCAGCGAATACGACGAGCGCCATACTTATTGGCGAGCAAGTGTTCAAGCTGGTACTTAGCTGAATCAATATCCAACTCACCGTAACAGCCAAATTTGGCCGTTGCCTGTATGTTTCGCGTGATAAAGCCGCCACGAAGCTTGCGTAAACGGCATTTTGCGTCATACGCAACAGTAACTTCGAGATGTTTGCCTTTTTCGATTACTGGCAGGTCGAGGATGTTTGCTTCAGTCATTTAAAAAATCCTGTGATGATGGTTCAGAAAGTAAGGCCTTCATTGGGTCATGCTCAGGCCAAGGTGGAGTGTCATCAAGAGACGGATGATTGCCCGTTTCTATGCGTTTTGGAGCAATTTCTTGCTCTTTTTTGGCCTTTATATACTCGTCATGAGCCTTACAAATGGCATTTACTATAAAATCGTGCTGATAAGCGTACCATTCGTCGTTATCTGTGTCGTACTTAAGACCGACATACTTCATTAGCGACGACATGACATGGATGCCTTCGTGGGATATGGTATTGTAGCGGAGGTCGTCCGGAAGGTAGAGCTCTACGACTATAAAGCAATAGGGATAGCTCTTACGGTTGAAGGTAAAAGTTGTTGCAGCGACAGGATATTCATCCTCCCAATGGCCAAAAGGAGGCAAATCCATCTCTTTAATCAGCTCATCATGCTGTTTTTTACTCAGCACAACAGCTAATTGCGGAGGATACGGAGTCAAAGTGACTAGTTCCATATGTAACCCACAAGTAGGGACGGTCAAGGCAAGTCCGTTGACACGTCGTTGTTGATGATAATTAATGATAGCGCGTGGTGAGAAGAAAGTACACCACTTTTTAACAGATGTCTACACAATTCCAGAAAAATATAAAAAATTTTTGGAGGGGCCTCCAATTGCTGTACAAAAGGCTTTATGGTAACACAATCGTGATTGATATGATGATGATTGAGTACTAAGAGTCTAAAAAGGAGCAAAAAATAAAAAAATCCGTCGGCGCTTAAAATTGGTCACACAGAGTGATTATACCCCCCGCACCCTATTTCGTTGTGAACTATTACCAACGCAATCATTACCAGAGTAACTATTACCCGTGTAGCAGTTTCGGCCGAAGTAGTTCAAAGCGTCTACAATTCAGATTGAAATTATATTTTTATAAATAATTTCGCCGGCCCTATTAGATAGCACCCCTATGTAACTATAACCCCTGCCGACCATTTCAAACGAAGTGATTACTCGAGTAACTATATCAATTGTAATCGAGAACCACTATCAACCGCAAGTGATTATCGTTTCTAAATACTTGCATTAACTTGCAATTCTTTTATGTACAATCAATAGCGATTGGACTATTATATATTTATTGAATGTGTTGAACAATTCAACACAAGAATGGTTCAGGAGGATTTATGTAGTTACTTATGTTGTTAGTACTCAACCAGTCAACAGACACATCTGGTAGATGGTCAATGGTGTCTTTTGCTCTTTAACAATCTGGTTAACATGTTTCTTGTTGATAGTAACACAAGTAATAGTTTCAACCAGTGACTATTGGTAACAGTAGTCACACCTGGAAACTAATACATGAGGTAACTATTATGAAAGACAATTATACACTTTGGTATGATGACAATGAGGGACTGTGGTGTGTCAATATTAACAATGGACCAGTTCCAGACTTTGAGTCAATGGACGTGGATGATTGTGTTGATTTTATCCAGTCACAAGTAGTCAAATATCAAGAGTAATTTCCAACAATGACAACTTACCAAAGTTGTCATGATTGGACTTACTTGTCAAGGATTGACATTCAAAAATCTATCAATGAGAGGATACAAACATGACTACTGCAATCAACTACGTTTACATTACTTCCGCGTTTTCTGTTGAAGCTGTGATGGACGGTCTGACAACTGATGACACTATGGCGTCAATGATTGTGCAGCAGAATGCTCTCCAGCATTTTGAACGCAATCAACTGTTGAAAATGATTAAAAGTCTCAATGATGAGACTACCTGCACAATCAAAGATTCCAAAGAAGTGATGATGAAGGCGCTGTTTGATGAACTCAATCAACTTGAAGTTCAGCATGTTGCGGTCAAACAAAAATCCAGCACTGGTGGCACCCGTAAAACTTCAACTGGTCCATCAACTAAGGACACATGCTATACCGTGTTCAAAGATTACAACTTGCTGGACAAAGAAGATTCCAAGCTGGCACTTGCAGATGCAATGAAAGCTTGTGAAATGGCAGATGATGATATTAAGGCAAAACGTGTTGTACAGTCTTATATGTCATACTACCGTAATGATGTAAAATCCGGTAAAATCACTGACGGTAAATCAGTTGTAAAAACTGATGATAAAGCTGATGATAAAGCTCCGGAACAAGAAACTGAAGAGTAATTTCTGACAGACCTCTTACGAGAGGTCTGGATTGAAATTATTAATCAACAGGAGTAAAAAACATGACACTTGACGACAAAGACCTGATGGACAAGTTGCATCATTACGCACGTGAATGGTTCTTGAATTGGGACGAAAGTTTTCAGGAGTTTGGTCAATTAATTCTTGACACTCCTCTTGAGGACTTGAAAATTCATGCGTATGTCATCAACATGAATTTGGCGCAAATCATGAGAATGTTTTGTACTGAATTCAAAGATGGCGAGCGCGATAGTGACGATATTGCTGACCTTGGACTGGTAATGGGATGGTTGTTAAAATTATGAAAGAACTTAAACTGACAGCAGACGAATTGGCGCACTTGATTGAACTTCTTGAATCAAATGCTCAAATTGTTAGTGATCAAATTGAGTCTAGTGTTGAAGATAATTCTCGCGTTAGCGACTTACTTGAACAATTCAGACTCACGATTCAAATTAGTACAAAATTGCAATAGTTTCAACAATGAACTATCAAAGTTGCGATAGTTCATGATTGAAATTATTCAACAGGAGAAGAAACATGAAAGTAGAAATGCTGATTGACTTTAACCCAGACGTTAATCATCCAAAAGTTCAGGAATTGGGCGCATATGATTTATTTTGTGAGATTGTGCGTCTCAACCTTAACAAAGGTTATGTGCGGTTTGGTTTGAAATCTTTAACTGGTCAATACTTCATTAATTGTGACGATATTCCTCTTCACAATTTCAGAAGTTTTTGTGTACAAATCCAAAGTTATGGTGGTGTATGCCATTAATCAAATTTACTACAGTTCATATAGCTCAACAGTTACCTCCAAAAGTTGACCAACAATTTTTGACAACTGAAGAGTGGAATGTCTGGACACAAACTGCATTAAAAGCTGGTGCAAAACGTACCAATGCAGGTAAAGTGTTTACCAGGTTCAATAAAGAGTGTATAATAGTAGCTCAGGTGATGATTGAGTGAAATTAACAAAGTCTCGGTATCCGGGACTTGATTAATATCACTGAGGAGAGAAACATGACACCATTCATTATTAACCAGCACAATTGCTATTTTTATCTGACTAATGAGTTAGTTGAAATGATGCAAGGTCAAGAGTTGACAAATTGTCGTTGTTTTGATAATTTTGATGATTTCTATGCTGCAGTGCATGAGATTTATCCTGCAGTTGAAAGTGTAGAAGAGTTGTATGGTAGTTACATTGAGCTTTATTATGATGATGAGCTTGATAAAGCTGTTGTTGAGCATTCTTTCTTGAATGCGGTGTTTGACATTGAAACATTGGCGGAAGATATTTCCAATTATACTGCTGATGATGAGTAATTCAACAATGAGGATTTGATGAAAGTCCTCATGATTGAATTAACCCACAAGGAGGCCGATTATGGTCCGTAAACATGTTGTTGAGTATACTACTGAAAATCCGGTATATGCTGTTAATCGTAGCATGTGGCGGATTGTAATTGGTATTGTTATCGTATCTATGGTGTTTAGTTATGTTTTCTGAGGAGCAACTGAATGATTTGGTTGGACGTGTTCATCGACGCGATTTATCTCACATTGCCGATGTTTTTTCTGCCGGCATTACTGACAGTCAGGTATTACGCCAAGCGCGCAGGCGAGAAGAAAATGCGGAGCGAGCTGCAAAAGCATGGTCTTATCAACCCCCGAAAACTTTACCAGTAACCTGGGTTGATATGTGTATTTGGTTGTTCAATAAACTTGGCATCAGGAGTAAATAAATGATTGGTTTGATTCTTGCTACTTGTATCGCTGCACATGACTGTGAATATAAAGTTGTTGAAGCGAAACCTGAATGGACTACCGTAGAGCAATGTGCTGCCGATAGTCCATACACTTTGTTAGAACTGGGATTAGTGCCTGCACAAAACCAGCGTGTTATTTGTGACGAGCTAAAACCTGTTAACTGACATCAACGCCAGGCGCAACGTAAAAGTTGTAGACCTGGCAAAATTGTTCCCATGTTAGCTCTACCAAACCCACAAAGAGCCTGTTAGTTGCCTCTTTGAAAGTTGTGCCAAGTGGTAATATACCAACATCCACGTCACTGCGTCGCATTACAACGACTGGCTTTTGGCGTGGAAGTTCGTATATTAGTACAGGTGTCTTGTCATGACGCTTTGCTGATTCCTCGCATTGACGCCACCACGTACCGATGGCTTTTGTATTGTGTTTTTTAAGCTCAACGCTGAAAAACGGTACCCCGAGTAAGTCATCCCCGCCATTAATAGACTGTTGAAGATTGCGTTCAACATTCAATCCGAATGATTCATTGAATTTTTTTGCCATTTTACGTTCAAAGTTTTGGCCTTTTACTCGAATGTTAACCATATTGTATTCAATCCTGTTGAAAATTCTGCTAATTTGGGATATTGGTGATTATTGTACTACATATTAATCACAGTGTAAACGTCTACGAATTTATTTAGCAATCCGACTTTTTTAAATTTTCCGCCGGCGTAAGTTTTTTCTTATCCGGTCTGATATTCATAAAGATATACTACCGTATCATACATATAGACACTTTTAAGTGCTTGTTTTCTTTACTTCTAATATAATTAATAATATATAATAATAATAATAATAATAAATAAATATATACCCCCTTTAATCCGGTCCTTGTATCCCCCTTTAATTACCCCCTTATCTTTATAAAGGGCTCCATATATTTACTAATTCATGAGAATTGGAAAGAGTTTATAAAACAAGTACTTATAAGTATATAATACCTAAAATCCGGTTCATATACTCTTATAGATAGCCTCCCGTGAAAAAATGAGCTTAAAAAATAAGGGCTTACGTAATTTAATACATAAGCCCTTGATTTTACTTCAGTTTCTTCGCTGTGTCATAACCTCGCTCGGTTAAACAGTAAAGATTGCTGGACTTCCCTCTTGTGGGTTTGTATATTTGTACTGCAAGATAGTCCTGGTCAATCATGTCCTGAAGCATGCCGTCAATAACCTTGTTATTAGCAGTCATGTTAAAGTTGTAGTTAGATTTGAACCAACTCAGGGATTGACGAATAGCATATATTGATAAGCCATTCATCTTGAGATGATCTTCCCTTAAGCTACGGACCACGCCTTCAGGATATTCCTTAACAATGCCTGCCCAGCCTTTCTTGTTGTAATGGGCCAAAAGGTCCCGATACACTTTGAGGAAGCCGTCAACCACTTCAGCATCAGTTGTAGGTGGAGCAATTACCTTGCTGGCATTGTTAACCCAGGCTGTGATACAACGAAGAACATATTTGTATGCCCATTCAATGTTATCACGAGTCATTACAGGGTTGTCCCAGTTATCAAGTAAACCAATCAGTGAGGCGATATTGAAGACATATTCTCCCATACGACCCACAAAGGCTGATGCAACTTCGTTATCACGATAATAGCGACGCATGTCATTAATCTTGCATTGGTACTCATACAAGATGTCATCATCGTCAGACTCATCGTAAATGGCGATTGGTTCGTGTCTCAGCCGTCCGTTTGGTGGAATAGCATTGACATAAGCAATTGCCTCAAGCTGCTCAATCATATCCTTGCTGAACTGTACTCGGCGAACTTCTTTACGGCGTCCTACCTTCTCAGGTTGTGCGAAGTCTGCTCGCTCGTAGTTCGGAATGAACAGGAAGCGTGGCAAGAAACCAGACGAGAAGTCTTGCTTACGGGTGTTGTCAAGGATAAGCTCTTGAGTCGAGTCACCAAAGATAGAGTAACAAGGTTCGTGAACTGCTTTGACATCATTCTCAGCATTGGCACGTTTAATACCTGTTAAGATACCGCCAACCTTACGCTTGGTTGAAGCATCCATTAAAGCCTTTTGGAAGTTGTCTGGGTTGTTAGGGTTCATACGTAAACCAGAACCTAATGCCAGGCCAAATTCAGGGTAGAACAGTTGTACCGAGTGGAATGACGGGTTAGCCATCATTTCGGCAAATGTCCTGGTTGCAAACGTCTGTTCACGGGGTATGCGTAACAGACTCAGCGGTGAACCTTCTGGAAGACCGGCCTGAATCTGCGGGAACATCTCGGTATAGAGTGACTTACCGATAGATGAACCACCCACAAGGATGATGTTAGTCACCAGGAAGTTTGCGTGACCTTCAACAGGGCAAACGTACTTGCGTCCTGCACAGTTACTCAGGATATTGAGTGCAGTGCCGATAGCATAGTCATTCACTCGTTTGCTTGGTGCAATATTACTTTGCACTTCGGCGATAAGAGCTTTGAAACCTGTTGGAGCTGTACGCACAAACTCTTCAGACGGTAAAATATCTTCGTCAACCTTGAACTCTACATTGTCGGCAAGTTTAATGCCAGACTTCTTCATCAGCTCTTTGTTAATGTCCAGAGCAAATGCAGTCTTGACAAACAACCCGTCACGTTGCATCTCTTTGAGTACAGTCTTACCTACACGGCTGAACCATTGCAGATATTGTGTCTCACTCAAATTGATACGGCTTGCACGTCGTCCTGAGTACTGAGCTGCAGCACTGGACATAAAGATGCGCTGTGTGACTTCGTAATTACGGGTAACACGAAGTAAGTCTTTCAATATACGGCTAAGACGTTCGGAACCATCATTACTTACACCAACACCATCAGGTGCATGCTCATTCATTGGGTGTTCTAATGCCCAACGAGTATTCTCGGCTAACTGAGCATACAGCTCTTTGTCATGCTCTTCACCCAAGTCAGGGTCTTGCTCAAACTGTACATCAATATCAGGAGCTGAAGCATCACGGAAGAATCGCTCAATAGCTTCATGCCATTGCTTGGCTGATACAGGGTTAGCGTTGAACTCACTCAACACATTACCTGTCATTACCAGGAACATCTCAGCCTTCTGGATTTTGATGTCCAGCAGGTCGTCTTTCTCTTTGGACGTTGCTGCAGTCCATGGTAATGGTATAGCGATGTGCTGACCTTTACCCGAGATAGATGTCTCAGCATAAGCACCGCGAGTCCCTTCAATTATGGCTTTGTGGGTTGCCTCAATATCTGGGTTGTCTTCATGGTTGTCCAGGTCAACAAAGTACCATTGGCGAGGAACAATCAATGCTGGTACAAAGGTTATGTTACCTTGTACAGCTTTAATCTTCATCTCACGGTTGCGAATGCATCGATTCAATGCTTCGTCGAATGTCATCCACTCTTCAGGTACAGTGGTGCTAAAGGAACGCCCGGACGGGGCCCTTGCCGGTTTCTTAGGTTTTGATTGTACTTCGAGCTTATCGTCTTCGTACGTTAATTCGAAGATACCCCAGCGCTTCATATCTTTGAAGACTTGAGGGATGCCTTCTGGTTTGAAGAACTTCAGCCCTAAAATATCACTCGGCTGACTCGTCATTGTCATTGCTGGTTACCTTGAGGGTTGGCTTATAATAGAAAGATGATTCAGTGTGTTGACGAATAGTCAAGTAGCCTTCCTCGACAAGCAAATCAAGTGCATCCTTAATCTTTGCACGTGCTGCTTCGGGGTCTTTGTAATACTCTGCTGCAGGAACCAGGGTCAATGGTGACTTGGTGAAGTATCGCATTGGCAGTTCTTTATTAAATAGACCGACTTTCGTGATACCTCGTTGCTTGCAAGTATACTCATTTCCTTCGGCAAGCAGTTTAACACCGTTACGAATGTGCCGTAACAGCTTTGGCTTAATCATTGTGACTCTCCTCTTTTAGCGGACCTCCATTATATAACCAAAAAGACATCAGTGTACATAGACTTTTAAGTATTTTATACTAAATTATCTATGTACATGTCCCTCCTTTATATGCATAATAAATGAAGATTAACAACGAGGAGACACAATCAATGTACCATTCAATCGTGATTCGTCGCACCAAAAAGGAAGACGACGAGTTTGTAACCCGTATGACTTTTCGTTCGTCCGATATTAAGGACATTACAATTGAAAAAGATGCGGCAGGTATTCCTATTCGTGGTTGGTTAACAACTGACTCAGTAACGGAAGGCGATAATACTGCTGTGTCTTTTAACCGTGAGCACTACAGTGCTGAGCTGGACCAGTTAGTTGCATTGGCAGAAGTGTTACACAACACACCAACTTACTTCACCGACACTGCGGGCAATATCTTCCCGTACAGTAATATTATGTACGTCAATCGCCAGACCTACACATTGCACCTGGTTAACGGTGTATCTATTAAACTGCATCCCACAGAAGAGTGGCCGCACTTTTATGACGAGTATCGTAACTGGATGGACATTTACAAATGAAACTATCTAATCGTGGTTATATGGCTATCGCCTGTGTTGTTTACTGTGGTTTGGTCTGGGGTATTACTGCTTACTTTATGGTAAACTAACATGGGCAAAGCAATCGTAATTATATTGTTCATTGCCGGCATAACTGCATGGTTCTTTTGGGACAGGGCAGATATGAAGAAACATAACTGCCAACAGACAATGGAATCACGCCAGCGTATGACTTGGATTACTACCTATGACGGTAAAGGTAATCCTACTGGCGGTTATCCAATGTTTGTAACTGAGTGGTTGTACACTTGTGACGACCATCCTCGCTGGAGGTAATATGCGTAAACCTAATTTTGGTATTCGTGCACGTGTTGAAGGTGGTGTTGTAGAGCTTTGGATTGGCACGCCTGACGAAGCAGAATCTGAATGTATTGCACACTTCCACACCGACTATTTACCTGGTGTGCTTGAGCAATTGAACAACCTGCATAAGGTACCCACAAAAGCTGAACGTGGTTTGACTCGTCCTGTGTCAAGACCGTCTCATTCTTGTATGCAAGCGGCACGTAAGCTGATGGGTGTCGGCGAGTTTAATACGCCAGGTAACTACCTGGTTGGTGACGGTTATTTTGCTAATGACTGTCGTAAGAAGTTCGGTGAAAAGAACTTTGAACGTGCTTGTGAACTGGTAAGGAATGAACGATGAAAACTAAGAACTATATCAAGCGCGTTGAGAATTTGAATGAGCTTGCTAAAGGTGACCGTGTACTTATCGCTGACCCTACCAGCAAGCCAATTATCGGTTATGTTGAATCTATCGGTGACATGACTGATGGTAGTATCTGCGTTTACGTTGATATTCGTTGGCGTAAACGTCGTAAGCTGGTTGAGAAGTGGTATGATGACCAGTCAGGAATACTTGCAGGTGACAAGTTCAAACTTGTATTTCACTTCACTGAGCTGTATGCAACAGACCTCAGCATGAAGAATGCACTTGCTCGTATTAACTTTAAACCGTATTACTTCAGGGAGTTACCATTTTGAATTTTGCATTCATGCACCAAGCCAAGCCCGAAGGCAGTGACGAATGGGGCGGCACAATCGACATCATCATGCTTGAAGATGTTCGCAGGATTGAGTTCCTCGTTAAGGGGATTGGCAAGCAGAAAAATAATGTTTTACGTGTGCATACCACTAATGGTATAATAGAGCTCAAGCGAAGCAAAGCGATAGCTCTGTTCCGGGAAGCATACAATAACTATCTGGCTGTGCTGTTGCCAGTTCAATCTACTCCTGATGAGGAAACAAGTAATGACCAAACTAACACCGGAAGCAATGGAACAGCTGACAACGGAACAGCTGCTGGACAACCTGTCCAACCTGAACAAGTGGATGGCGAAGGCGAAGGAAGACCAGGAACTTCTGCGCCGGACAATCAAGTCTCGTCTTGAACGTGACATGATTATCAGCAAGGGTAAAGAAGGTACACAGACTACTGACTTCTCCTTGCATGGTGTACCTGGTAAGCTGAAGGTTGAACAAAAAATCAACCGTAGTCTGGAGCAGAAACTTGTTCCAGAAGTCATGAAGAAGTTGCCGAAGGTTGTTGCGGCTAAACTGTTCAAAGCCAAGTATGATATGAGTATTACAGCATATCGTAACCTGACTCCTGAACAGCTTGCGATTGTTGACCCAATCGTTAAAGTGTCACCAGGTATTCCGACTGTAACATTCACTGCGGCTGAAACGGACGACGCCGAGTAATTAGCAAGGGGCTTAACACAAGCCCCTTCTTTATTGGAGACTAACATGGTAATGGATAATAAGACTGGTCAGCGTTATACGCTGGAAGATAAGTACAACCATCATTTGGGCATACTTAAATCAATTATGCGCTCAATTGGTATGGACGAGAAAGAACCTCTTTGTAATGTCTTACCTCGTGTGCGTCATATGTATCAGGATAACGTCAAGCTTCGTCACGCGATTGACCAGGCTATGTTGTATGGTACATCGTTCATACAATGTAAAGCATTCACTGAACCAGGTAAAGAGCTGGTTGGTATCTCAATTGAAGTGATTGACAAAGAGCGTATTATTATACAGGTGATGCCAGATGAAACTAGCAAGTCTGATTCTTGATGCTATCGTAGTTGGTTGCCTGGTTTACGGGTGTTATCTTGCCACACAAATAGTGGAGTACATTACACATGGCTAAGTTAGATGATTTAGCGAAGCTGGCACACATTGCCGGCGTCACTGTCAAAGAGTCTGCTGCATACAAACTGGAAGGCAAACCTTGTCTTCTTTGTGGGTCTGGGTTTCATCTTATCTACGACCCGTACAAGAACAAAGAGCAAGCCTTTGACTTAATGCTGAAGGCTGGTATTGAACTGCGAATCGAGGATGAGCTGGTCGTTGCTAATGGTCAGCAGTTTATGTTTGCAGACTATGAGCAACCTCATCATTGTTTGTGTGATGCTATTTGCACTTCTTTATTAAAATAAAGGTATACATCACCACTAACTAGTGATATAATCTTTTTAACGGTTAAGCAATAAGGAAACACAATCATGTTCAATCTGTCCCGTATTCGTCGTGCGCTGTTTGGTCCTACAGCTTTTGAACGTAAGTATGAAGCAGCAATCGCTCGTCTGGAACAGATTGCCATAGATGCTTCAACTATCGGTAAGAGCGTCAACTACCAGGGTAAGGCACCGGCTCACTTCAGCGCGGGAAAACCTATCCTTGACTTAAGTGAACACCCATTTAACGCTTCTTTTTGGTGGAGTTCATTTGAGATGGCTGATTTCTTTTCCCGCCCACAACCTGAGGTGACTCACGTGGAATTATCACACTTTATCGGTAAGGGTGTTTGCGTTAAGCTGGCTCTTACCACAGACGGACCAATTAAACCTGGTCAATATACAGCTCGTATCAAAAGCGTTCATCATACAAAGGAAACAAAACCAATGGCTAAAGTATTCGATAAAAACGGTAAAGCTCACGATGCAGTTAACTTTGTTATCTGTGTTGACGAAGGTAACACTCGCCTGCTAACCCAGGGTAAAGTGTATGCCAACCTTGGCGCCACCGATAATGCGTACGAGAACATCTGGATTATCGACGACCGCGGGCTGAAGCAGAACTTTAGCGTCAACCGTTTCCAGCAGTTCAAATCCGAAAAACAGAACTGGGGTATTGCATGCAAGCAGTACGCCAACCTGAACATCGGTAAACTGTATAACATCGAAAAGAATCGTCCTGGCGTTCGTTCGCTGGACGGTACTAACCAGATTGCTTGTATCGATGAGACTGGTAACTGGCTGACCTACAACGAAAATGTGTTCAGCACTATTAAGCCAACCTTCTCTGAGCAGTACCTGACATCTAAAATGATGTCTGCACAACAGCTGGCTAATCACACTCACTCTGAGCCTGTGGTAGTTAACCTGGCACAAGATGTTGCTGACGACAAACTGAAGTATGTCGGTGTTAAGTTTGAACCTAACGGTCGTGTGTACACCTACAAGTACATCGGCAAAGTTAAGGTCGGTGACAAAGCCGTTGTAGATGTTCGCAACAGCAACTATCCTGAGCTGGCAGGTACTAAGCTGGTTGATGTTGTGTCTGTGTCAGAAGTTAATGCTTCAGGCTTTAACAGCGCAACACTGAAGTGGATTGTATCTGTACCTGACTTTGAGAAGTATGAACGTCGCCAGCAGGCTGAGCAGTTACTTCGTGAAGCAACTGCACGTCTTGACCTGGAAGTACAGGCTGAGATGGACCGTCGTAAGCAGTCTGTTGTAATGGAACTGGCTCAGACCAATCCTGAGATTGCTTCTCTGCTCCAGGGTATCGCTGCACTGAAAGACCAGCTGCAATAATTAATACGGCGGGAGCAATCCCGCCTCTTCCTCCAAGGAGAGTACGATGGAACTGTTCAAAACTAAACACGTAGTATATACTGCACCAACAACCGATGAACCTAACATGGTTTATGCGGTTGACATCGTTAACGTCAACGAGTTCTTCTCTTGCCGTTTCTATATCAATACTAAAGCAAGGGCAGACCTCAAGACTGACTTGACTCAGCGTGTACTGTATGGTATTGTCAACAGTGTTGAGTTCCATAACTTTTGGAAGAGCAAAGGTATTGAGCTTCCGAAACCTCTTGACATTATGCTTGTCAGCAAGGCAGTCAAAGAAGTGTACAGGTTCAATGTGTACATGCCGAATATGGAATTGCCTTTGTGGGTAGAAGCATACAACGAGACTCACGCTGGAATTCTGCTTGATGGTCTAGTCACAAGACTTGGTCACCATCCGATGTCGTGTAACGCAACTCGTGTGAAATAGTAGTGTACATACCCCATGTAAGTGGGGTATAATACTCCTATACACATGAGGAGCGAGCCATGTTAACACTCAACCAATTCAAAGCCACCCGTAAACTGAAAGCAGGTGAAGCCTGTGACTATTGGACTTACGGTATTCGTCATGACTGGGTAGTTGAAGAACGTTACCCACAAGACGGAGTGTCCGAGTTCTACGTTTGCGGTGAACAATTCGAGAGTCTGGACGATGCCGTCGAGGCACTTTATTTGATGTACGCTGACACTGAAATGTTATACGAGGACTATCATTAATGGTACAAATCCGCTCTACCAAATCGGCAGTTGAAAACAAACTGCCAAAGGTTGCGGTGTATGGCCAGTCTGGTGTAGGTAAGACCAGCCTGGCTAAAACACTGCCTCACGGTGAAGTGCTTATCATCGATGCTGAAGGTGGTTTGATGTCTGTAGCTGATGCAGATATTGACTCAACTCCCATTGGCAAGTTCCAGGATATTCTGGACTTGTACAAATGGCTGACTGAAAGCAAAGAAGCGAAGAAGTACAAGCACCTTATCTTCGACTCTCTTTCTGACGTCGCTGAAGTATGTCTTGACTATGAGAAGACTCAGGTCAACGACAAACGTCAGGCATATGGTAACACTAACGACAAGATGATGTACATCATGCGTCAGTTCCGTGACCTGCCTTTCAGCGTTGCTTACCTTTGTAAGCTGGAGAAGAATAAAGATGAAGTTACCGGTGCAATGCTTTATTCGCCTCTCATGCCTGGTCAGCAGTTACCGAAACAACTTCCTTATCTTATGGATGCTGTACTTGCTTTACGCATGACTGCACCTGATAAGGATGGTAACTGTGAACGTTACCTGCAGACACAACCTGACTTCCAATGGGAAGCTAAGTGTCGTAATGCACCAGGTCGTGAGCTGGAAGCACGTGAGCCTGCTAACCTTGGCTGGATTTACGACAAGCTGCAGGGGTATCATCCTTATCAGCTTTGGTACTACCATGCTGAGTCTGATAGCTATGTGCTTATGACTGGGCGTGAAGCAGAACAAGCGAATAACACTGACCCAGGCGGTGTTACCAAAATCGGTTCAGATGAATCGAAAGAAAAGCATATGGCTTGGATTGCCAAGAAGGCGGCTGAACAGGCTAAAGCCGAAAAAGAATCCGGCGAATAAAAACGTTTACGCCGCGATAAAAAGTGGCGTATAATGTGTTCCACGGCCGAACGCTGCCGGTAAAGCGTTAAACCAAAACTTAAACTATTGAAAAGGTAAAACCCATGGCTGAATTACAGTTTAACTCTGCAGAAGTCGAACCACAAGCATCGTTTGACCCAATTCCTAAGAACTGGTATCAACTGATGATTGAAGAAGTCGAGCTTAAGCCGACTGCTACAGGAACTGGTTCATACCTGTCCCTTCGTTTGCGTGTTAATGAAGGTGAGTTCGCTAACCGTGTCGTGTTTGACATGATTACCTACTCCAACCCGAATCAACAGGCTGTTGATATTGGCCACCGCAAACTGTCTCAGCTGTGCCGTGCAGTTGGTATCGTTGAACTTACCAGTACTGACCTGCTGGAAAACCGCATCGTAATGGGTAAGGTCGGTATTAAGATTGATAAGACCGGTCAGTACGACGACCGCAACGATATTAAAGAATACAAAAATGCGTCTGAAGCAACTACTGCTGTTGGTTCAACGCAAGGTGCATCTCAAGCGACCTCGCAGAAACAAACAGCGACTGCGGGTGCGGGTGCAGGTGCCGCTGCTGGTGCTACGTCTGGTAAGACCGACGAACCGGCTCCTTGGGAAGAGTAATCTAACCCAGGTATAATCAAACAGGAGCTTCGGCTCCTGTTTTTGTATGCGGAGGATACTATGGATAAGTGGGATAAGCGTTTTTTACGTGTGGCTCAGGAGATTGCTAGCTGGTCTAAGGACCCTAAGCGCCAGGTTGGATGTGTAATCGTCGATGCCAAAAAGCGAATTATATCAACAGGTTATAACGGTTTGCCTGAGCAGTTAGACGCCTTAAAGGAGGTGCCTAACGAGCTTAAGAACGCTCTCACTATACATAGTGAGGTAAATGCACTAGCTAATATAAGGAAGGAGTTAGACGCTTCCTCGTTAGGCCCGGTTACTGTATACATCACATATCCTCCGTGCGAACATTGTGCGAAGATGCTTACTGCCAATTTACACGTCAGACGTGTTGTAGCCTTTGTACACAAGGCTAAGCAATCCAAGTGGAAAGACAGCATGGCAAACGCCGTCTCTCACCTGGTTGTGGGAGCAGGAGTTATCTACGATGAGTTTGAACCTGGAGACATTGCAGGAGACTAGAATGGGATTGCTGGATAAGATTGGCAAACGTATTGATGTTGCTATTGTCGAAGCCCACGAGAAGGAAGAACGTCGCGGACATTTAGGTGCTTCGCAAATTGGACACGAGTGTTATCGTTACCTGTGGCACGTATTGCACTGGTCGTACAAAGAGAAGTTCACAGCTAAGCAATTGCGATTGTTTAACCGTGGTACACTGGAAGAAGACCGTATCATCGGTTGGCTTCGTTCTGTTTGTGAAGAAGTATTACCTGTCAACCCTAAGACTGGTAAGCAATGGCGAATCAGTAAATTCAACGACATCTTTTCTGGGTCGTGTGACTGTGTAATCAAGTTCAATGGTGTATGGGCTTTAACCGAGTTTAAGACACACGGTGATAAGTCATTTAAAGAGCTGATTAAACACAAGTCTGTTAAAGCAAGTAAACCTGTTCACTATTCTCAGATGCAGGTTTATATGCGAGAGCTGAAGCTTGACAGGGCATTGTATATTGCAATCAACAAGAACACCGATGAGATGTATTATGAAGAGATTACCATCGACTTGTTAGAAAGTGATATGCAGTTATCAAAAGCAGAAGCCGTGATTACTGCTGAGTCTGGACTTGACATGCCGAAGCTTTCTGAATCGCCGTTATGGTGGCAATGTCGTGTAGGTATGTGTGAATACCATCATCTGTGCCACAAAGGTGCTGCTCCAGATAAGAACTGCAGGACCTGTGCATACTCGTCTCCTGTACAGGGCAAGGTATGGTACTGCAAGAAGCATAACCATAACCTTGAAACAATTCAAACACAGCTAGCAGCATGCGGGGATTATAAACCTGCAGACGTCTTCCCACAAAGTGAAGAACCTGTCACCTTCTCCTTAAAGTAAAAGTGTACGTTATCACATGGAAGTGATATAATGTCTATATTAAATGAGGAGACAGTTATGAAGTCACAACGTCGTCGTACAGTCATTCAGCGCGCTATGCGCCGTTCCCATGTTATCAATTTAGCGAATAAGTGCGGTCTGTGTAAGCGCGCTTTAAAACGTTGTATGAATAAACTTTACGCTCAAGGTCAGCTGGAGACTTACTGATGGCTTTTGAAGCTCGCTGGTATCAACAAGAAGCAGTCACCGCCTGGTGGTCTTACTTCAATTCACATTCAGGCAATCCATTGATTGTCATGCCTACTGGGTCAGGTAAGTCTCCTGTACTCGGTATGCTTATGAAGGATATTCTTACTCAATATCCTCGTCAACGTATTCTTATCCTGACACACGTTAAAGAACTTGTTGAGCAGGATGCCAAGGCGATTACTCGTCACTGGCCACACGCACCAGTTTCAATCTACTCATCGTCTGTAGGTCGTAAAGACTTATCAGGTCGTATTGTTGTAGCGTCAATTCAGTCCATCATCAATAACCTGGAAGAAGCTGGTAAGTTCAATCTTATCTTCATTGACGAAGCTCATCTTGTTCCAGAGAAGTCCGAGACAACTTATCGTAAGGTAATTGCACACTTCAAGGAAGTCAATCCGAAGATTAAGGTTACCGGTCTTACAGCAACTCCGTACCGTTTAGCTGGTGGTCACTTACTTGACTGCGGTATATTTACAGACATCTGCTATGACCTGACAACACCTGACTCATTCACTCGTCTTGTGAATGAAGGTTTCTTGTCACGCCTTGTCAACAAAAAAGTATTAACTAAGATTGACACTTCGAATGTCGGAACACGTATGGGTGATTACATACCTTCCGAACTTGAAGCAGCAGTCAATCAGGCAGATATAACCGGTGCAGCCATTCGTGAGATGATGCACTATGGTAGTGACAGGCATCACATACTTGTATTTGCGGTAAGTGTTGACCATGCGTATGAAGTAGCCGATGAGTTTGAGATACGCGGCTGGAAGACAGTTGTCATACACGGCGGGTTAAGTAAGAAAGAGCGAGAGCATCTGCTTGATGAGTTTACAAGTGGTAGAGCCCGTGTCTGTGTTAACGTAAACGTATTGACAACAGGGTTTGACTATCCAGAGATTGATATGCTCGGGATTCTCAGACCATCCACTTCTGTCGCTTTGTGGGTACAGATTCTTGGTCGTGGTTTACGTACTGCACCGGGCAAAGAGAACTGCCTGGTAATGGACTTTACATCTAACACTATTGACCTTGGTCCTATCGACGACCCTGCAGTGCCTCCAAGACTTGGCAAGAAGAAAAAGAAAGGCGGGCCAAAGACTGTTGGTGGAAAGGTATGTCCTATATGCCATCAGGTAAGTGGATTTGCAGCCAAGTTCTGTAAGCATCCTGCTAAAGGAAGTAAGCCTGACGAAAATGGTGTACATCCTGCTTGCGGGCATGAATTTACGTTCCAGACGTCAGGTCCTGCTATTGCAATGGAATCTTCGGAAGAAGAAGTAATGACGAATGGACAACTTCGTGTTGTAGATAAGCCAGTTACGCTGGTAAACTATTCGTTGTTTCAGAAACCAGGAAGACCCGATAGTATAAAGGTAATATACTATTCTAACCTGGAGATATACACAACATGGGTCAACGTTGAAGCTTATGGGTCTGCTAAGAATATGGCAGATGCTTGGTGGAAGAATGCTGCAGGCACTGAGCCTCCATCAACATGTGACGAGTTTATCAAACGTAAGGGTGAGCTTGCTGTACCTAAGCAACTGAAGGTATGGATTAAGCGTCCTTACCCACAAATCATGAATTATGACTGGGGGAACGGTTTTGGCCAACCAAGATGAATTCAATAAAGTGGCAGCAATCGCAAAGACGTTGCCGCCAGAAGCTCGTAGACAACTCATCATCTTTTTACAGGATATGAGTTGTGTGCAGTGCCTCTATTATAAGGAAGATGTTTGCACACGGTTCGGAGGCAAGTTACCGCCGCCGAAGATACAAGCATCCGGTTGTAAAGATTTTGAGTATGACATTCCTTTTTAGACGCGTATGAAAAAAGTTTAAAAAAGATGTGTACATACTTTTTTAAAAGGGTTATACTTAACCACGTAAACAAACATTAAGCCCTGTAGACGAGGAAAAAATTATGAGCGAGAAACTGACTTTTGTATCTGGTAAAGAAGAAGTAAACGGCGTTATGTACCCGGCAGCTGGCACTGGTGCGCGTTTCGTTTGGGACCTGGCTGACCAGGCACACGAAGCAGGCGAATCCAGCTCTGACGTTATGGACAAAGTGGTTGCACAAACCGAAATGTCCCGCGGCACCGTTTCTTCTCAGCTGACCTACTGGCGTAAAGCTACCGGTAAAGTTCTGGCTAAACGCATCGATACTGCGAAGGCAGAACGTGATGCGGCTAAAGCCGAAGAGAAACGTCTGAAAGCTGAAGCGCGTGCTAAAGCTAAAGCTGAAAAAGCCGAAGCGAAAGCTGCTGAGCAGATTCGCAAAGCTGAAGAGAAAGCTGAA
>NZ_JBGIWG010000022.1:0-45583 GCF_041320715.1 Enterobacter sp. KB-221C9
TCCGGTGGTTACAAGCAGTCTTCGGTGGAGCGGTAGTTCAGTCGGTTAGAATACCTGCCTGTCACGCAGGGGGTCGCGGGTTCGAGTCCCGTCCGTTCCGCCACTTATTAAAAGCCCTGAGTTAACGCTCAGGGCTTTTTTCTTATCTGTTGCCTCATTATTGCTAAATCAGCAAAAATCCTCTGCGTTTTGCGATCTTTTTCTTCATAACCGCTGCTGCGATAATTCTCCTCAGTTAACAAACATTATGAATAACGAGGATTATATGACTCTCCCTGCATTTGGTCTGGGCACCTTCCGCCTGAAAGACGACGTTGTTATCGCATCAGTTAAAACCGCACTCGAACTGGGCTATCGTGCAGTTGATACGGCACAGATCTATGAAAACGAAGCTGCCGTTGGACAAGCCCTCGAAGAGAGCGGTGTGCCGCGTAACGAACTGTTTATCACCACGAAAATCTGGATTGAGAATCTCAGCAAAGATAAGCTGATCCCTAGCCTGAAAGAGAGCCTGAAAAAACTGCGTACTGATTACGTAGATCTGACTCTGATCCACTGGCCATCACCGAATGATGCTGTCTCAGTAGAAGAATTCATGCAGGTGCTGCTGGAAGCGAAAAAGCAGGGCTTAACCCGCGAAATTGGGATCTCCAACTTCACCATTCCGCTGATGGAAAAAGCCATTGCCGCTGTTGGCGCAGAAAATATTGCGACCAATCAGATTGAGCTGTCTCCATACCTGCAAAACCGCAAAGTCGTGGACTGGGCAAAACAGCACGGGATCCACATCACCTCATACATGACGCTGGCCTACGGTAAAGCACTGAAAGATCAAGTGATTACGCGTATCGCAGAGAAACATAACGCCACTGCTGCGCAGGTGATTCTGGCATGGGCAATCGGGGAAGGTTATGCCGTGATCCCATCATCAACTAAGCGTGAAAATTTGGCCAGCAACCTGTTAGCAACGGATCTTCATCTGGATGCTGACGATAAAAAAGCGATCGCAGCCCTGGAGTGCAACGATCGCCTGGTTAGCCCGGAAGGCTTAGCGCCTGACTGGGATTGATATTAACCCCCCCTCTGTACTCTAAACCCTCACACAGCTCCTTCGGGAGCTGTTTTTATATGTTCACTCAGGAAGTCAATAAAGGCCCGGATGCGCGTGCTTACCGCTCTGTCACTGTAATACACCGCGCTAAAAGGCATCTCTACCGGCAGACGCTTATCGGCCATTAACTCCACGAGCTCACCGCGCGCAATTTCTTTATCAATCATGTAATCCGACAAACAGGCGATGCCATTACCGGTAAGGCACAGCTGCTTCAGCGTTTCCCCGCTGTTAGACGATAATCCGCAGGTAATTTCATGAAGTTGACCATCATGACAGGCGACAGGCCAGGTGTTCAGCGAAACAGGCTCCGTAAAGCCAAGGCACAGATGCTGCTTCAGTTCTTCTACCGTCTCCGGTTTACCATGCTCAGTAATATAGTCTGGTGATGCGATAATTTTGCGGTAGCTGGCAAACAGAGGGCGGGCACGCAGGCTTGAATCTGTCAGGGTTCCTGCCCGTATAGCCACATCCACTTTCCGCTCGATGAGGTTGATAAACGTCTCTGAGGAGACCAGAGAGAGTGTCATCTCCGGATAACGTTCGCGGAAAGGCTTGATCAGCGGCATCAGAAAGTGAAGCACCACCGGCGTGGCCGCATCAATGCGCAGCAATCCACGCGGCGTGCTGCGGGTCTCCATAATCTCCGTCTCCGCTGCGGCCATCTCCTGCAGTACCGACTGCACGCGGCGGAAATAACGCTCTCCTTCTTCCGTCAGGCTCAGCTGCCGCGTCGTTCGGTTGAGCAGACTCACCCCAAGCTTCATCTCCAGTTTTTTTACCGAGCGGCTGATGGCCGAATTAGCCTGTCCCAGCTGTTCGGCCGCGCGGCTAAAGCTGCCGCTTTCAACGACGGCGACGAAGATTGTCAGCTCTTCCGATGTTGCTTTCATTGTTGCACCACCTGCAAAATTCTATTGATATTTTGACCATTTTTGTTATTTAAGCACTGGCGCATACTGCCTGTCATCTTAATCCTGATGATACGGAGTATTTTATGCCACTGGCGCTACTTGCCCTGACGATCAGTGCCTTTGCAATTGGCACGACCGAATTTGTTATCGTGGGACTGGTTCCTACCATTGCTAACCAGCTTGCGATCTCGTTACCTTCAGCCGGGCTGTTGGTGTCTATTTACGCCCTGGGCGTCGCCGTCGGTGCGCCAGTCCTGACGGCCCTGACCGGACGTTTCCCACGTAAGCAGCTGTTAGTCGCGCTGATGGTGCTGTTCACCGCCGGCAACATTCTGGCCTGGCAGGCGCCGGACTACACCACGCTGGTGATTGCCCGTCTGTTGACCGGCCTTGCACACGGTGTGTTCTTCTCGATTGGTTCCACTATTGCAACCAGCCTGGTACCCAAAGAGAAAGCGGCTTCAGCCATTGCGATCATGTTTGGTGGGCTGACCGTCGCACTCGTCACGGGCGTACCGTTGGGAACGTTTATCGGACAACACTTCGGCTGGCGCGAAACGTTCCTTGCCGTCTCCTTGCTGGGTGTCATCGCCCTGGTGACCAGCCTGCTGCTGGTACCGTCGAATATTCCGGGCCGGGCGAGCGCGAGCCTGCGCGATCAGCTGAAGGTGCTCACGCATCCGCGTTTGCTGATCATCTACGCGGTTACGGCACTGGGCTATGGTGGCGTATTCACCGCCTTCACCTTCCTGGCGCCGATGATGCAGGACCTGGCGGGCTTTTCCCCTAATGCCGTGAGCTGGATTTTGCTGGGATACGGTATTTCCGTTGCCATTGGCAATATCTGGGGCGGCAAGCTTGCAGATAAGCACGGTGCCGTACCGGCGCTGAAATTCATCTTCGCTGCCCTGGTTGTTCTGCTGATGATTTTCCAGTTCACGGCTTCGGTACACTACGCCGCGCTGGTCACGGTGCTGGTTATGGGGATCTTTGCCTTTGGTAATGTGCCAGGGCTTCAGGTTTACGTTGTCCAGAAAGCCGAGCTCTATACGCCAAATGCGGTAGATGTGGCATCGGGTCTGAATATTGCCGCATTTAATATTGGCATCGCGCTGGGCTCCATCATTGGCGGACAAACCGTAGCGCATGTTGGATTAACCCAGACCCCGTGGATTGGCGCGGTGATTGTCCTGGTGGCCTTCCTGCTGATTGGCCTGAGTGGGCGCCTTGATAAACCTGCTCGCGTCGCGCTGGGTTAACATCAGTAAGTGCTTGCTTACAAAACTGGGAAGCGGTTTCTCAGAAATTGCGTTGAAAGTATGACCTAAAGTCCCTATAACATTAGAACCAGTCCTTTTTCCGGGCTGGTTCATGTTACAGAGGCTGTTTCCAAAAGTGCGAAAAAATACCTATGCCATGCGTTATGTTGCCGGAATGCCCGCGGAGAGGATCTTGCCTCCGGGGTCATTTGCGAGCATAAGCCAGGCATTACCCGCCGGCACACCGTTAAGCAGCGATGAGAAAATCCGTGTACTGGTGTGGAATATCTTTAAGCAGCAGCGTGCCGAGTGGTTATCGGTACTCAAAAATTTTGGAAAAGATGCCCACCTGGTTCTGCTCCAGGAGGCGCAAACCACCCCTGAGCTGGTACGATTTGCCACCACGAACTATCTTGCCGCCGACCAGGTGCCTGCATTTGTCCTGCCACAACACCCTTCAGGTGTGATGACACTTTCAGCAGCACATCCGGTCTATTGCTGTCCTCTGCGCGAGCGTGAGCCTATTCTGCGTCTGGCGAAATCGGCGCTGGTGACGGTCTATCCGCTGCCGGATACTCGAATGCTGATGGTCGTGAACATCCATGCGGTCAATTTCAGCCTGGGCGTGGATGTCTACAGTAAGCAGTTACTTCCGATTGGCGATCAGATTGCCCATCACAGCGGCCCCATCATTATGGCAGGCGATTTCAATGCCTGGAGCCGTCCGCGCATGAATGCGCTGTATCGCTTTGCGCGCGAAATGTCGCTGCGTGAAGTTCGTTTTAGCGATGACCAGCGCAAAAAGGCCTTTGGTCGTCCTCTCGATTTTGTCTTCTATCGTGGTTTGAGCGTGCACGACGCCTCTGTTCTGGTGACGCGCGCCTCGGATCATAACCCTCTACTAGTCGAATTCAGTCCCGGCAAACCTGATAAATAATGGTGTGTCAGGTCTGCCGTGGGGCAGGCCTGCGCGGGTGCTGCCCTTTATTTTTCACTCACAAAGGACAGTACGATGACAACAACACGCTCCCATCATGACAACGTAGAAAAACAGTTTGGTTCTCAGGCAAGTGCCTATCTGAGCAGCGCCGTGCATGCTTCTGGCCGCGATCTGGTGCGTCTCGGCGAGCGTCTGGCGGCGTTCCCGCAGGCGCACGTGCTGGATTTAGGCTGCGGGGCAGGGCATGCAAGCTTTACGGCTGCGCAGCAGGTCGCGCACGTTACCGCGTATGACTTATCCAGCCAGATGCTGGACGTCGTTGCCGAGGCGGCGAAAGCGAAGGGGCTGGACAACATTGATACGCGCCAGGGCTACGCCGAATCCTTACCTTTTGATGATGCGTCGTTTGAGGTGGTTATCAGCCGTTACTCCGCGCACCACTGGCATGATGTCGGCCAGGCATTACGCGAAGTCAAACGTGTTCTTAAGCCGGGTGGCATCTTCATTATTATGGATGTGATGTCCCCTGGACATCCGGTGCGCAATATCTGGCTGCAGACGGTTGAAGCGCTGCGCGATACCTCGCACGTGCAAAACTACGCCAGCGGAGAGTGGTTGTCATTTATCACTGAAGCGGGGCTGATCGCGCGCGCGTTGAGTACGGACCGCTTACCGCTGGAGTTCAGCTCGTGGATCGCGCGTATGCGCACCCCGGAAGCATTAAGCCAGGCGATAAGGCTGTATCAGGAGAGTGCGTCCGCGGAGGTAAAGGCATACTTTGAACTGCAGGACGATGGCTCGTTTACCAGCGATACCATCATGGCTGAAGCCCAAAAAGCGGGATAAACAAAAAAGGCACCGAGGGGAATCGGTGCCTTTTTATCTTTCGATCGTGCTATCAGGAGTCTGGCGTGGCGCTGTTCTTCACAAACAGCGTCAGCTGGTCGCCAGGTTTCAGATTGTCAGTATCATTGTTCCAGCGCATCACATCCTTGATGTTTACGCCGTGTCGTTTTGCGATACTGGACAGTGAATCGCCCTTGCGCACGCGATAGGTAATGCTATCGCTGTTGCTGGCGAGACGCTGTGCGCTGCTACCTGCACCTACCGTCAGAGTCTGACCCACTTTCAAGCCGGAGCTGCGCAGATTATTCCACTGCTGCAGATCTTTCGCATTCACGCCAAGACGTGACGCAATGCCCGAAAGCGTATCACCTGAACGAACCTTATAGCTGCGGCTGTTAACTGATGATGCATCCGCGATCAGCGTTGACTGAACGGCGGCGATTTCACCAGAAGCTAAAGACTCACGTAACTGATCAGCATGTTTCTGCGGAACCATTACATACTGCGGGCCACTTGCCCCCAGGGTTGAGCCCTTAACGCCAGCATTAAAGGTTTTCAATTTACTTACCGACATACCCGTCATATCAGCGACCTGTTGAATATCAACTGGATTGCTGAGGCGAACACGCGCCAGTGCACGACTTTCGTCTGGTGTTGGCAGTTGTACACCGTAACGCTTGCTGTTCTTGAGAATATCGCTCAATGCCAGCATTTTCGGTACGTAAATCTTTGTTTCCTGTGGCAGTGAGAGCGACCAAAAATCGGTGGATTTACCCCGTGCTTTATTCGCTTTCATTGCCTTCAGTACACGACCTTCGCCACTATTATACGCTGCGACCGTTAACAGCCAGTCGCCGTCAAACATCTTGTTCAGACGTTGCATCATGTCGAGAGCGGCTGTCGTTGAAGCGACAACATCGCGACGCGCATCATAGTTGCGGGTCTGTTTCAGACCATAGTTTCGCCCGGTGCTCGGAATGATCTGCCAAATGCCTGCGGCATTGGCGCCAGACGTCGCGTGTGGGTCAAAAGCGCTCTCCACTATGGGTAGGAGTACCAGCTCCATAGGCATGTTACGTTTCTTAACTTGCCCGGCTATCCAGTACATATACGGCTCTGCCCGTAAAGTTACATCGTGGAGATAGCTCTTATTACTTAAATACTTCTGTTTCTGTTCGCGAATCCGGGTATTTTCCGGAATTCCCATCTTTAGCTCGTCGCCAATAGAGGTCCACAAGTCTTGATCCTGCGCGAATGATGTTCCATCGTCCATCCATCGCGCCGAACTTGCAAACTTCCCTGCTTCCCCTTGACCAGCCGCAGAAAGGCTCTGTGCGTGCTGTTGTACGTTGCTGCCGTTCTGAGACTGGCAACCTACAAGCAGGACAGAGGCGAGTAATATCGCTTTTGCCTTCATGTGTGTGTCAATAGTTGCTTAAAAGACGAGCGATGATAACGGCGAAATTTTGAAAAGGCAACCCGCAATTATCTGAAGTTATCTTTCTTTGACCTTAACCATGTAAATCGCTGTTCTGGTTGTTGCAAATTTGTTTCTTGGTTAATTTTATTAATTAAATCAATATCATCTGTTCGTAAAAATAAATTAATTTGGCGCTCGTTTTTCAGAATTACGGGTAGTGTTTTTTGGTTTTTTGCACGTAACTCCTTCACTTTGTGATAATAATCCTGAATCGCTCGATCCTCGGGTAAGAGGCTCACAGAAAACTTCATATTTCCTAATGTATATTCATGTGCGCAACAAATGATTGTTTCATCGGGCAGTGCGTTAATCTTCTGTAAAGACTGGTACATTTGAGCTGGTGTACCTTCAAACAGTCTTCCGCAGCCGCCGGAGAACAGCGTATCGCCGCAAAAAAGATAAGGCTTACTGTAGAAACACAGATGTCCCAAAGTGTGACCTGGTGTAGCAAATACGGAAAACTCCCACTCGCGTATGAGGATAGTTTCGCCTTCTTCGACTACTTGCGTGATTCCCTTATCTTGTGCCTCTGCCGGTCCGTAAACCACCAGATGCGGAAAATGGGCGCGCAGTTCAGGCACGCCGCCAGTATGATCGTGATGGTGATGCGTCAACAGAATGGCTTCTGGCTGCCAGCCGTTCTCTTTTATTGCGCGCAGAACAGGGTCCGATTCTCCGGGATCGACAATGACGCATCGACGATCGTCGTCAACCAAAACCCAGATGTAATTGTCCTCAAAGGCTGGAATACTGATAAGATTCATACATTACCTCTTATAGCGTGGCGGGTGTTTTGATGAAACCGGCAAGGATACCTCAGACTGTCGCAGCACCGGAACGTTGGGCGGAATTGCCCTGGGGTGAATACTATCGCGAAGCGTTAGAACAACAGCTGAAGCCCTGGCTTGCGAAAATGTATGGCTTTCACCTGCTTAAGATTGGCAATCTCAGCGCGGAAATCAATACCGAAAGCTGCGCTATCTCGCATCAGGTCAACGTCTCTCTCGGCGGATCGCCGGTTCAGGTAAAAGCAGACCCGTTGCATCTGCCGTTTGCGGAAAAATCCGTCGATGCGTGTTTGCTCGCCCACACGCTGCCCTGGTGCAGCGACCCGCATCGTCTGCTTCGCGAAGCCGATCGCGTGCTGATTGATGACGGCTGGCTGGTACTGAGCGGATTCAATCCGCTAAGCCTGATGGGCCTGCGTAAGCTGGTACCGGTGCTACGCCGGACTCCACCTTATAACAGCCGGATGTTCACCATGATGCGCCAGCTCGACTGGCTTTCGCTGCTGAACTTTGAAGTGCTCTGCTACGGCGGTTTTCAGGTGCTGCCCTGGGCGCGGCAGGGAGGCGTAGTACTGAGCACCCATCTCCCGGCGTTGGGCTGTTTGCAGTTTATCGTCGCGCGTAAGCGAACCATTCCCCTTACGCTGAATCCTATGAAGCAGAGCAAGTCGAAAACGCCCATCCGCCAGACCGTGGGAGCCACGCGGCAGTACAAAAAAACCGATTAGGCGTCGGGCTGATAGCCCGCATCTTCATGAGCGGGATTGGATGCCGCAGCGCGCGCCAGTTCGTCGCAGCGTTCGTTTTCCGGGTGGCCTGCGTGGCCTTTAACCCACTCCCACTTAATCTGGTGCTGGCCCAGCGCAGCATCAAGACGTTTCCAGAGATCGACATTCTTGACCGGTTTCTTATCGGCAGTTTTCCAGCCGCGTTTTTTCCAGTTGTGGATCCACTGGGTGATCCCCTGACGCACGTACTGGCTGTCGGTGCTTAGCACCACGTCACAATGTTCTTTTAACGCCTCCAGCGCCACGATGGCCGCCATCAACTCCATTCGGTTGTTGGTGGTCAGAAAATAGCCTTCGCTAAAGGTTTTTTCGTGCTGGCGATAGCGCATAATCGCGCCGTAGCCGCCGGGTCCTGGGTTACCGAGACAAGATCCATCGGTGAAAATTTCTACCTGTTTACGCATCTCTGGTAGACTTCCTGTATTCGAAACGTTCAGTTAAACGATAAGTCTGACATAAATGACCGCTATGAGCACTGCAATTACTCGCCAGATTGTCCTCGATACCGAAACCACCGGTATGAACCAGATCGGCGCGCACTACGAAGGGCATAAGATCATCGAGATCGGCGCCGTTGAAGTAGTGAACCGTCGTCTTACGGGGAACAACTTCCACGTCTACCTCAAACCCGATCGGCTGGTGGATCCGGAAGCGTTCGGCGTTCACGGGATTGCCGATGAGTTCTTGCTGGATAAGCCGACTTTTGCTGATGTGGCTGACGAGTTCCTGGAATATATCAAGGGTGCCGAACTTGTCATCCATAACGCATCGTTCGATATCGGCTTTATGGATTATGAATTCAGCAAGCTTAATCGTGATATCCCGAAGACGAACACCTTCTGTAAGGTGACGGACAGCCTGGCGCTGGCAAGGAAGATGTTTCCCGGCAAGCGTAACAGCCTTGATGCGCTCTGCTCGCGCTACGAGATAGACAACACCAAGCGAACGCTCCACGGGGCGTTGCTCGATGCCCAGATCCTGGCGGATGTCTATCTGACGATGACCGGCGGGCAGACGTCAATGAAGTTCAGTATGGAAAATGAATCCCAGCAGACGCAAGGCGAAGCGGGCATTCAGCGTGTTGTCCGTCAGGCAAGCCGGTTGCGGGTTGTTTTAGCCAGCAATGAAGAGCTCCTTAACCACGAATCCCGGCTTGATCTGGTCCAGAAGAAGGGCGGCAGCTGTATGTGGCGCGCCTGAAAAAACGCCGGAATGCCTGTAAAATCATCGTTTGGGCGATTTTTGCAGCAAACGATTCAAAACGTGAGAAAAAGCGTTGACGAGATCGGAGGCGCACCGTAATATGCGCCTCGTTCCCCAAACGGGAACAGTGGAGCGGTAGTTCAGTCGGTTAGAATACCTGCCTGTCACGCAGGGGGTCGCGGGTTCGAGTCCCGTCCGTTCCGCCACTATTCAGAAGGCCTGAATCAGAAATGATTCAGGCCTTCGTCGTTTCAGGATTCTGTAATCCTATCTCCTCATCTATCGTTAACAAAAAGTTAATGTTTGTAGTGCAATTATTTAACAATCGCACGAATGTAGTGCGTTATTTGCACTGATATTGTGCATTCCACCACCACTCCTCTCTTCAGACCTCAGTCAGAATGTGTCTTTCTGTAAAAATAATTCACGCAGAATCATTTGGTTATCTCCCGCTTTCCAAAAAAATACCGAACCAATTAAGTATTGGTTTGGTTATTGCTTAATCATTAGCACGATAAGCTTCATTCCATATCAATAACTTATCGTTAATAAAAATAAAGCAATGATGAAAGTGAGCGAACCAATATGGAAAAACCGTCACGGTTTCTGGCAAATTCCAGCACCGCGCTTGAGCAGCTGCGCGGGCTTATCAACCAGCATGAGTCAACACCAGGCATACCGCTGCCCACGGAACGTGAGCTGTCGGACACTCTCGGCGTAGGACGACGTGAAGTGCGTCGTGCGCTGGACGTGCTGGAAGAAGAGGGGCGCATCTGGCGTAAGCAGGGCAAAGGGACCTTTATCGGCCCGGCGGCACCTGTTGAACCGCTGGCCCTTCAGGGATTGGTTCAGCAGACCAACCTTCTGGAAGTGATGGAAGCTCGTCTACAGCTCGAACCCGGCTTAGCCCGGCTTGCGGCACTGCGTGCCACCAGGGAAAACCTCGCGCTCATGCAGCGCATGCTGGAACGCATCGATAAGGTCAGCCCGGATGACCGCGATCTCAACGAACTCTGGGATAGCGCCTTTCACCGGGCTATTGCCGAGGCGGCGGGCAACCGTCTGATGCTCGGCCTGTTTGATGCCATTGATGCCGTGCGGCGTGAACCGGGCTGGCAGCATCTGCGCGAGCTGGCACGCACCCCCGAACGTGTCGACAGCTATAACGACCACCACCATAAGATCATGTCTGCGATTATCCATCGCCAGCCTAATGAAGCCGCGGCCGCCATGCGCGAACACCTGCTCAGCCTGCAAACCGCCCTGATTCAGGCGATCCACCTCGAGGACGACTTCACGCCATGACGACAATACCCTTTAAGGACGCCACGCCCGTATTGCGAGTGCAAAACCTCAACGTTACGTTTGCTGGCTCGCCGGTTAGCGTGCTTGATGGTATTTCTCTGACCGTCAGGGCGGGCGAAACGCTGGCGCTGGTGGGGGAGTCCGGCTGCGGGAAAAGTATCACTTCACTGGCGCTGATGGGGTTACTGCCCGCCAGCGCGCAGATTGTCAGCGGTGAGATGCAGTTTCGCCGCCACGACCTGCGAAAGCTCTCACCGCGCGAATATGCCGATCTGCGCGGCAGCGAGCTGGCGATGATTTTCCAGGAGCCGATGACCTCGCTCAATCCGGCGTTCACGTTGGGCGATCAGCTTAGCGAAGCGGTTATGCGACACCAGAACGTCTCGCGCGCAGAGGCGATGAAGGTCGCGCTGCGGATCCTCGAGAAGGTACAGATCCCGGCGGCAGAGATGCGCCTGAAAGCGTATCCCCACCAGCTTTCCGGCGGCATGCGCCAGCGCGTGATGATTGCGATGGCGCTGATTAACCATCCCAAACTGCTGATTGCCGACGAGCCGACCACTGCGCTCGACGTCACCATCCAGGCGCAAATCCTCGCCTTGCTCAACACCTTAAAAGAGGAAACCGGCACGGCGGTGCTGATGATTACCCACGATTTAGGCGTCGTGGCGGAGGTCGCCCAGCAGGTCGCCGTGATGTATGCCGGGCAGGTGGTGGAGCAGGGCAGCGTGGAGGCCATCTTTGCCGACCCGCAGCACCCTTACACCATCGGTCTGATGGGCTCGATTCCTTCTCTTGGCGCACGCAAGGGCCAGCTCTCCACCATTCCCGGATCGGTCCCGCTCCCGGAATCCATGCCGAAAGGCTGCCGTTTTGCCACCCGCTGTCCGTTTGCGCAGTCGCGCTGCCATGATGAAAAACCGCAGCTCGCCACGCTCGGCGCGGGCCATCAGGTCGCCTGCTTCCGCGTGCCGCTCGAACAGCACATTGCCCTGGGAGAAATCGCATGACCACGCCCATTCTTGAAGCCCGTGACCTCAGCAAGCTTTTCCCCGGCCCGAAAAAACTCTTTACTCCGGCACGGTTTGTCACGGCGGTCGATCGCGTTTCGCTTGCCGTGATGCCGGGCGAAACGCTGGCAATTGTCGGCGAGTCCGGTTCCGGAAAATCTACGCTCGGCCGCCTGCTGCTGCGCCTGCTGGCCGCCAGCGAAGGGCGTGTGTTTTACCAGGGGGAGGAGATCACCGACGCCTCCGGTGCCCGCCTGAACCAGCTCCGGCGCGAGCTGCAGATTATCTTCCAGGATCCCTTCGCCTCGCTGAACCCGCGCATGACGGTGGAGCAGATCGTCGGGGAGCCGCTGTGGCTGCATCAGAACATGAAAAAAGCGGACCGTCAGTACCGCGTTGCCGAGCTGCTTAAAACCGTTGGCCTCCCTGCCGCCTGGGCCGGACGCTATCCGCACGAATTTTCCGGCGGACAGCGCCAGCGTATCGGCATTGCGCGCGCGCTGGCTTCAGGGCCGAAGCTGCTGCTGGGGGATGAGCCGGTATCCGCGCTGGACGTGTCCGTCCAGGCGCAGGTGGTCAACCTGCTGGAAAGCCTGAAGCACCAGCTTGGTCTGACGATGGTGATTGTCGCCCACGGTCTGGCGGTAATCCGCCATATGAGCGACCGCGTGGCGGTCATGTACCTCGGGCAAATCGTCGAGCTTGCCACCGTGGATGAGATTTTTGACGCGCCGCTGCACCCCTATACCCAGGCGCTGATCGCCTCGGCGCCGCAGATGCAGCCGGGCGTTGAGCGAGATGCGCCGCTGCTGCAGGGGGATCTGCCCAACCCGGCCAGCCCGCCGTCCGGCTGCCGTTTCCACACCCGCTGTCCGTACGTCACCGATGAATGCCGCCAGGTCGAGCCGATCAATCAGGTGCTCGACGGCGGGCGTCAGGTTGCCTGTCATCGCTGGCAGGAGATCAATCGAGATCGCGGCGTTATCCAGATAGCGCCGCCATCCGCCGCTTTTCTGCGCCGCCGCGCGCTGTTTGAACACGCGGCCACTCACTCGTCCCTTCCTTCAAGGAACTCATGATAATGACAATGCGTAATTCTCTTTTGACCGTACTGGGAAGTGTTATGTTGCTTGGCGCGGCGCTGCCCGCCCATTCTGAAAGCGTGCTGCGAATCGGCCTGGGCGCTGACCCGGACATGCTCGACCCGCATCTGGCGCGCACCTACTATGGCCGCTTCGTGTTTGCCTCCCTGTGCGACAGGCTGGTGGACGTGGATGAAAACCTGAAGGTCGTCCCCGGGCTGGCTAAAGACTGGGCGTGGAGTGAGGACGGTAAAACCCTGACGCTCAATCTGCGCGAAGGCGTCACCTTCCACGACGGTGAGAAATTCGATGCCGCCGCGGCAAAATACAACCTCGACCGCGCCCTGACCCTGAAAGGCTCCCTGCGTAAGAGCGAGATCTCCTCCGTTGAATCGGTCGAGGTCACCGGCCCGATGCAGATTGCGCTGCACCTGAAAACGCCCGATGCCGCGCTGCTGATGCAGCTCACCGACCGCGCGGGCGCAATGATGGCCCCGGAGGCGGCGAAAAAGCCTGACTTTGCCGCCCATCCGGTCTGCTCCGGCCCGTACAAATTCGACAGCCGCGTGTCCCAGGACCGCATCGTTCTGACCCGCTTCGACAACTACTGGAACAAAGACGCCTACCACTTCGACAAAATCATCTATCTGCCGATCCCGGATGCCTCCGTGCGCCTCGCGAACCTGCGCGCGGGCGATCTTGACCTGACCGAAGGCATCGCCGCCAGCGACGTTAAAACCGTCGAAGCCGACAGCAAGCTGGCGCTGGCGAAGGTAACCGGCCTGGGCTATCAGGGCATCACCTTCAACATCAACAACGGCAAGGTGCCGGCGAACGATCCGTTCAAGGACGCCCGCGTGCGCGAGGCGTTTTCTCAGGCTATCGACCGCGATGCGTTAAACCAGGTGGTCTTTGAAGGACTCTACACCCCGGCCAACCAAGCGTTTTCACCGGTCAGCCCGTATCACGTTAACCTGCCGGTCCCGCCGCGTGACGTCGACAAAGCCAAAGCGCTGCTGAAAGCGGCAGGCGTCACCGCGCCGCTGACCGTCAACCTGCTGGTGCCGAACAACCCAACCTCGCAGCAGGTGGGGCAGGTGCTGCAGGCGATGGTCGCTGAGGCCGGATTTAACCTGAACCTGCAGATGACCGAATTCGCCACGCTGCTCGATCGCCAGCAGAGCGGCGACTATCAGCTGAGCTTCTCCGGCTGGTCGGGTCGCCCGGATCCGGACGGCAGCATCTACGGCTTTATCAACAGCAAAGGCACCCTTAACGACGGCCGCTACAGCAACGCGCAGGTTGACGAATGGCTGACCCAGGCGCGCCAGAGCACCGATCAGGCCGCACGCCAGCCGCTGTACGACAAGGTGGTGAAACAGCTGCAAACCGACATGCCGATTGCCTACCTCTACTTCGAGCCGCGCATTTTCGGCCTGAACAAAAGCGTGCAGGGCTTTAAGCCGTACCCGGACGGCATCGTGCGTCTGGCGGGTTTGACGCTGGCGAAATAAACGTCCTGAGGAGAACCCATGCTGGAACTGATTTGCAAACGTCTGCTGCTGGCCGTCCCGACGCTATTGCTGGTGAGCATGATGGTCTTCGGGCTGCAAAAGCTGCTGCCCGGCGACCCGCTGATCGCCATGGCAGGCGAGGAGCGCGATCCGGCGGTCATCGCCCAGCTGCGCGCGGAGCTGAACCTTGATGCACCGATCCCCGTGCAGTATTTCCACTGGCTGACGCGCGCGCTGCAGGGCGATCTGGGCGTCTCCTTACGCACGCACGAACCGGTGACGCAGCTGATTGCCAGCAAGCTGCCGGTCACGCTGGAGCTGTCGCTGCTGGCGATGATTATCGCGCTGGTGTTTGGCATCAGCATGGGGATCCTCGCGGCGGTGAACAAAAACAGCTGGGTCGATCACGGGGCGAACTTCGTGGCGATCTCGGGGATCTCGATCCCGCACTTCTGGCTGGGGATCCTGCTGATTCTGGTCTTTTCGGTGAACCTGCAGTGGCTGCCCGCCTCCGGCTACGTGCCGTTCAGTGAAGATCCGATCCAGAACCTGCGCACGCTGCTGCTGCCCGCGTCCGTGCTCGGAACGGGCCTCGCGGCAACGCTGATGCGCCATACCCGCGCGTCGATGATTGCGGTCCTGAAGGCGGATTACATCCGCACCGCGCGGGCAAAGGGGCTGCTGCCGAAGGCGGTGATCCTGAAGCACGCGTTTCGCAACGCGCTGGTGCCGGTGATCACCCTCACCACGCTGCTGTTCGGCGAGCTGCTGGGCGGGGCGGTGCTGACCGAGCAGGTCTTCACCATTCCGGGCTTCGGCAAGATGATCGTCGACTCGGTATTCAACCGTGACTACGCGGTGGTGCAGGGCGTGGTGCTGATCGTGGCGATTGGCTTCCTGATGCTCAACCTGCTGGCCGACGTGCTCTACGTCCTTATCAACCCGAAAATGCGAGGTTAACCATGGCGGAACTGACGACGCAAACCGTTACGCCCGCGCTGCCGCGCGCGCAGAACCGCGTGCTGAAGAAATTCCTCGGCAATAAAAGCGCGGTCATTGGCGCGGTGGTGGTGGGGTTCTTCGTGCTGGTGGCGCTGCTGGCGCCGTGGATCGCCCCGTTCGACCCGGTGAAAGCCAACTTCCTGGCAGTGAGAAAAGCGCCGTCGGCGATGTACTGGTTCGGCACCGACGAGCTGGGGCGCGACATTTTATCCCGCATTATCTGGGGGGCTCGCACCTCGCTGATGGCGGGCTGTATGTCGGTCGTTATCGCGGTGGTCATCGGCGTGCCGCTGGGGCTGGTGGCGGGCTACTTCCAGAAGATGTGGGACGGGGTGATCTCGCGGTTTATTGAGGCGCTGCTGGCCTGTCCGTTCCTGATCATGGCGATCGCGCTGGGAGCGTTTTTGGGCCCGAGCCTGACCAACGCGATGATCGCCATCGGTCTTTCGGCGATGCCGATCTTCGCCCGCCTGACGCGCGGGCAGGTGATCGCCATTCGCAACGAAGAGTACATCGACGGCGCGCGGGCTATTGGCCTGCCGGATCGCTGGATCATCATCAAATACGTCCTGCCAAACGTGATGTCGCCGATCCTGGTCCAGGCCACGCTGGCGATTGCCTCGGCGATTATCGCCGAAGCCAGCCTGTCGTTTTTGGGGCTGGGGCAGCAGCCGCCCAATCCGTCCTGGGGCTCCATGCTCAACACCGCGAAAGGGTTTCTTGAGCAGGCGCCGTGGATGTCCGTGTTCCCCGGCGTGGCGATTTTCCTCGCCGTGCAGGGCTTTAATTTACTCGGCGACGGGCTGCGCGATGCGCTCGATCCGCGCCACGACTAAGGAGTCATGATGACCAAAGCGCTTGATTTTACGTCCGGTTATGATTCACGCCGCCCGCCGATGATGGGCTATAACGCCGTGGCGACCTCACAGCCGCTGGCGGCACAGGCGGGAATGAAGATGCTGCAGCTGGGAGGCAATGCCGTGGATGCGGCCATTGCCACCGCAATGGCGCTGACGGTGGTTGAGCCGACCGGCAACGGGATTGGCAGCGATGCCTTTGCCATCGTCTGGGACGGCGAAAAGCTGCACGGCCTCAACGCGTCCGGTCGCTCGCCGGCCAGCTGGCATGCGGATCTGTTTGCCGGTAAAACGGCGGTGCCGGAAATTGGCTGGGACGCGGTGACCGTGCCGGGTGCGGTATCCGGCTGGGTGGCGCTGGCGGAACGCTTCGGCACGCTGCCGCTGACCACGCTGGCGCAGCCTGCCATTGACTACGCGCGCAACGGTTTCCCGGTCTCCCCGCTGATCGGCCATCTCTGGCAGCGCGGCTATAGCAAGCTGAAAGATCAGCCGGGCTTTAGCGCCTGCTTCGCACCGGAAGGCCGCGCCCCGCGCGTGGGGGAGATCTTCCGTAACCCGGCGCAGGCGAACTCGCTGGAGCTGATTGCCCGCACCAATGGCGACGCTTTTTACCGCGGCGAGCTGGCGCAGAAAATCGCTGCTTTTGCCAAAGAACACGGCGCGCACCTGACGGCTGAAGATCTGGCAAACCATCGCGTGGACTGGGTAGAGCTGCTGTCGCGGGACTTCGCGGGCGGTTCGGTGCAGGAGCTACCGCCAAACGGCCAGGGGATCGCCACGCTGATTGCGCTCGGCATTCTGGAGCAGTGCGGCATTGAGAAGCATCACCCGGATTCCGTGCAGTCCCTGCACCTGTCCATCGAGGCGATGAAGCTGGCGCTGGCGGATCTCGACCGCTACGTGGCGGATGAAGAACACATGGCGTTCGCGGCAAAAGAGCTGCTGAGCGACCCTTATCTGAAGTCGCGCGCGGCGCTTATCGATCACGATAAGGCTTCTGATTTTGTCTACGGTTCCCCGACGCAGAGCGGCACGGTCTACATCAGCACCGCCGACGCCAGCGGGATGATGGTCTCGTTTATTCAGTCCAATTATATGGGGTTCGGTTCAGGCATCGTGGTGCCGGATACGGGGATCAGCCTGCAAAACCGGGGCTGCGGGTTTGTGCTGGATCCCAATCATCCGAACGCGCTGGCGGGCAGCAAGCGTCCGTTCCACACCATCATTCCGGGCTTTGCGATGGACGGCAACGGTCAGCCGCTGATGTCCTTTGGCGTGATGGGCGGCCCGATGCAGGCGCAGGGGCACATGCAGATGGCGCTGCGCATTATGCTGCACGGGCAAAACCCGCAGGCTGCGATCGACGCCCCGCGCTGGCGCGTGGTGCAGGGCAGGGAGGTGATCGTTGAATCGACGTTCGATCGCAATACCATCGCCGCGCTGCGCGAGCGCGGGCATCAGATCGTGGTGGAAGATCCGCTTCAGGATTACAACTTTGGTGGGGCGCAGGTAATTTACCGCCTGCCGGAAGGGCACTACGTGGCCGCGACGGAGAGCCGCAAAGACGGGCAGGCGCTGGTGAGTTAATTAACGCCCGGTGGCGCTGCGCTGTGCTTTTGTAGGCCGGGTAAGGCGTAGCCGCCACCCGGCTTTTTTTCACCCAATGCTAAACGGATCCGCATCCTGCCACGCCGGAAACTTCTCCCGGTATTCCTTCAGCGCCGTCAAGGACAGCTCGGCATCAATGCGCGTCGCCTGATGCGGCTCGGCGGTGGCAATTATCTCGCCCTGCGGATTCACCACCCGGCTGTCGCCGCGGTAGTGATGTCCGTTGCCGTCCGTTCCCACGCGGTTACAGCCCACCACGTACGCCTGGTTCTCAATCGCGCGCGCTACCAGCAGCGACTGCCAGTGCAGGGAACGCGGCGCAGGCCAGTTGGCGACATACAGCGCCAGGTCGTAATCGTTGCGGTTGCGCGACCACACCGGGAAGCGCAGGTCGTAGCAGACCAGCGGCAGAATACGCCAGCCGCGCCACTCGAACACCACGCGCTCGTGACCCGCTTCATAGTGATGATGCTCATCCGCCATGCGGAACAGGTGGCGCTTATCGTAAAAATGCACTTTCCCTTCCGGCTCCACCAGCAGGAAGCGGTTCACCGGCCCGCGCTCCGTTTGCAGCGCAGCGCTGCCCGCAATCAGCGCGTTGGTCTGCTGCGCTTTGGCATGCATCCAGGCCACTACCTCATCCTGCGGCATTGACTGTTGTGCCGCTTCCATGGCGAAGCCGGTCGTGAACATCTCCGGCAGGACAATCACATCACGCCCGGTAATCTCTTCCAGTTGACGATCAAAGTGGCGCAGGTTGGCGGGGCCATCCATCCACACTAAAGGTTGCTGCAAAATCGAAATCTTCAAACCAGGCACGATACAGACTCCTCAAAAGACCGCTTTTTGACACTGTAGCACGTCATTACGAGAAAATGTGGCAATAAAAAACCCCGCTCAGGGCGGGGTTTGTCAGAGCGAAACGCGTTACGCGGCTTCAGGCTTGCGGTGCTTCTCCGGCAGCTTTACCGGCTGCGTTGCCAGCTCGTCCGGCTCGAAATCATCCACGTTAATACTGCGCAGACGGCTCTCTTCGGCTTTCACCAGCAGAGCGGCTTCATCTTTATTGATAATGCCACCGGCGAGCGCCTGTTTTGCCAGTTCGTCCAGACGGGTAAACGGCAGGTTTTTGCCCAGCTGTTTACAGATCTTCTGGTGAATCGGATCGGCAGCCATCACGTCCAGCAGCGCCTCTTCCAGCAGACCCACCGGGTTATGCGGCGTCGGCGTCAGATACTGACCACGACCGATACGGGAGCGGGTTGCGCTCGGTACCTGCAGGATCTTCGCCACCTTGTGGTCCAGCTTGTCGGACGGCGCCAGGTGGTGACGACCGGTCGGGAAGATCACCGCGCGCAGAGCGCCCGCCACGAAGCGGTTCGGGAAGTTCGCCAGCAGGTCGTCAATCGCCTGTTCAGCCTGATACATCGCATCCTGAACGCCCCAGTGCACCAGCGGCAGATCCGCTTCCTGACGGCCTTCGTCGTCGTAGCGCTTCAGGACCGCAGAGGCCAGGAAGATCTGGCTCAGCACATCACCCAGACGAGCGGAGATACGCTCGCGACGCTTCAGGCTACCGCCCAGCACCGCCATGGAAACATCTGACAGCAGAGCCAGGTTGGCGCTCAGTCGATTCAGATGCTGATAATAACGTTTGGTGGCATCGCCGGTCGGCGTCGCGCTGGTAAGACCGCGCGTCAGGCCCAGCCAGAAGCTGCGCACCTTGTTGCTGCCCACGTGACCGATATGTTTGAACAGCAGCTTATCGAAAGCATCCACGTCGTTGTTCTGCGCGGCGGCCATCTCTTCCAGCACGTACGGATGGCAGCGAATTGCGCCCTGACCGAAGATCATCATGCTGCGGGTCAGGATGTTTGCCCCTTCCACGGTGATGGCAATCGGTGCGCCCTGATAGCCGCGCGCCAGGAAGTTGCCTTCGCCGAGCATAATGCCTTTACCGCCTGCGATATCCATTGCGTCAATGATCGACTGCTGCGCGCGGTGGGTACAGTGGTACTTCACAATCGCGGACAGCACAGCCGGTTTTTCGCCCAGCATGATGCCGTAGGTAATCAGAGAAGCAGCGGCATCCATCACGTAGGCGTTACCCGCGATACGCGCCAGCGGCTCTTCGATACCTTCCATCTTGCCGATGGAGATTTTGAACTGACGGCGGATGTGAGCGTACGCACCAATCCCCATCGCGACCGACTTCAGACCGCCGGTTGAGTTCGACGGCAGGGTAATGCCGCGGCCCACAGACAGACATTCCACCAGCATACGCCAGCCCTGACCGGCCATTTTCGGACCGCCGATGATGTAGTCAATCGGCACAAAAATATCCTGTCCGCGGGTTGGACCGTTCTGGAACGGCACGTTCAGCGGGAAGTGACGACGACCAATTTCAACGCCAGGGGTAGAGGTTGGGATCAGCGCACAGGTAATGCCCAGATCTTCTTCACCGCCCAGAAGTTTTTCAGGGTCAGAGAGCTTAAAGGCCAGACCCAGCACGGTGGCGATAGGCGCCAGGGTGATATAACGCTTGTTCCAGGTCAGGCGCATGCCCAGTACCTGTTCGCCCTGCCATTCGCCCATGCAGACCACGCCGGTATCCGGGATCGCGCCCGCATCGGAGCCGGCTTCCGGGCTGGTCAGCGCGAAGCAAGGGATCTCCTGACCGCGTGCCAGACGCGGCAGGTAGTGATCTTTCTGCTCTTCAGTACCGTAATGCTGCAGCAGTTCGCCCGGTCCTAAGGAGTTAGGCACGCCAACGGTAATCGCCAGGATCCCGGAGACGCCCGCCAGCTTTTGCAGGACGCGAGCCTGAGCGTAAGCAGAGAACTCCAGACCGCCGTACTCTTTCTTGATGATCATCGCGAAGAAGCGATGTTCTTTCAGATACGCCCACAGCTCGGGCGGCAGGTCGGCCATTTCATGGGTAATGGCAAAGTCGTTCGCCATACGGCACGCTTCTTCCACCGGGCCGTCAATAAAGGCCTGTTCTTCAGCGGTCAGGCGCGGCTGCGGATAGTTATGCAGCTTTTTCCAGTCCGGGTTGCCCTGGAATAGATCGCCTTCCCACCAGGTGGTGCCCGCGTCAATCGCTTCTTTCTCGGTACGCGACATTGGCGGCATCACTTTGCGGAAGCCTTTGAACACCGGCGCAGAGATCATTGATTTACGCATTGGTGCCAGATTAAACGGCAGAAGGATGATGGCAAGAGGGACTAAAAGCCAGATGTTCCAGAGGCCTGCGACGCCAAGCGCGGCCGTCCAGGCCAGAAGAATCAGGCTGCTCAGGAATAAACTAACGCGGTGATAGAACAGCACACCGAGCAGAACAACGGTTGCGAGAATGCTCAAAATCATCATAAAGAAAAGCTCCCTTGCTTGTAGGAGGTCTGACCACTTGTGATGATATGGTTGTAGTTGATGTGAATTCCTTTAGCAATGTGTTTACAAAATAATTACAACCTGGTTCACATTGTTCGTGTTTTAGCCGGCACGAAAAATCAAAACGCCGGACGATTCGCATGGCTTTAGCTTCTCGCTTTTCCCGCTATCCGGTACACTCCACTGTGTTATTTCATCAATACTGAAGGATTATCCTCATGTACCAGGATCTTATTCGTAACGAACTGAACGAAGCGGCGGAAACGCTGGCGAACTTTCTGAAAGATGATGCCAATATTCACGCTATTCAGCGCGCAGCGGTCCTGCTGGCCGACAGCTTCAAAGCCGGTGGCAAAGTGCTCTCCTGCGGTAACGGCGGTTCCCACTGTGACGCTATGCACTTCGCAGAAGAGCTGACCGGACGCTATCGCGAAAACCGCCCGGGCTACCCGGCGATTGCGATTTCCGACGTGAGCCACATCTCCTGCGTAGGCAACGACTTCGGTTACGACCACATCTTCTCCCGCTACGTTGAAGCGGTAGGCCGTGAAGGCGACGTGCTGCTGGGGATTTCTACCTCCGGCAACTCCGGCAACGTGATCAAAGCGATCGCCGCCGCGCGTGAAAAAGGGATGAAAGTCATCACCCTGACCGGTAAAGATGGCGGTAAGATGGACGGTACAGCGGATGTCGAAATTCGCGTTCCGCACTTCGGTTATGCTGACCGTATTCAGGAAATTCACATCAAAGTGATCCACATCCTGATTCAACTGATCGAAAAAGAGATGGTTAAGTAAGACTTCGCTGGGGGCACTCTTGCCCCCGCTGTTGTGGAGGTGACGTATGTGCGAACTGCTCGGGATGAGCGCCAATGTGCCAACCGATATCTGCTTTAGTTTCACCGGGCTGGTGCAGCGCGGTGGAGGGACCGGGCCGCATAAAGACGGCTGGGGCATCACCTTCTACGAAGGCAAAGGGTGTCGCACGTTCAAAGATCCACAGCCCAGCTTTAACTCGCCGATTGCCAAACTGGTGCAGGACTACCCCATCAAGTCCCGCTCGGTGATCGCCCACATCCGTCAGGCTAACCGTGGCGAAGTGGCGCTGGAAAATACCCATCCGTTTACCCGTGAACTGTGGGGCCGTAACTGGACCTACGCGCACAACGGGCAGCTTACGGGCTATAAGTCGCTGGAGACGGGCAATTTCCGCCCGGTAGGCGAAACGGACAGCGAAAAAGCCTTCTGCTGGCTGCTGCACAAGCTGACGGAGCGCTATCCCCGCACGCCCGGCAACATGGCCGCCGTATTCAAATACATCGCGACGCTGGCGTCTGAACTGCGTGAAAAAGGCGTGTTCAACATGCTGCTCTCTGACGGCCGCTATGTGATGGCGTTCTGCTCGACGAATCTGTTCTGGATCACCCGCCGCGCGCCGTTTGGCGTGGCGACGCTGCTGGATCAGGATGTGGAGATAGACTTTCAGAAGGAGACCACACCGAACGATGTGGTCACTGTTATCGCAACGCAGCCGCTGACGGGCAACGAAACCTGGCAAAAGATTATGCCAGGCGAGTGGGTACTATTTTGTCTCGGGGACCGTGTAATTTGACGCCAACTGTGGATGGACGACTTCGTGGCTCAGCGGTTTGCTGACCACGTAACGGCCATCTACGATAGAGACCACCGGTGGCTTGTGGGTCTGCTCAAAGTAGTCGTAACCCGGCTTCAGCTGTTTCCAGAAATCCGCGTAGTATGAGTACTTGTGACGCGTCATGTTGGCGTCCGTCATGCGGAACGGATAGATGCTGACCTGTACGTTAGGCTGCCCAAAGACCAGCGCGCCCGTCACGAACTGGAAAATCTCATCAATGCCGGAGTCGGTCATCGCATAACAGCCGATAGACACGCAGGCACCGTGGATCATCAGATATTTACCTTCATAACCGTGTGCACGGTCATAGGCATTCGGGAAGCCGATGTTAATGGCTTTATAGAAGCGGCTGTCAGGCTTGAGCTGGCTGCGCTGAACGTTGTAGAACCCTTCCGGACTTTTGAAATCGCCCTGACGCTGTTTTGGCCCCAGCCCACCGGAGTAGTTACAAATTTTGTAACTATCAAGCAGCTGATATGTCTCGCCCATTTTCACAAACAGATCGAGAGTGCGTTCTTCCTTGAAGATTTGAATATAAACCGGCGATCCCATTAACTGCTGTTTATATTCCTTGCTGACCGGCGTCGTTGAGCTATTACTGCTGAGCAGTCCGGCAAACGACATGCACGGAATCAGAAGCATCGCAATGAACAATGCGATTTTACGCATACTACTAGTTCCTTGATAAAACCATGACCAACTTGCCAGGACGGCAAAAGAGACCCGAAATCAGATTATTCTGTTAGGAGCGCTCACATTAGCACCGCTATAGATTTTCGCAAGAGCCGGGCGGTGAGTTTACAAATTAGTTTGACTTTATAAACCATCAAAATTGCGTTGGCTCCAGGAACTTTGCGCATTAGCTCGCAATTTGGCGCGCGCGACGGCGGATTCCCTGCCCGCGAGAAGGGGAAAATGCTACACTTCGCGCCCACTGGATTGTTGTTCATGGAAACCTGCTAACCACATGTTTAAAATCAAAAAAGGACTTAATCTGCCGATTGCAGGCGTGCCAGTGCAGCACGTTTCGACAGGCGCAAGCGTCCGTCATGTCGCCATTTTGGGCGACGACTACCTGGGAATGCGTCCTTCAATGCTGGTACAGGAGGGCGATCGCGTTATCAAAGGACAGGCGCTCTTCGAGGACAAAAAAAATCCCGGCGTGACGTTCACGGCACCCGCGAGCGGCACCGTTGTGGCGATCAACCGCGGCGAACGGCGCGTTCTGCAGTCGGTGGTGATCCGCATTGAAGGCGATGAGCAGCGTGAATTCGCCCATTACGACGCGGCAGACCTCGCGTCGCTGAACCGCGACGCCGTTCAGGCTCAACTGCTGGCGTCCGGTTTATGGACCGCGCTTCGTACGCGTCCCTTCAGCAAATCCCCAGTTCCGGGCACGGAACCGGCCGCGATTTTCGTCACGGCAATCGACACCAATCCGCTCAGCGTGGACCCGCAGCCGGTTATCCTGGCGCAGCGCAAAGCCTTCGATGCCGGACTGACCGTTTTAACCCGCCTCACGTCCGGGAAAGTCCACGTTTGCCAGGCCAGCGGCGGCAAGCTTGGCGGGCATCCGCAGGGGCAGGTCACGTTTAATGAGTTTGCTGGCCCACATCCGGCGGGTCTGGTCGGGACGCACATCCATTTCCTTGAGCCGGTGAGCCTGACGAAGCGGGTCTGGCATCTTAATTATCAAGACGTTATCGCCATCGGTAAGCTTTTTACTACGGGTGAACTCTGCGCTGAACGGATCGTCGCCGTCGGTGGGCCGCAGGCTGCAAACCCGCGTCTGGTGAAGACGCTGCTGGGCGCAGACATCACTGAACTGCTGGTGGGGGAAACGAAAGAGGGGGAAAACCGCCTGATTTCCGGTTCGGTCCTCAGCGGACGCCATGCTGCCGATGCGCACGCGTACCTGGGACGTTTCCATTTGCAGGTGAGCATTGTGCAGGAAGGGCGTGAGAAAGAGCTGTTCGGCTGGGTTCTGCCAGGCGCGGAAAAATACTCCGTCACCCGGACCACGCTGGGCCATTTCCTGCGTAATAAGCTGTTTAGCTTCTCGACCAGCACGCACGGTGGCGAGCGCGCCATGGTCCCGATTGGTAACTACGAGCGCGTCATGCCGCTGGATATTCTGCCGACCATGCTGCTGCGCGATCTGCTTGCCGGTGATACCGACAGCGCGCAGGCGCTGGGCTGTCTGGAGCTTGACGAAGAAGATCTGGCGCTCTGTACCTATGTCTGCCCGGGCAAATACGAATATGGACCGGTATTGCGCGAGGTGTTAACCCGCATTGAGCAGGAAGGATAACCGATGGGCTTAAAACACCTCTTTGAAAAAATTGAGCCGCACTTTACCGAAGGGAAGCTCAAAAAGTACTACCCGCTGTATGAAGCAACGACGACCATTTTCTACACGCCGGGTCTGGTGACGAAAGGGGCGGCGCACGTTCGTGACGCCATCGACCTTAAGCGGATGATGATCCTGGTGTGGTTTGCGGTCTTCCCGGCGATGTTCTGGGGAATGTACAACGTCGGCCTACAGACCCTTCCGGCGCTGCACCATATGTACGATGCACAGCAGCTGGCGCAGGTCATCCAGTCCGACTGGCACTACCGTCTGGCGCAGTCGCTAGGGGTAAGTTTCGCTGCAGACGCGGGCTGGCTGAGCATGATGACGCTGGGTGCGGTTTTCTTCCTGCCGATTTACATCACGGTCTTTATCGTGGGCGGCTTCTGGGAAGTGCTGTTTGCCATCATCCGTAAACATGAGATCAACGAAGGCTTCTTCGTGACCTCTATTCTGTTTGCCCTGATTGTTCCCCCGACGCTGCCGCTCTGGCAGGCGGCGCTGGGCATCAGTTTCGGCGTGGTGATTGCCAAAGAGATCTTCGGCGGCACCGGGCGGAACTTCCTCAACCCGGCGCTGGCGGGACGTGCGTTTCTGTTCTTTGCGTATCCGGCGCAAATCTCGGGCGACCTGGTCTGGACGGCGGCAGACGGTTTTTCCGGCGCGACGCCGCTTTCACAGTGGGCGGCACACGGCGGCGAAACGCTGGTTAACAACGCGACGGGTCAGCCTGTCACCTGGTTTGATGCCTTCATTGGCTACATTCCGGGCTCCATCGGGGAGGTCTCTACGCTGATGATTTTGCTTGGCGGGGCGATCATTCTTTTCGGTCGCGTGGCCTCCTGGCGGATTGTTGCGGGCGTGATGATCGGCATGGTGCTGACCGCCACCCTGTTCAACGTTATCGGTTCGACCACCAACCCAATGTTCTCCATGCCCTGGTACTGGCATCTGGTGCTGGGTGGCTTCGCGTTCGGCATGATGTTCATGGCGACGGACCCCGTCTCGGCCTCGTTTACTGACAAAGGTAAATGGAGCTATGGCGTGCTCATTGGCGCGATGTGCGTTCTGATCCGCGTGGTCAACCCGGCGTACCCGGAAGGGATGATGTTGGCCATTCTGTTTGCCAACCTGTTTGCGCCGCTCTTCGATTACCTGGTGGTGCGGGCCAATATCAAACGGAGGAAGGCGCGTGGCTGAAGTTAAAAATAACGACAGCATCAGCAAAACGTTGCTGGTGGTGCTGGTGCTCTGTCTGGTCTGTTCCATCGTCGTGGCCGGTTCTGCCGTCGGGTTAAAACCTCTGCAGCAGGAGCAGCGCGCGCTGGATAAACAGCGCAACATCCTGGCCGTGGCCGGGCTGATGCAGGAAGGAATGAGCGCAGACGACGTTTCGGCCGTCTTTGCTGAACGTATTTCGGCGCGTCTGGTGGATTTAAAAACGGGTGAACTGCTGGATAAAGACCCGGCAACATTCAACCAGGCGCTGGCGCTGAAAGATCCGCAGATGAGCGTGACGCTGGAGGCATCGCAAGATCCCGCCGGGATTAAGCGTCGCAGCAACCTGGCCGAAATCTATCTGGTTCGCGATCCCCAAAAACGCATTCAGGAAGTGGTGCTCCCGATCTACGGTAACGGGCTGTGGTCAATGATGTACGCCTTTGTGGCACTGGATACCGATGGCCGCACGGTCAAAGGCATTACGTATTACGACCAGGGCGAAACGCCGGGGCTGGGTGGTGAAGTTGAGAACCCTAACTGGCGGGCACAGTTTGTCGGTAAGAAGGTGCTCGACGATAATGGTCTGCCTGCGCTGAAGGTGATGAAAGGGGCGGCACGTCCCGGTGACGACTACGCCGTAGACGGGCTTTCCGGCGCCACGCTCACCTCAAAAGGCGTGCAGCACAGCTTTGATTTCTGGATGGGCGAGCTGGGCTTTGGTCCTTTCCTGAAAAACGTACGTGAAGGAGCGCTGAACAATGGCTGATACCGGTGAACTGAAAGAAGTCAAAAAGGTACTCATTGGCCCACTGCTCGCCAATAACCCGATCACGCTGCAGGTGCTGGGGGTCTGTTCGGCCCTGGCGGTGACGACCAAACTGGAAACGGCGGTGGTAATGACGCTGGCGGTCACGCTGGTCACGGCGTTCTCCAGCATGTTTATCTCGATGATCCGCCACCACATTCCCAACAGCGTGAGGATCATCGTCCAGATGGCGATCATCGCCTCGCTGGTGATCGTGGTCGATCAGCTGCTGCGCGCCTTCGCCTACGAAACCTCCAAACAGCTCTCGGTGTTTGTCGGGCTTATCATCACCAACTGTATCGTGATGGGGCGTGCGGAAGCCTACGCCATGAAAATGCCGCCGCTGGCGAGCTTTATGGACGGTATCGGCAACGGCCTGGGCTACGGCGTGATCCTGCTGACCGTGGGGTTCCTGCGAGAGCTGATTGGCAGCGGCAAGCTGTTTGGCATCACGGTGCTGGACACGGTGCAAAACGGCGGCTGGTATCTGCCAAACGGCCTGTTCCTGCTGGCCCCTAGCGCATTTTTCATTATCGGTTTGTTGATCTGGCTGATTCGTACTTTGAAGCCAGAACAGCAGGAAAAGGAGTAACCGACGATGGCTCATTACCTGAGTTTGTTTGTGCGCGCGGTGTTTGTTGAAAACATGGCGCTCGCGTTTTTCCTCGGCATGTGTACGTTCCTTGCCGTGTCTAAAAAGGTCTCCACGGCATTTGGCCTGGGCGTGGCGGTCACCGTTGTGTTGGGGCTTTCGGTTCCGATTAACAATCTGGTGTACAACTTTGTGCTGCGGGACGGCGCGCTGGTGGAAGGGGTCGATCTCAGCTTCCTGAACTTCATCACCTTTATCGGGGTGATCGCGGCGCTGGTGCAAATACTCGAGATGATCCTCGATAAGTACTTCCCGTCGCTGTACAACGCGCTGGGGATCTTCCTGCCGCTGATCGCGGTGAACTGCGCCATCTTTGGCGGCGTCTCGTTTATGGTTCAGCGTGATTACAACTTCAGTGAATCCGTAGTGTACGGGTTTGGTTCCGGCATCGGCTGGATGCTGGCGATTGTCACCATGGCGGGGATCCGCGAGAAAATGAAATATGCCAACGTGCCTGCGGGTCTGCGTGGCTTAGGGATCACCTTTATCACCACCGGGCTGATGGCGCTGGGCTTTATGTCCTTCTCCGGTGTGCAGCTATAAGGGCTAACAGATGGAAATTATTCTTGGCGTGGTGATGTTCACGCTGATTGTACTGGTGCTGTCAGGGCTGATTCTGGCAGCGCGCGCGAAGCTGGTGAATTCCGGCGACGTGGTGATTGATATTAACGACGACCCGCAGAACCAGATCCGCACGCCTGCGGGGGACAAGCTGCTGAATACGCTCTCCGGTAACGGGATTTTTGTCTCCTCAGCCTGCGGCGGCGGCGGCTCCTGCGGGCAGTGCCGCGTGACGATAAAAGAGGGCGGTGGCGATATCCTTCCCACCGAGCTGGCGCACATCACGAAACGCGAGGCAAAAGAGGGCTGCCGTCTGGCCTGCCAGGTCGCGGTGCGGCAGAACATGAAGATTGAGCTGCCGGAAGAGATCTTCGGCGTTAAAAAATGGGAGTGCGAGGTTATCTCTAATGATAACAAAGCCACCTTTATTAAAGAGCTGAAGCTGCGGGTGCCGGGAGGGGAAGATGTTCCGTTCCGCGCAGGGGGATACATTCAGATTGAGTGTCCTGAGCATACCGTGGCGTATACGGACTTCGACGTGCCGGATGAATACCGCGCCGACTGGGACAAATTCAATCTCTTCCGCTTTGTGTCGGAGGTGAAAGAGCCGACGCTGCGCGCCTACTCGATGGCCAACTACCCGGAAGAGAAGGGCATTATCATGCTCAACGTGCGTATCGCCACGCCGCCACCGAATGTGCCGGACGCGCCGCCGGGCGTAATGTCGTCATACATCTGGTCTCTGAAGCCTGGTGACAAAGTGACGATCTCCGGTCCGTTCGGTGAGTTCTTTGCCAAAGATACCGACGCTGAAATGGTGTTTATCGGCGGCGGTGCCGGTATGGCCCCGATGCGCTCGCACATCTTTGACCAGCTCAAGCGGCTGGGGAGCCAGCGTAAGATCAGCTTCTGGTACGGGGCGCGCTCGCTGCGCGAGATGTTCTATGAAGATGAGTTTGAACAGCTAGCGCGTGAAAACCCGAACTTTTCCTTCCACGTTGCGCTTTCCGATCCGCAGCCGGAAGATAACTGGACGGGATACACGGGGTTCATCCACAACGTGCTGTATGAAAACTACCTCAAGCAGCACCCGGCGCCCGAGGACTGCGAGTTCTATATGTGTGGGCCACCGATGATGAACGCTGCCGTGATTAAGATGCTGAAAGATCTCGGCGTTGAAGATGAGAACATCATGCTCGATGATTTTGGAGGCTAATGATGCTGACATTTCTGGCAACCTTTGTGGTTTTTGTGCTTGTCATCTTCGGCATGTCGTTAGGCTGGATCGTTAAGCGGAAAAGCATTCAGGGCAGCTGCGGGGGTATTTCCTCCATTGGGATGGAAAAGGTCTGCGACTGCCCGGAGCCGTGCGATGCGCGGAAAAAAAGAATGGCCCGCGAGCAGCAGCGCATTATCTAGTCCGGTAGGTCGGGTAAGGCGAAGCCGCCACCCGACAATTCCTACGTACTCTTCTCAATCCTCATTTGTTTACTGTATACTTATCCAGTGATGAGTGAGGGCTTACTATGCGCAAAATAATCCATGTCGATATGGACTGCTTTTTTGCCGCAGTGGAGATGCGTGACAACCCGGCGCTGCGGGATATTCCCATCGCCATTGGCGGCAGCCGCGTTCAGCGTGGTGTCATCAGCACCGCCAACTATCCTGCGCGCAAATTTGGCGTGCGCAGCGCGATGCCGACGGCGATGGCCTTAAAGCTTTGCCCTCATCTCACGCTTCTGCCCGGCCGGTTTGAAGCCTATAAAGAGGCTTCCCTTCATATTCGGGAAATCTTCTCCCGCTATACCTCTCTGATAGAGCCGCTGTCGCTGGACGAAGCCTATCTGGATGTGACCGACAGCGTGCACTGCCACGGCTCCGCCACGCTGATGGCTCAGGAGATCCGCCAGACGATTTTCAACGAGCTGAATCTGACGGCGTCTGCGGGCGTCGCGCCCGTTAAATTCCTCGCCAAAATTGCCTCTGATTTAAATAAGCCCAACGGCCAGTACGTCATCACGCCGGAAGAGGTGCCTGCATTTTTAAAAACCCTGCCGCTCGGCAAAATCCCCGGCGTGGGGAAAGTTTCCGCCGCTAAGCTGGAAAGCATGGGGTTACGGACCTGCGAAGACGTGCAGCGAAGCGATCTCGCCATGCTGCTTAAGCGCTTCGGGAAGTTTGGCCGCGTGCTGTGGGAGCGCAGCCAGGGGATTGACGATCGCGATGTGAACAGCGAACGGCTACGGAAATCCGTCGGCGTTGAGCGCACCCTCATTGAAGATATTCATGACTGGTCCGAATGCGAAATCATTATCACGGAACAGCTTTATCCTGAGCTGGAACGACGTTTAAGCAAGGTGAAGCCGGACCTGCTCATTGCCCGTCAGGGTATCAAATTAAAATTCAACGACTTCCAGCAGACCACGCAGGAACACGTCTGGCCGCGTCTGAATAAAGACGATCTTATCGCGACGGCGAAAAAGGCATGGGAAGAAAGACGAGGCGGGCGAGGAGTAAGGCTGGTGGGATTACACGTCACGCTGCTGGATCCGCAGTTAGAGCGACAGCTGGTCTTAGGATTGTAAAAAAGCCCGGTGCGCTACGCTTACCGGGCCTACGTTTTTCACCCTCTCCCTTTGGGAGAGGGCTGGGGTGAGGGTATTACTTAACGGGGATCGCTTTCAGCAGTTCAGTCAGCAGCGTCCAGTAGTGACCGACGCTTTCGATATGAACCTGCTCATCCGGGGAGTGCGGACCGGTAATGGTTGGCCCGATGGACACCATATCCATATCCGGATACGGTTTCTTGAACAGGCCACATTCCAGACCGGCGTGGATCACCTGAATGTTCGGGGTGCTGTTGAACAGACGCTGATAGGTTTCACGCACCAGCGCCATCACCGGAGAACTTGCATCCGGCTGCCAGCCCGGGTAGCTGCCTTTTGCAGACGTCTTCGCGCCCGCCAGCGTGCCCAGAGATTCCAGCATGCTCACCACGTACTCTTTACCGCTGTCGATAAGCGATCGGATCAGGCAGATGATTTCTGCGCTGTCGTCGCTCATGGTCACCACGCCCACGTTCAGTGAGGTTTCCACCACGCCTTTCGCCACGTCAGAGTTGCGGATCACGCCGTTTGGCGTCGCGTTCAGCAGCTGAACGAAGGTGTCACGAGACTGCGCGGTCAGCGCGGCTTTATCCGTAGATACGGATTCCAGCACCACGGTCAGGTTTTTCTCTTTCGCCGACAGTTCGTTCTTCAGGATATCCAGATACACGGCGGAGAGTTTTTTCAGCTCGTCCGCTTTTGCCGCCGGTACTGCCACGGTGGTGAACGCTTCGCGTGGGATCGCGTTGCGCAGGGTACCGCCGTTGAAGTCGACCAGACGCAGATCCAGCTCGGCCGCATGGCCTGCCAGGAAGCGCGCCAGCAGCTTGTTGGCGTTACCCAGACCCAGGTGAATATCACCGCCGGAGTGGCCGCCTTTCAGCCCTTTCAGCGTCAGCTTGAAGGTCTGGAAGCCCGCAGGAATCGCTTCGCGCGACAGCGGCAGGGTAGAGATGAAATCAATCCCGCCCGCGCAGCCCATGTAGATCTCGCCTTCTTCTTCAGAGTCGGTGTTGATCAGGATGTCCGCCTGCAGCCAGTTCGCCTGCAGACCGAACGCGCCGTCCATGCCCGCTTCTTCGGTCATGGTCAGCAGCACTTCCAGTGGACCGTGCTCAACGCTGTCGTCAGCCAGCACCGCCAGCGCAGAGGCCATGCCGATGCCGTTATCCGCGCCCAGGGTGGTGCCGCGTGCTTTCACCCAGTCGCCGTCGATGTACGGTTGAATCGGGTCTTTGGTGAAGTCGTGAACGGTGTCGTTATTCTTCTGTGGCACCATGTCCAGGTGCGCCTGAAGCACAACCGGTTTGCGGTTTTCCATGCCTGCGGTAGCAGGTTTACGGATCAGAATGTTGCCAACCTGGTCACGTTCAGCATGCAGACCTTTTTCCTTCGCCCAGCCCATAATATGTTCGGCAAGCTGTTCTTCATGGTAGGAAGGGTGTGGAATGGAGCAGATTTTTGCAAAAATATCCCACAGCGGCTGCGGAGATAATTGAGACAGTTCAGACACGATAAGTCTCCTTGTCGAGGCGCTGCAAACAGGGTTGCAGGCCACAGGGTTAGCAGGTTAATAGTTACCACAAGTCAGGCTTGCGAGATGAAACTGAGAATACCACTTTCTCTGCTGGCTGGTAGCATAAAGCATGTAAAAACTCAGGCAGAGGGCGCTAAACACTGGTTTTTAGTGCGTCAGATCTCTATAATCTCGCGCAACCTATTTCCCCCTCGAACACTTTTTAAGCCGTATAAAAACAGGCTGGGACACTTCACATGAGCGAAAAATACGTCGTCACCTGGGACATGTTGCAGATTCACGCACGCAAACTGGCTGCGCGTCTGATGCCTTCCGAACAGTGGAAAGGCATTATTGCCGTCAGCCGTGGCGGTCTGGTACCGGGGGCGCTGCTGGCACGTGAGCTGGGCATTCGTCATGTCGATACCGTTTGCATCTCCAGCTATGACCATGACAACCAGCGCGAGCTGACCGTGCTGAAACGTGCGGAAGGCGACGGTGAAGGCTTCATCGTTATTGATGACCTGGTAGATACCGGCGGTACAGCGGTTGCTATCCGCGAAATGTATCCGAAAGCACATTTCGTCACTATCTTCGCGAAACCTGCTGGCCGCCCGCTGGTTGACGATTACGTGATTGATATCCCGCAGGATACCTGGATTGAACAGCCATGGGATATGGGCGTGGTCTTCGTACCGCCTATTTCAGGCCGTTAATACCAGTACGTAACTTTACACGCCCGGCTATGTCGGGCGTTGTTCTTTTTAGCCTGCACCGCGTTACAATAGTCTCTATACGACGTATCCATGGAGGCAACGCAATGACGCAGGCGAATCTCACCGAAACTCTCTTTAAACCCCGTTTCAAACACCCTGAAACGTCGACGCTGGTGCGTCGCTTTAATCCGGGTACCCAGCCTGCCGTCCAGTCCGCGTTAGACGGCAAAAACGTGCCTCACTGGTATCGCATGATTAACCGCCTGATGTGGATCTGGCGCGGTATTGACCCCCGTGAAATCCTTGATGTCCAGGCACGTATCGTGATGAGCGAATCTGAACGGACCGACAGCGAGCTTTACGATACGGTGGTGGGCTATCGCGGCGGCAACTGGATCTATGAGTGGTCGAAACAGGCGATGCTCTGGCAGCAAAAAGCCAGCCAGGAAGAGGATGCCACGCGCAGCGGCAAGCACTGGCTGCATGCGGCCAATCTCTACGCCATTGCCGCGTATCCACATCTGAAAGGTGATGAGCTGGCTGAGCAGGCCCAGGCGCTGGCGAACCGTGCTTATGAAGAGGCGGCGCAGCGTTTGCCGGGCCAAATGCGCGAGCTTGAGTTCAGCATTCCAGGCGGCGCACCCGTCACCGGGTTCCTGCATATGCCGGAAGGCGACGGCCCGTTCCCGACCGTACTGATGTGCGGTGGGCTGGATTCCCTGCAAATCGATTATTACAGCCTCTTTGAGCGCTACTTCGCACCAAAAGGGATCGCGATGCTGACGCTTGATATGCCCTCAATCGGTTTCTCATCCAAATGGAAACTGACGCAGGATTCCAGCCTGCTGCACCAGCATGCGCTAAAAGCGCTGGAGAACATTCCCTGGGTTGACCACACCCGCGTGGCGGCATTCGGCTTCCGTTTTGGCGCGAACGTCGCGGTGCGTCTGGCCTACCTTGAATCGTCTCGTCTGAAAGCCGTCGCCTGCCTTGGTCCGGTCGTTCACGCCCTGCTCAGCGATCCTGCTCGGCAGGGGAGCGTACCTGAAATGTACCTTGATGTGCTGGCCAGCCGTCTTGGCATGCATGATGCATCAGACGAAGCGCTGCGCATTGAACTCAATCGCTACTCGTTAAAAACGCAAGGGTTGCTGGGTCGTCGCTGCCCAACGCCGATGCTGTCGGGATTCTGGAAAAACGATCCGTTCAGCCCGGAAGAAGAGTCGCGCTTAATCACTTCGTCATCTGCGGATGGCAAATTGCTTGAAGTGCCGTTCAGCCCGGTCTATCAGAATTTCGACAAAGCGCTGAAAGAGATTACGCGCTGGATCGCTCAGAGATTGTGTTAATAGATTGCTAAATTTCGCTGGTTTGGTAAAACAGTGGCTTCACAAAAGGAGATCGCAATGACGTTACCGAGTGGACACCCGAAAAGTAGGCTGATTAAGAAGTTTATGGCTCTCGGCCCGTATATTCGAGAAGAGCAGTGTGAAGAGAATCGCTTTTTTTTCGACTGCCTGGCTGTATGCGTCAACGTGAAGCCTGCCCCCGAAAAACGTGAATTCTGGGGCTGGTGGATGGAAATGGAAGCAGAGGAAAAACGTTTTACGTATAGCTACCAGTTTGGCCTGTTTAATAAAGACGGCAACTGGCAGGCTACCTCTATTAAAGATCAGGAAGTGATTGACCGCCTGGAATATACGCTAAAAGAGTTCCACGATAAGGCACGCGCGCTGCTGGCTACCCTGGATCTCAAGTTCGAACCCGCGGATGACTTTTCCAGCGAAGCGGTGAAGCTGACTGCCTGATGGTGTCACAGCGCCGGGTGGCGGCTTCGCCTTACCCGGCCTACAAAAACTGATGGTTTTCTCCCTCTCCCTGTGGGAGAGGGCCGGGGTGAGGGCACCAGACCGCATTAATTCCCGACAAAAAAACCGGCATTAAGCCGGTTTTTTTTATTTCGCATCATCAGAACTGGTAGGTCATACCCACGGCAACGATGTCATCGCTGCTCACGCCCAGTTTATTTTTGTCGTCAATCTGGTTGATTTTATAATCAACAAAGGTGGACATATTTTTGTTGAAGTAATAGGTCGCGCCAACGTCAATATATTTCACCAGATCTTCGTCACCAATACCTTCGATATCTTTGCCTTTAGACTGGACATAACCCAGGGACGGGCGCAGACCAAAGTCGAACTGATATTGTGCGACAACTTCAAAGTTCTGCGCTTTATTTGCAAACCCGCCGGAAATTGGCGTCATATTACGGGTTTCTGAATACATCGCTGCCAGATAAATATCGTTCGCGTCATATTTCAGACCGGTAGCCCAGGCTTCGGCTTTCTGGCCCTGGCCACGCGCCAGCAGGTTCTGAGCATTGGTGCGGTCAGAGTTGGTGTAGGCGCCGCTGACGGCGAAATCGCTGCCGCCGAAGTCATAGGTCAGAGAGGTACCAAAACCGTCACCGTTCTGTTTCTTGGCGTCACGGTTTTCGTTTTTCCCCTGGTACTGCAGCGTCATGTCCAGACCGTCAACCGCGCCGAAGAAGTCGGTGTTGCGGTAAGTCGCCAGGCCAGTAGCACGCTTGGTCATGAAGTTATCGGTCTGCGCTGAAGAGTCGCCGCCGAACTCAGGGAACATATCGGTCCATGCTTCGACGTCATACAGGGCACCCAGGTTACGACCGTAATCCAGTGAACCAAAGTTTTTCAGTTTCAGGCCAGCGAACGCAAGACGCGTCTTCTGAGAGGAGTCGCTCTCAGCTTTGTTACCTGCAAATTCAGATTCCCAACGGCCATAGCCCGTCAGCTGATCGTTAATCTGTGTTTCGCCTTTAAAACCAAAACGAACGTAAGTCTGATCGCCATCTTTGGTGGCATCATCACTGATGTAGTGCATGGCTTTCACTTTGCCGTACACGTCCAGCTTATTACCATCTTTATTATAAACTTCAGCTGCGTGAACGGATGCAGAAGCCACTACGCCCATAACCATTAATGCCAGAGTGCTCTTTTTCATTTTCGGTCCTGTCTTTATAAACGCGCTAAAAAAATTCGCTGGACGATAAGCTCATGCTTAAGTCCCGTGAAAAAACAGGAAGGGTTTTATCGTTTTGGAATGAAACTTTTATGACAAACTAAGAATAATTTTAAAAAACTGTGATTTATTATTTCGGTAATAAAAGTGTCAAACTTTCCCGCTAGGCTTCCTGATCCCGCGCAACAAAGTGTTTCGCGATGTGCTAAGGCAGTTGGCAACGGGGCTGACTCCTGTTAAAACGTTCGTTCGACATTACTTTCCCTTATCGTTGAACGGCAGAGAATCATGAGTGACAGCCAGACGCTGGTGGTAAAACTCGGTACCAGTGTTTTAACAGGCGGATCGCGCCGCCTAAATCGCGCCCACATTGTTGAGCTTGTACGTCAGTGCGCTCAGTTACATGCCGCAGGGCATCGTATTGTGATTGTGACCTCCGGGGCGATTGCCGCCGGGCGTGAACACCTGGGTTACCCCGAACTCCCCGCGACGATCGCTTCCAAACAGCTGCTGGCCGCCGTGGGGCAAAGCCGACTCATTCAACTCTGGGAACAGTTGTTCTCTATCTATGGCATCCACGTCGGGCAGATGTTGCTGACGCGTGCGGATATGGAAGACAGAGAGCGCTTCCTGAACGCCCGCGATACTCTGCGCGCGCTGCTGGACAACAATATTGTTCCGGTCATTAACGAGAACGATGCCGTTGCCACCGCTGAAATCAAAGTGGGTGATAACGATAACCTCTCGGCGCTGGCCGCGATTCTGGCCGGAGCCGATAAATTACTGCTTCTGACCGATCAGCAGGGTCTGTTCACCGCCGATCCGCGCTCCAACCCGGAAGCCGAGCTGATTACCGACGTTCACGGTATCGACGATGCGCTGCGCGCCATCGCCGGTGACAGCGTTTCAGGCCTCGGAACGGGCGGGATGGGGACCAAGCTGCAGGCCGCTGACGTCGCATGCCGCGCCGGTATCGACACCATCATTGCGGCGGGCAGCCGCCCTGGCGTGATTGGTGACGTGATGGAAGGCATCTCCGTCGGTACCCGCTTCCACGCCCAGGAATCCCCGCTGGAAAACCGCAAGCGCTGGATATTTGGCGCGCCTCCTGCTGGCGAACTCGTCGTCGATGAAGGGGCAACCGCCGCGATTCTGGAACGAGGAAGTTCATTACTTCCTAAAGGAATTAAAAGCGTGACAGGCAACTTCTCCCGTGGTGAAGTGATCCGTATCCGTAACCTCGAAGGCCGCGACATCGCCCACGGCGTAAGCCGTTATAACAGCGATGCCCTGCGCCGCATCGCGGGTCACCACTCACAGCAGATCGACGCCATTCTGGGCTATGAATATGGTCCGGTTGCCGTGCATCGCGATGACATGATTATTCGTTAAGGAGCAGAACATGCTGGAACAAATGGGCGCAGCCGCGAAGGCCGCCTCTTACAAACTGGCGCTCCTTTCCAGTCGCGAGAAAAACCGCGTGCTGGAAAAAATCGCTGATTATCTGGAATCACAGTCCCAGGAAATTTTGCTCGCCAACGAGCAGGATTTACTGGAAGCGCGTCGTAACGGTTTGAGCGAAGCGATGCTCGACCGTCTGGCGCTGAACCCGGCACGCCTGAAAGGCATCGCCGACGATGTGCGTCAGGTCTGCAATCTTGCCGACCCGGTAGGGCAGGTGATCGACGGCGGGCTGCTTGACAGCGGTTTACGCCTGGAGCGCCGCCGCGTGCCGCTCGGCGTTATCGGCGTTATTTATGAAGCCCGTCCAAACGTGACGGTGGATGTCGCGTCTCTGTGCCTGAAAACCGGTAACGCCGCTATTCTGCGCGGTGGCAAAGAGACATGGCGCACCAACGCCGCGACGGTGAAAGTCATTCAGCAGGCGCTGGAAGAGTGTGGCTTACCGGCGGGTGCCGTACAGGCGATCGAGAGCCCAGACCGCGCGCTGGTCAACGAAATGCTGCGCATGGACAAATACATCGATATGCTGATCCCACGCGGCGGCGCGGGCTTGCACAAGCTATGCCGCGAGCAGTCGACGATTCCGGTGATCACCGGCGGCATCGGCGTGTGCCATATCGTGGTCGACGACAGCGCTGAGATTGAACCGGCGCTGAAGATTATCGTTAACGCGAAAACCCAGCGTCCAAGCACCTGTAACACCGTAGAAACGCTGCTGGTGCATCAGGATATTGCGAACACCTTCCTGCCGGCCCTGAGCAAACAGATGGCAGAGAGCGGCGTGACGCTGCATGCTGACGCCAACGCGCTCGCACTGCTTCAGGAAGGCCCGGCTAACGTTGTTCCCGTAAAAGCGGAGCAGTACGACGATGAGTTCCTGTCACTGGATCTGAACGTGAAAATCGTTACCGACCTTGACGACGCCATTGCGCACATCCGTGAACACGGCACGCAGCATTCTGACGCGATCCTGACGCGCACCCTGCGCAATGCCGATCGCTTCGTGAACGAGGTGGATTCCTCTGCGGTCTATGTGAATGCCTCCACCCGCTTCACCGACGGCGGCCAGTTCGGCCTTGGCGCAGAGGTGGCGGTCAGCACGCAGAAACTGCACGCGCGTGGGCCGATGGGGCTGGAAGCGCTGACCACGTACAAGTGGATCGGCTTCGGTGACGATACGATTCGTGCGTAAATAATCACGGGTGATGCAAAAATAGCCGTTTGATTCAAAAGGGCATTGACGCATCACCCGGATAGATCTACCCTTTTGCCCCGTGGTTACACTCGTAACCGGCCTCTCAGGGCCGATATAGCTCAGTTGGTAGAGCAGCGCATTCGTAATGCGAAGGTCGTAGGTTCGACTCCTATTATCGGCACCATTCTAACGTCTCCCCAAGTCTACTAAAGTTCACTAAAACCCCTTATACTCTGCTGCTTTGCAGCCCCTTTTAGTATTTCTACGTCTACTAAAGTTCCCTGAAATCTACGGTCGTTTGGGGGTACTTATGGGGGTATTTGCTGTTCGGTCTAGAGGAGGTACCCCCAAGTGAAACTAAACGCCCGGCAGGTGGACGCCGCCAAACCTAAAGATAAGCCTTTCAAGCTGGCTGATGGTGGTGGTTTGTATCTCCTGATTAAACCTAATGGCGGCAAATACTGGCGGCTCAAGTATCGTGTAGCCGGTAAAGAGAAGCTGTTAGCGCTGGGTGTGTACCCTGAAGTCACGTTGGCCGATGCTCGGGCAAAACGTGAAGAAGCCAAAAGGGGTATCGCTGGGGGTATCGATCCTATGGAAGCGAAACGGGAAGAGAAGATCGCCCGTGAAACGCAGTTAAACAACACCTTCAAAGATATTGCCCTTGAGTGGCACAGCAACAAACTAAAAAAATGGTCTGCTGGGTATGCTTCAGACATCCTCGAAGCCTTCAATAAGGATGTGTTCCCATACATTGGCAAAAAACCAATAGCCGATATTAAACCGCTTGAACTGTTGAATGTACTGCGGCGCATTGAGGGGCGCGGTGCTACCGAAAAGGCAAGAAAAGTTAGGCAGCGCTGTGGGGAAGTTTTCCGTTACGCAATAGTCACCGGTCGAGCTGAGTATAACCCCGCCCCGGATCTCACCAGTGCGATGCAAGGGCACGAGTCCAATCATTTTCCTTTCCTTACACCGAAAGAATTGCCTGATTTCTTCAATGCGTTGTCAGGATATTCTGGAAGCGAGTTAGTAGTTTTGGCTGCTCGTTTGCTGATTATCACCGGATTGCGTCCCGGCGAACTCCGTGGGGCATTTTGGGATGAAATCAATATCAGTAAGGCGGTCTGGGAAATACCCGCTTCACGCATGAAAATGCGTCGCCCTCATGTGGTGCCGTTGTCCAGGCAAGCTCTTACGCTTATTGGTCAGATCCAAGAGCTAACAGGCAATTACCCGCTTGTGTTCCCAGGCCGTAACGATCCGCGAAAAACAATGAGTGAAGCCAGCATAAACCAAGTCTTCAAGCGGATTGGCTATAACGGAAAAGTCACCGGGCACGGTTTCCGGCACACCATGAGTACCATCCTGCACGAACAGGGCTACAACACCGCGTGGATAGAAACGCAGCTGGCACACGTCGACAAAAACTCTATTCGAGGAACGTACAACCACGCCCAGTATCTGGATGGCCGCCGCGAAATGCTCCAGTGGTATGCCGACTATATGGAGGCGTTGGAAAACGGCGAAAATGTAGTGCATGGAATGTTTGGGAAAAGCGATTAACTGTATGTATAGACAGTGCTAATTGACAGTAGTAGACTTCTGTAGACTATCGTTAGCAGGAAGCTTTTATGCGAGAAAACATCCTCAACATGCCCCATCATCTTCGCCGACAACGTGTGGTCACTGCTGAGCAGGCTGCAATGGCTATGGCTGGCGTGTACAGTTGTTCACGCCTAGATGAGTTGAAAGCTAAATTCCCTCCTGAGATCTACAACATTGCTTCCAGTTACTTGAGGATAATTTTGAGTGCTGTAAACGCAGAAGAACTACATCCCAAGAGAACATGGTCTAGCTCACCTGGCGGAGATATCACTGGAGCTGATTTTTATTCCAATGATATTTGGCCTTGGGCTGTTAAAGAAATATCAGCTACAGATAGTTGGTTTGGATGTGATCCAGATAGCTTTAGCGAAAAGTACCAGCCTTTACGAAGCGGGTGGGGCGAGTTTGCTGGTAAAGATACAGCGTTAAAACTGATCGCTGGAATGGCTATTGCGCTTGAAAAATCAGGTGGTAAATATGTTCGCGGTAAAAATTTGAACAAATCCGAAGTTGCTAGGAGTGCTTCAAGAAGCATATTGGAACATGGCGATGGCATCGATGTGACAGATAAGGCATTGACTATGCTAATTAATGAAGCTCTGAACACATACGCTTCCAAATAGCTCGTAAGGATTTCCAAAAAGTCGATCTATAGGTTCTAAAACTTCTGGCCGTACTTCTATTTCAGTGGAAGAGCTGCTTCCAACTGATTTACCGTGACTTCCACAACTACCCGCATGTTTTTGCTGAAATATACCTCGTAGACCACATTAGACTTCGAGAGGTATATATGTCCCATTCCCTTATCCGCTTACCTGAAGTTCAGCGCAGAACCGGCTATAGCAAGGCTTGGATCTATCGACTCATGGCTGAGCAACGTTTCCCCTCATCCATAAAGATTGGTTCTCGAGCAATTGCTTTCATTGAAAGCGAAATTGATGAATGGATTAGTGAGCGCATTGAATCGTCACGCAGCCAAACGAACTGAGATTCTGTGAGTAGAGATAATTTGCGAGAGTTTGCACTTCGGATCTCGCAGAATAAGTTTGTCGCGACAGCTCACTAAACAATTCAAAAAAGGTTAATGCCATGAAGAACAATTATGCCCGTCTGGGGCAGGGCTTCGCTCACCCTAAAAACTCCTTGCCTTGTTATTCAACTGAAGGGTATGCTTTAAAAGCACCAGCAAAATCTGGTGTCGGGCGTGAGAACCCGGATAAGCAAAAGGCGATACCAGACGCCTATAGCGTCTTTTTTTGTGTCGTAAAGCCAGTACATCTTCTTTCTGCGGGGAAGATCCGCATCGAATCTATGGTGGCGCTGGCGGGGCAGCCGAAAGGCTGGCCGGTATCCTTTTGCACCGGTATTCTCACCCCCGTCAGTGTCACCACCCTTTATGAGCGTGAGAACTCAGGTGGTGACTCCAGTAAGCAAAAGGAGGCTGCCACATGGCTACTACCCCAACCCAAAAACTGCCCAAATTCACCTGGATTTTCCTCGGTACGCCGAAAGGTCGGACCTGCACTCCCGTTGTTATCCGCATCGTTGCCGACAGTGAGCAGGAAGCCCGCGAGTTTTATTCCCGCTGGGATCTTATCTTTGCCGCCAAAATTCGCTCTGAATGTTCGCTTTATCAGTACAGCAGCGGCGCGTTTGAACTGGATGTTGCGAAATTGGGAGGTAGCCATGTTTAACCTCCAGACCCTGACAGCTAAAGCCCGCGAGCTGCGCGGCAACGTGGTAAAAGCCACTACCACGAAAGGCACCCGCACCATGACGCCCGTTTACGAACGGGAAGAGCAGCGCAAACTGCGCGAACGCATCCAGCAGACCCAGCCGGACTGGGTTTTACTCTGGTGGGATATTGCGACCGTTACCGGCTGGCGTACCAGCGACGTGTGCAACTTCCGTTACTCCTGCATCAACTGGGAAACCGGCATTGCAACAATCATCGTAGCGAAGCAGACCAAAGCAGCGGAAGCCAGAGCGACCCGGAAGGGGATCGAGATTGTTCGCCAGCAGCGCAAGGACGCAGCCCGGCTTGCTGGCGATCACATTGGGTACATGCACTGGGATAGCGTGAGCTGCGACGAACTGGCCGCCGGCATGACGGGAGAAGAACAGGCGATCGTGTTTGAGCTGGTGGCAAAGGCTGAAGTTAAGCACGACACCAAACAGCTGCCGCCGGGCATCATCAAACGACTGCGTGAACGCATGGAGCGCAATCTTATCGGTGACGACCTGGTATTTTCCCGCAGCCAGATTGAAAGTAACCGCTGCCAGTCTCTGGAAGGTAGCGTGAGCCGCCAGACAATCTGGAAGAAACTGCATAACGTAATGGTGTGGTTTACCCGCGTGGTAAACACGCGTCTGCGCCTGAGCGCCTATTCCAGCCGCAAAATTGCCGCCTTTAATCTCATGTCCGCCGGCGGCGAACAGGGTTTGCTGGTCGCCTCTGAAATGCTCGGACACAGTAACCCGGCAATCACCCGAACTTACCTCCAGTTAGGCAGTAAGGCCTCCGCCATTCAATCCCGTCTGGCCATGGAGGTATCTGTATGAAAATGGTTATCCAACTTTGCTGTCTCGGCGCTTTTCTCGATCACGTATCTGAGCAATTAAATAGCGCGCGATATTGTTTTGTCCGCCAGTCATTAAGGGACGGGGAGGAGAAATTATGACTCCTGTTTACGATCTGGTTCGCCGGGCCGACGGCAAAAACGTTTTCAGTTTCCCGGCCGGCGGCCGCTATCTGGTGGACACGTCAAATGGTCTTCAGTCGATGCGCCCCCTTATGGACGACGAGATCATTTTTACGGTGGAGAGTGCCGCGCGCTTTCTGAAGAAAATTGGTTATCAGGTAATCCCGCCAGCGGCGTGAGGTAAAAAATTATGACGATTAAAAATTCCGGCTTAGCTGCTGGTGGCCGCGCTCACCCTGAAATCAGGCCGGGCGATAAATGGAAGGACAGTCGGGGCAATATCGTAATTATCGAAAGTTACCGATTCGACAGAGTGACATATTGCCGTGAAGGGTACAGCTCACCGTGTTTTTGTACGCCCGAAAGACTGGTGCGGGAGTTTGAATTTGTTTCTTCCGCGCCGGTTGCCGGCGAGAAAGATATCGATCGGATTATGCGGGTACAGGGCATCGAACGAATTCGGGTTATGCGGGAAATCATCAGGGAGCGAGGGAACAGAAAATGAAGAATGCACCAAACCTTAAAAAGCAGCCGGCGGATCTCATGGAGGAGTCAATTATCTTTGCCGGCGCCGATGCCTGGACGTTCGCTAAAGCATGGCAGGAAATGAACCCGATTGGCGACACCGTGCCGCCGGTCGTGCTGGATAAAAAGCAGCTGGCGGAGCTGGAGAATATCCGGATTGTGGATGATGGCCGGCTCTATGCCCGCGTTTGTCGTGGCGGGCATCTGACCGAACGGCAGATAACCATTCTCGCCACAAAGCTGGCGGTGGCCGGCGTGGAGCGCGCGCAATTCTACTCTGAAGGTTATCAGCTTCTGGAGGACTGGACGCCGCAGCTGCCGCGCCTCAAAGCCGATGCGGAAGCCGGCAAAAGCATGGTGATCGGCAAACCGCTGACGGATGTAAACCTCCGCGACCTGGCTGATAACGAGAAGGCGCTCATACTGGCCGCGCGTTACACCGGCATTGCGATAAATGAAAACAGCGAAGGCGTATACGTCTACCGTGCCGGCATCTGGGAGAAAACGTCTCTGCTCGAGCTGAGCCGCGAAATGGTGGCTATCTACAACGAGAACAAAACCAACTTCAGCAAGCGCGCGATCAACAACGTTATCGACGCCCTGAAAATTGTTATCCCGGTAATGGGGGAGCCGCGGCGCAGCCTGATCCCCTTTGCAAACGGCGTCTACGATATGGAAACCGGCGTTTTCTCCGAACACAGCCAGGATAACTGGCTGACCAACCACAACGGCGTGACCTACACGCCGGCGGTGCCGGGCGAAAACCTCCGCGACCACGCGCCGAACTTCCATAAGTGGCTAAGTTACGCATCAGATAGAGACGCAATTAAGATGCAGCGCATCGCTGCAGCGCTCTTTATGGTGCTGGCGAACCGGTACGACTGGCAGTTGTTCCTCGAGATAACCGGGGAGGGCGGCAGCGGGAAAAGTGTCTTTACCCATATCGCCACGATGCTGGCCGGCGCGCATAACACCGCCAGCGGGAACATGGCGGCGCTCGACAGCGCGCGCGGGCGGGCACAGTTCGTCGGGAAAAGCATGATAACGCTTCCTGATCAGCCCAAATATTCAGGAGAGGGCACCGGGATAAAAGCGATAACCGGCGGGGATGCCGTGGAGATAGACCCGAAACACGAGCACCAGTACACCGCCGTTCTGCGGGCGGTGGTTGTGGCCACGAACAACACGCCGATGATTTTCACCGAACGTGCCGGCGGCGTTTCCCGGCGACGCGTAATTTTCCAGTTTAACCGGCGCGTCAGCGAAGAGGATAAAGATCCCGACCTGGCAGAAAAGATATCCGCTGAAATTCCGGTAGTTGTTCGCCGGCTGCTGGCGAACTTTGCGAACCCGGAAAAAGCGCGGGCGCTTCTGCTGGAGCAACGGAACAGCGAAGAGGCATTAGAGGTGAAACAGAAAACGGATCCGCTGTACGCCTTCTGTGCGCATCTGGAGCGCCTGGCTGATTGTGCGGGAATGATGGTAGGAAACCGCAATCCGCCTCACTATCCGCGAATTTATCTCTATCACGCTTATCTGGCATTCCTGGAGGCCAACGGTTTCGACAAGCCGCTGACGCTGAATAAATTCGCAGAGGGGATGGAAAGTGCGATGAGGGAGTTTAATCACGAGTACCGTAAGGAACGTAGAGCCCGTGGCATGGTGACTAACGTTGAACTTTCGGAAAGTGCGGAAGACTGGTTACCTCAGACTCATCCTGTAGCCGGTCATAAAGAATGAAGTTCAGATAAATATGGAGAAAGGTATACATGGTATACATCGAGAGGATAATTTATATATAAATCAGTGGAATAAACCATGTATACCTTGTTTTCAGGTATACACAGGGTGTACATGGTGTTCATTC
>NZ_JBGIWG010000023.1:0-40748 GCF_041320715.1 Enterobacter sp. KB-221C9
GGCCTGATTATCAAATCACGGAGAAAGAATTGCTGGCGGCCTGGGTATTATTCGCCAATCAGTTGCTCAAATATGGCTATGCTATGGCTGATTTATGAGGGGATCCTTCAGCGTTCAGCATGACACCACGGAACAGGATTTCCTCATTCAGCGGGGCAAGGATAAAGACGGCCAGCAACGTCAGGATCACATCGGGTATGGACTTATCGGCAAAAAGTTTCGTCATAAATGGCTCAGCGGGCAGGTCCAGCACTTTACCCAGCAGAAATTCACCGACATACACCACGGCCATCGCGCCAACCAGCCACAGTGCGCCAACGTTGCTCAGCTGGCCAACGACCGGTAGCGGAGCAACCCAGCGGCGGTATACCAGGAAAACACACAGGAGGTACACCAGTACAGCACCATGACTGAAGAACAGCGTATTTTTCCCCAGCCCATAGAGCAGAACAGCCTGCCCCATGACAAACATGGCCCCCCAGGCTATGGCCCAGGCTGCCAGCAGAACCAGCATAAACTGCAGATATTTATTACGTGACTGAATCATTTTATCCCCTGTTAATTTTTAAACAGAATCGGCTTGACACTCAGGCCGGTTTTCAGACCTAATTTAAATGATACAGAAAATGATTGCCGATTTTTTTAATGGAGAAAGTGAAATGAAATTCAACACGAAGATTGCTCTTATTCTGGCTGCATCCGTAATCAGTTGCAGTGCCTTTGCTCAGAGCGTATCCGCGCCGAAAACCGATTCTTTACTGAGCAGCATTCTGGGTGAGCAGGTACAGACAAACCAACATCTTGTACAACTGCTGGCAAAGGATCAGGATGCCGGTATTACACTGACCCCGGAACAAAAGAAAACCTCTTGCCTGTATGAAAGTCATTACTACAGCAGTGGCGCACCACTTACCGTCGGAAAAGAAACACTCCGCTGCACGCTGAGTGGCGAAATCCCGACATGGGAAAATGTGAACGAGGGCAATATTGTCTCTGTCGAAGGCAAATAAAATCCCTTTGACAGCCTCTCAATTATCCGCACCAAAATGATTTAAAAAAATCTCCTTTTGATGGTATATTTTTTACTCGAAATAGAAATCATTAGGAGATTGTTATGGTTGATGCCCCGCCCTCAATCCCGCTGCCAACTTGCATGGTTGAAGCAGCACAGATTTATCACATTCCTCTCCGTGGATTCCTCGCCTTGTGGCTGACTGAAGGCGGAAAACCGGGAATGAAAAATAAAAACAAAAACGGCACTTACGATTACGGCGCATTCCAGATAAACACCATCTGGGCGAATAAGCTGGCGTCCGATTTTGGCGTGAAAGCGGAGCAGCTGCAGCATGACTTCTGCGCCTCTGCAATGGCCAGTGCCTACATCCTCAAATACAACATCATTCTCGAAGGGGGGGATTTCTGGCAGGGTGTCGGCCGCTATCACTCCAACACGCCGGCGCGTAAGGCCTGGTATATCGGGAAGGTTTACCAAAATTCTCTGAGGTTCTGATGCAAAACCAGCCACAACGGAAAGGGGGAGGGGATGATGGCCTGATGATTATCGGGGCCCTTCTCATCATGATCACAGTGATGTGGTTTGGCTTTCGTGATTATGTGATTTACGGAGTCTGTCGCCTGCTTTACTGGATCTACGGTGTACTGCCGGACGCCATTACGCCGGGTAATGCGGCCGAGCGCCGGGACATGCTGCTGTCGGCGGCGCGGTATAACCACCAGGTTTCGCTGTGGGACTTTATCAGCGTGATGAACGACACGGCCAGCGTGCTCTTTCCCCTGTTCATTTTAATCATCGGGTTGTTCGTCTGGGTTATCTCGCGCAATCCTTACTACCGTCTGACCCGTAAACTGACCATCCGGAACCTTCCCTGGGTGATGGTAAAAAACTATCCGGGGATAGCTCATATCCTCGCCCGGTTTGGCCACCTCGATCAGCTGCTGCTGAATGAAGATCCGGAAGAAGCACGCAGCGCGCAGTCACCCGTTGAGTTTGCCCAGGAACATAACCTGATTGATACCGCTAAGCGCCGCCTCCGTAAAAAAGCCGCACATAAAGTCTTCCTGTCACAGGTAAACCTGGCCCCCGAAGGGGCGGCCCTTTCCCTGGCGCCCTGGGAAAAAGCGCTCGCAGCCTCGTTTGTACATCTGCGGTTTATGGGCGACCGGCCAACGGCTAAATCCATTCTCGACGATCTCAACCGTTCCTGCCTGCGGACTAAAGACGGTTTCCCTGATTATTCGCTGGCCGCCGGGTTCTGGACCGTCGCCAGCCAGTGTGAAGCGTTCCGAGAATTTGCAAAGGGGCGCCGCAGCTCCCGTTCGCTACTCTACGCGCTGTTCGATGATGACCTGCAGCTGCCATCCGCTAATTTCCGGTGGCTTAAAGGTGTGGACCGCACGTTATGGTATGCACTTTCAAGCGCCGGCCGCGGGAAGTTCTTCATTGAGGGAGGTGGTGTTATTGCCTGGAGTCAGTGCGAAAGTTACCGGCTGACGCTCGATGAAGAAAAGGCGGCGAAATTCCCGCCGACCGTGCGGGCGGCCGTGCTGGGCCTTGAGCTGGATCTGCTCCATTACCGCCATATTGACCGCCGCGATCCCGCCATTCCGGTCGCTCACTGGCAGGAAGACGTTATACCGCCATTTGCATTTGAATCTGACGCTGAAGCGGAAGACGAGCCGGCTACGCCGCCTGCAGCTCCGCACGACACCCCGAACAACAGTCTGCGACTGACAGACGATGAACCGACGCCGGCTAAACCTCAGCCGGCAACCCGACCCGATCACCTGGAACTCTAAGCGAGGAAGTATGAAACTCACCGTAAAAACCGATCGCAACACACTTTATCTTTCCGCTGACGGAAACTACCAGGAACAAGCCCTGCACTCCTTCCCCCTGTCAGCCTGTCATTTTGGACTTGGCCATGATGCCGGCAGCGGCCACATCCTGACGCACAATACGTTTTCTGGTGAAGCGGTGCAGCTGTTCCGCTTTGAAAACGAATATCAGGCCATCGAGGCGCTGAACAATATCCGTAAAAAGCTGAAACAGCAGCGCGGACTCAATGCCGTGCGCCGGCTGTCTAACTTTATCTTCTGGCCAGTCGCCGCGCTGGGCTTTATCGTCTCCATCAACGGCGCGTTGATGAATATGCATCAGCCGGCACAGCCACTGCAGGCAAACTCGTATGCTCCCGCGCCGGGTCTGCAGCAGCCTGCCACTGCGCCGGAGCAGCTGCAGGTTCAGGCAGCACCTGAAGCCCCTAAAAAACTGGCTGATAACGACTTGCTGTCACTGAAAGATGCCGTCACCAGCGGACGCTTTACAATCTCGCTTTCAACCGGGCATAAACACACCCTGTATGTGTTTTCCGATCCGATGTGCCCGCACTGCCGCGCGCTGGAACCCCGACTGCAGGAACTGAGCAAACGCTATAACGTCGAGATTTTCCCCGTGTCCGTTTATGGCGACCTGCGCTCGATGGTCCGCGCCGCTCCTGTACTCGATACCGGGAAAGATACCCGACTGAAAAGCTGGGAAGACACGATTAACATGGGATACACCACCATGAACCCGAAAATTGACGATCCGAAAACAGCCCCGGATACCACCGGCGCCCGCCTGGTTGACGCGAACAATATGGCATTTGCGAAATTCGGGTTTATCGGTACCCCGTCCATCGTTGCCGATTCGGGTGATGTGATCCCGGTTTCCGTCGTCAAAGACGATGCCCGCCTGCAGCAGGCAATAGGAGAATAACCCGGAGCCGCTATGCAACAGGAATCTGTAGACAGTAAAAAAGTCCTCCGCCCGGATGGTTCGTTCATGGAGTGGTTCCTCACTCCGAACGTACAGTTTGGCCTGCTGGCCATACTGACCGTGCTGGGTCTGTTTCTCCCCTTTACCATGCTGCTGAGCATCCTCATCCTTCCGCCGCTGATGGTGGCATTCACGGATCGTAAATTCCGGCCACCGCTGCGAATGCCGAAAGACTGCGAAATGTTCGACGACACCCTGACCACGGAAACCCAGGCGGAATACCGTCTGGGGCCCATTCGCATCCCGCATAAGGTCCGGGAGCGAAAGAAAGCGAAGGGAATTTTATATGTCGGGTATGAGCGGGGACGCCTGTTCGGCCGCGAGCTGTGGCTGAACATGACGGACCTGCTGCGCCACATGGTATTTTTTGGTACCACCGGGTCGGGTAAAACCGAAACCTTCTATGGGTTTATCGTTAACTTCCTGCTGTGGTGCCGTGGCTACTGCCTCTCAGACGGTAAAGCAGATAACAAGCTGGCCTTCGCCACCTGGTCGCTGGCGCGCCGTTTCGGCCGTGAGGATGATTATTACGTTCTCAACCTGCTGACCGGCAGTATTGACAGGTTCGTGAACCTGGTGAAGCAGGAAAGCATCCCCGCGCAATCCAACTCAGTCAACCTCTTCAGCGTTGCCCCGCCGACCTTCATCATCCAGTTGATGGAATCCATGCTCCCCCAGGTGGGCGGGGATTCGGCACAGTGGCAGGATACGGCAAAAGCCATGATGTCGGCGCTGATCAATGCCCTGTGTTATAAGCGCGCCCGCGGCGAACTGCTTTTGTCACAGCGCACTATTCAGAAAAACATGTCGCTGCCGGCAATGGCCGCGCTGTACGTGGAGGCAAAGAAAAACGGCTGGCACAGCGAGGGTTACGCCGCGCTGGAAAGTTATCTGGAAAATACACCAGGCTTCCTGCTGGCCAACGCGGAATACCCGGAAACGTGGGAAGCCCGCGCCTTCGAACAGCATAACTACATGAGCCGTCAGTTCCTGAAGACGCTCTCCCTGTTCAATGAAACTTATGGCCATGTTTTTCCGGAAGACAGCGGCGATATCCGGATGGACGATATTTTCCACAATGACCGCATTCTCATCGTCATGATCCCGTCGCTGGAGCTGTCACGCGGTGAAGCGGCCACGCTTGGCCGTTTATATGTGACGCTGCAGCGAATGACCATCAGTAAGGACCTGGGCTACCAGCTGGAAGGGAAAAAAGAGGAAGTCCTGCTCACTCACGCGCTGAATAATCAGGCGCCATACGGGCTGATTTATGACGAGCTGGGCCAGTATTTCACCAGCGGTATGGATACGCTGAGTGCGCAGATGCGTTCACTGGAAAAAATGGGCGTATTTTCCTCCCAGGATCACCCGTCGCTCGCCCGCGGCGCGAACGGCGAGGTGGATTCGCTGATCGCCAACACCCGCGTGAAATATTTTGAGTCGATTGAAGACCGGAAAACCTTTGAAATACTGCGCGAAACCGTCGGCCAGGATTATTATTCTGAGCTCTCCGGGCAGGAAGCCGAACACGGCACGTTTTCCAAAACGGTCCGGGAAGGGGATCTGTACCAAATCCGTGAAAAGGACCGCGTGAACATTCGTGAGCTACGTAAGCAGACCGAAGGTCAGGGGGTAATTTCTTTCCAGGATGCCCTGGTACGCAGCGCCGCGTTTTACATTCCGGACAATGAGAAGTTTTCCAGCGAACTGCCGATGCGGATAAACCGCTTTATCGAGGTATTGCCGCCATCGCCGGCAACGCTGTACAGCATTTATCCGGAACGCAAGGATGATGAACTGGCGGAAACCAACCCGGATGCAATGCGATTCCCGCCGATCAAGCTGTTCGGCTACGACAAAGCGGCCAACAGCCTGCTGGAAAAAATTGAGGTCTTCTACGAGCTGCAGTGTGGCGCAATTTCACCGGAGGAAATGTCGGTGTGCCTGTTTGAACTGTTCGCTGAATGGCTTGATGGAACGGAAACGGACGACGTGCTTTACCACCAGGAAGACGATCTGTTCCCGATGATCGAGATGTAACCCTGTTAAAAGGCGGGGAGTGGTCCCCCCGCCTTTAGTTACGTTTCCGGTCAGTCAAAATACTGCCGGATCAGCTCCAGGACCGCTATCACAGCGTTAGACACTGCAACAACTGCCCGCAGAACGACGATTAACAAGTTAATCATCCGTTTGCTCCATACAGAGCAGGAACACCGCTGATCGCCCTTACATTGCCTGTCACAGCGGCTACCTCACGTCAATTGTTTAGATGTTCCCACTCCAGCCAGGGCATTGAAACAGCACCACCTGTTTTTCAACCAGGGCTTTAAACCGTTCACGCCGCGTAAGCGGGGGCTGGAGAAGAACGTCAACAGATTGACCCGCGCAGTATACCCTATTCCCGGTGGTTTGCATTTACTGCACTCATGGCGTAATATTTAACCGTCAATTGTTTAGGTGTTCCCGCCTCCATCCGGGGCAAAACATGAAAACCCGATCTCACCAGTCGGGTTTTTTTGTGCCTCCACCCTGGCAGAAATCGCATTTCCTCAAATAAGCGCCTGAAACGCTCTCTGTGGCCTTCACTGCAAAAAGAGCAACATTCCCCTGCCTTCACCCTTTTTAACGCGCCTGCGAGCGGCTGACGTGGATAACCGCGGCTAAATCGATCCTCTTTTCCCTGTTAATTTTAAAACTGACAGCAGACACTGGCGTTGATTGCCTGAAAGGCATTGCACGCCATAGCAGATGATTTTCCTGCCTGACTGCCCTGCAGGTGACGCTGTGGCCACATTACCCCCTGGCTACTGCGAGCGGGCGGTGTGACGTTAGCGGCGCACCGGGCGCGTGGGTAGTAGCGTTGACGTCAGGGGTGCGGGTCGCAGCCCTTCCGTCTTACGGGGGTGTTCTTAGTTACATCATCCATCATGCTTTTTTCTGCCGAGCCGTTGGCTCGGCGGGGAAAAGCACGGTGGGGCAAAGAAAAATCTACAGTGGTGGTTTCTGCTGGCCACCCTGCCCGGCATTTGCCGGGTGCTAACCTGGGAGCATAGCGACCATTCTGGCCGTCGTGCCGCGTAGCGGCGCTGAAAGGCCAGGCATATTCCCATAATCCACAGAAAATTGAGCCTGAATAACAGTGATCTCTTTATTGAATAAACATCTTTTTAAAGAAGTTAAGAGTGTATTGCAGCTTGCTTTGACCACGATTGCAGGTGACTTTATTTCCTCCTTTGCGGATAACTGTGGATAGTGGTGATCTCGCTGCCGGTTATCCACCGGCGGCGCCAGAACGTCAAAAAATCACGATGGCCACACGTTAAAACTGGAGGAAATTTGAGCAGGTCGCGCCGGCTGGCGAGCACGAAAACCGCCAGGCGGCGGTAAGAGAATTACAGGGGGAGAAAATCAGTGATAATCAGGGGGACCGGATTCCCTCTCCAGCCCCAGATCGAGCTGATACAGGTGGCTGCGTACTCGCTGGGTAAACTGCTCAGGCGACAGCGCGTGCAGTTCGTCTTTCGGCAGCGTCCGTATCAGATGAACGGACATGGCGTAAGCCCGGTCGTCATAGGGCTGTTCTGCCAGCGCTTTCAGCTTCTTCTCGCGCTTACCCTTCAGGGCGGCTTCACGCCGGCGAACCAGCGTGGCGTGCATCATTTTTTCATACCAGCGCCGGCGCGCGGCTTTAACAGAGATTTCTTCCGCCTGGCCATGTTCATCACGGGTTATCCAGCCTGCAGCTTCAGCGGCCACCTGTTCGGCCTGCTCCGCATACAGCTTATCGAGATCAACACCGATCATCTTCCAGAGGCGTTCCGTCAGCACGACATGCTTGGGGAACCACTTGCGGTTAAACGGGTCCCATGTGACGCCTTCAGGCAGCGCCAGTAACCCGAATTCCATCATGTGCTGCAGCAGCCGGCAAACCCGCGGTACCGTCACTTTCCGGATCACGTTCCCTTCGCTGTCCTTTTCGCTGAGCTGCCACGCCATTTTACTGAGGTTGATAGTGTCGATATGGGTAGCCCGGTCAACGGTGCTGACCAGGAGCGGCACAATCGCATCGAGTAATTTCTCCCGCTCCGGGCGGAAGTCGCGCTTCCGGCCAGCCTGCTCGCGCAGCTGCACGAAGTACGGGTGGCGGCTGATCCGCATACGCAGACTTAACGCGCCCGTTTTGCGATCGCGGCGAACAAGGCGGTTGTAGGCATGGCCAAGCTGGCCAGGGAGCTTTTTGAAATTGTCCGGTCGGTACCAGCTGGGCTCCGGGCAGAGACACGCCGTTGAGTGCGTACCGCGACGACGGCGGGTTTTGCGCACGGGCTTGGTGCCTTCATCGAGAAGCAGCTGCAGGGGCGATTCTTTAGGGGACTGGCTTTCAAGCCAGGAGATGAACTCCGGCGAAAGACCTTCTACTGACTCAATGTCAGAAAGCTGTAGGTATGGATTCTTTTGATTCACCAGCCCCTGCACATATTGGCCGGGCTGTATTGCAATAGGTTACGCATTTGCTATAATCCTTTCTGCCAGTGGGCAGTTTGCACCCCCTGATTCCTGAGAGACCGGCCAAAGTTTCCAACAGGGATCAGGGGGTTTTACTTTTTGTGGCTCCTGCCACTCCTAAGCGGTACATCTCCGGGCCGCTCTTCCCGTGCTAAATTCAGTAATAACCCCGTAAGGTTATGTAAACGCCGCTTAACATATCATGCGTTTCTAAGCGGGGCAATACCTGCGAACCCGCTTTTACATAGTAAGATCACTCTTCAGAATCGTCAAATTTCAATCCGTCGTAATAGCTTTTGACAAGAAATTCAATGACTTCAGCCTGAGTGAGTTTTTTAACTTTTGTGATCTCTATCAACATTCTTTTTGCATCTTTGGGGAGATAAAGGTTTAACTGGTCGTGTGTTTCCCGGATACGGTTCCGGTACTCTCTCTGGAACTCCGGGTTACTCTTCTGTTCCTGGCGCTCAGTAACTCTGTTCACTCTTCCTCCCACAGCATACGACTATAACCACCTGAGTATACATGAAAAAACCGCCTTTTCAGGCGGTTTGGAAGTAAACATCAATACGTTCGTGGTAGCATCCAACCTTCATCAAGCATAGTCTTTCGCCACTGGAGATATTTTTCACCCCTGTATTTTTTATGTTGCTCATGCATCCTGGTTAACATTTCCAGCTGGCGATATGCTAGGCCGGCATTGAGCAAGATTATTTCAACAGTAGGCACATGTCGGTTCCGAATATTTACGACAAGTTTACTATCAGTATACTCCCAAGACTCAATTGTCTCGGCCTCAAACAAAATTCTCTTTTGCTTAATAGAGGCCTGTACAGCATAAAGGGCAGCAATACCAACAACACCGGAGTCCATATCTATACCAAAATATGTTTTCTGAGCCGGCATGTATTGTTCCTCTTTAGCCGATGGATTAAAGCATCCATAAACTCTCATGCCTGCAACGACCTTTTTGACTCCCTTACTTTTTACCTGGCGTACAACATATGTGATCAGCATGGCATCGAAAACAAGTAGAGCAACAAACCACGCCAATGCCAGGCTTCCACCTAAAGTAAGAAAGCCAGAATATACAGTCAACGGAAGACTTATTGTTAAAATAACTATACTTATGGCTACAGACAGGCGTGACAGATAGTAGCCAACACCTTTTGATTTAGCCATGTTGTTATCGACAACAGTATACGAATATCCTTTCATATCACGCCCCCGCTATACCATCTTTGTCTTTATCAACCGTATTGGTTGGGTTGAAGTTCTTCGGCCCAGAAGGACGTCCACCTGTATTTTTAGCTCCACGACCAAATGCAGCAAACAGGTCGTGAACATGATTCTGCATATCACCAAGAATTGAATCGTTATGCTTGTTACCAATCCAGCTGATGACGTAGTTAGGCATCCTTGCAGGTAATGCAAATACCCTAGCGACCATACCTGTACACATCCTTGCATAGACAAAAAGGATACCTATCATTGACCAAAGGCCAGTTGTTGAATCTGCCTGTACATTTTCCATTGCTGTTTTGAAAATATAGTTAAGCGCGGTGCCAAGAGCCACAATGGCCAATGATGCAAAAATGAACCCCATTACCATCAACAGTGGTCGAATCATCACATCTATCAGGAAAATATATCCATACGTTGACCGGTCCTCATTAGTTTGGCCAATGTTAATATGGGTAGCGGCCCACAATGAAGATGCAACGATACCAGTCAGCAAAGTAACTAACCAATCCGCCATTGCGACAAACCAATAGATAAATGGCACAAATGGAAGCCAAATTGAAAGCGTTAACCCTATACAGAACAGAGCGACTAAAATCATGTATACGATCGGAGCCGCAGTTTTAATTACACCCTTAATAATATCCTTACCTGAAGTGAAGAAATTAAGTAATCCCGCCCCCATTCCAGCAGCGTTATTACCATCTGCAACACTCATTGCGACATTAACAGCTCCCCAAGCAGCTAGACCACTCTCAGCAGTAAACATCGTGTAATCACCAATGGCTTTCATTTTCAACAAGGGATTCGTTACATCGCTGTATCCATCGCCAGTGCCGTAGTTTCTAGTGGCAAGCCATGAAGTAACATTAAAGTTGAAAATTTTGGTAATCAACGAATCTGCATCACCACTTTTTGCCGCTTCTTCGATGCCTTTATTGTCAATGTTCTGAGCTAAAGCATTATCAGCAGTACCTAAAGGGGGAGTGTAGGTACTGTTTTTCAGTTGTGAATGATATGCCTGGAACAGACCTTTATAATAGTCCGTAGAACCTACATCACCATCACCACTTATCCCTGATACAATAGGTTTCAGATTAGCAACGTCCTTCAGCTCAGTGTTAGCAGTTGCCAGGGTATGATAATAAATACCAAGATATAGCCAGCCTTTTTCCTTTATATCCGACTCCATTTTCTGGAGCATATCATTGCTTCCGGCAGCATTGTCTGCAGCTTGCTGTACTTGTTGTTGGTAATCTCTTGCTGCTGTCTGAATTGCAGTTTCAACGTCAGGCAGCTGCCCATCTCCGGAACGCATTTTAGACATATAAGCAGAGTTAAATTGCTCTGCTGTATTCTTCATCTTACTCCAAAGCGAGTCTGTAGCCTGCTGTTGAACTGCATAAACAGAATCAGCGTAACCACTGGAGAATACCGAAGTCCAACCTGTAGGTTTTTGTGGTAATTTAACAGTCCCACAAACAGCAGAACCATTGTCAACTGAAATTGAGTAACTAGAATCACCAGTATTAAACTTCATCTGGCTATTACTTTCATAATGTTGGCCTGAAGCCTCCATCTGAGCTAACCCTTGATTGACACCAAGAGCGCACAAGTTCATTTCGAACATTCCTTTAGCCACAGAAGCCATTTCTGGCATAACTGGCGTTATATAAACAGCTTTGCCACTCGCTAGTTCCGACGCTGTTTTATCTGCAATAACATTGGCAGAACCTACACCTATGATTGACCCACACCACAGGAAGAGCAGTTGTGCAACGGACCATCCAACAACAGTTGGAACCAAAAGGAGCCAGCCGAATGTTGTTTTAACAAAATTGAAGGCATTATTCCCATCACCCTCTATAAACTTCCCAAGTTGCCCTGCCTGATGTAGTTTTTTAATACTGATTATCGCCATATAAATCAGCGCTAATATGGCGATAACCTCATTCACTGTGAAAAATACGTTATTTAACAACCCATCACCTGACGGACTGAAAGGATTATTTACCACTTCACCAAAAACGGTATGCAGCATCTGACGTGACAAATCACCAGACCGTTTAGCAGCCTCTGTAATACTATCAATTCCCAGATCTGCAGAATATGCCGGGGTAATGAAAAGCGATAGCGGCAACAATGCGACCAATGAGTTTCTTGACTTATTCATGCGCCCCCCGAATCTGGCCAGCTTGTTCAAAATTAAATGTATTGCGCACACCGTTATCGTTAATAAAATGTCTCAATGTACCGAATTCTTCTTCAGAATGGGCCTCATTGCGTAATTGCCAACCTAAAAATTCATAAGTCATTGCTTTTACGAACGAGTAGATACAAACAGCAAACATTAAACCAAGTGTTAATGTCACCTTCAGAAGGCTTACATTGTATTCAGTATTAACAATCAATTTTACACAGCCAGCGATTAAAAACAGGGCAACAAAAACAGCTATAAAGAAGCAACATAACCAATATTTTTTATACTTACCGGCTTTAGCTAGATGCTGTTCTAAGGGGATAGAACTCTTTTTAACAACATCCTCAAACGACTGATTCGAAGCTGATTTTTCGTCCGGAGCTTCCAAATTTTTGATTTGCTTCTTAACGAAAGAAGCCCGCTCATTGAGCAGGCTGATAGATTCCCTTAGTGATTTCCACATAAACTGAATATCACTAATTCCGGTAATATGATAAACCGCTTTTTTCATGCGGCCGGGGGATTTTGTAACTTCTTCCCCTGTTTTATTTTCGTCTGTCATTTTCTGGATACTCCCGCGTTCACACTCTCCAGCTGTGCTGCCAGCATCGGTTTGTATGTTTGATATGCGTCGTTCGCCAGGATCTGGCCAAGCAGCACATTTTGTTTCTCCAGCTGCTGTTTGGTTTTCAACACTAACCAGTTGTTCAGATTGGCGATATTGATTTGCTCACGCATCAAATCTTCGGTGTTCTTGTTGGTCAACGTCGCCTGGTAAGCAGGGTTGCTGTAACGGCGACCTACTTCGAATTCCTCAAACTCTCTGGCAGACATACGGTTAAGCTGTTTCGCCCTGTTACTGGCCGTCGCCTGGAAATAGGATTCGACTTCCGGCACTTTGCGCGCATCTGCAAGCGCGGCATCAGTGGCCGGGTTCGGTTTAGAGTTGGCGATCATTTCCATCTGAGGTTGTGCGGCCGCGTCGGTGAGCGCCTGGTATTGCTGAATCATGCCCAGGTAAATTCGCCCGCTGGCGCCTTTAACTTCCCCACGACTCAGCTGACGACCAGCACTGCGCAACGCGGTATTTTTCATATAGCGCAGCGCCGCATCTGTCTGCTCATCTGTAAACGTCAGATCAGGTGCCTTGCCTTCTTTGCCGGCGCCATAAAGCAACGAGCTCAGCGACGTATCTGCCCGCGGCATGTCAGATACACTTGGGCAGAATGAAGTCCCGCCAAATGCAGCATAATCCGAACTGTCGCAGTACTGGCTGTGAACTTCGGCCGTTGAAGATGCGTCCACGTCGGTTGCGCGTGCCGGCACTTCAAAAATGGCCTTAACATCTTTCGCAGAACTGGCGCTTCCCAGCGTTCGCTGACCGCCAGCGGCCGCTGAGGATACCCCCGCGGCGCCACCGCCAATAGACTGCGCACAAATATCATCCGGAACACGGTACTTATCCTGTGCCTGCAGCAGCCGGTCATTACGTTTTTGCTCGACTTCGAACTGTCGGTTAGTTTCGGCCACCTGCTGCATTAATGCTGCCTGGCGATCACCCTGCTGGCTGATTGCCGTACCAATGTTAATCAGCGTGGCCTGGATGTTACCTAACAGGCCATTAGCTGTGCTCAACGCCGGCATAACCTGCGTTGAGATGGGAATGCTGCTGTTAACGTTGACCGTATAGGCAAATGCTGACTGTACGCTGAAGGCCAGAATTGAAACAGCCATCACTGACCGTTTTGCTTTTCCGATTTTTATCATCTGAATCCCCTTCTCACATCAGAAATGATTTCTTTAGCGAGCTTCATCGCCATAGTTTGTGATTCTTCTTCAGAATCACGCTCACCACCCTGATTGACCACCATTTCATCAATGATACTTGATGCACTTCCCATAGGGAATCTATTTGCTAATTCTTCCCTTGCTTTTTTCGTTCCCAGCTCTTCATAAAGCACATCTCTGAGAGCTCTGTCTTTTGCAGATGAGTTCAAAGCCCAAAGCAGTTTTGGTCCTAATGTGTTTTTCAGAATGTGGCAAATAAGACCACGTTTTGTTTTAAAAATACCGAGGAATGCAGTACCACTTCCGTCCGGATAAACCCCTTGCGGAAGCTGTCTGAAACGACGCAGGATATCGGCCGGGATGTTGATCTCTAATTGCTTCAGATACTCTTCATCCCCTTCCGTCAGGCGCATCATAAACAGGCTGTTCATGGTTTTAAGCACACTCGAAGGCATATGGCTCAGATACTGAGACGAGAAGGCAGTACGGACGTTGAATTTACGATCTTCAAGGTCAGCGGTGTTCAGCGCATTTTGAATAAAGTCGATGCCGGCAAAGTTATGACACTCATCATAAAAGGTATGTTTAACCTCTTCTGAAAGCTCCCTGATGCGCGCCTGGTGATATGCCCTGTACTGCTCCGGTAAAGCAGGAATGAAGGTTTCTGCGGACTGAGGCAGGTAGTAGTTACGCACAGCCATCTGGCGCGCAAAAAGATACATAATGCCGGACTTGAGCTTACCTGCAGGTGTCGTTCTGTCACCGAGGACGTTTTGCATATCCAGGATCGCAATGCGAGTCTCCGGGCTGAAATCGTAAACCGTGATCCCTGAGAAAATGGCATACTCAGCTGCAGCAGCCTGGAAACAACGTGCAACGAAGCCTACTACAGGCTCACTCCCATTAACTTTTACGTCAGCGTATTGGTTTTTAAATGATTCAGTTTGTAGTTCAGCAATAAAATCGTGAATGGTTGGCACAGCATAACGCTGAGCAACCGTCGCAGCATGAAGATATTTTTTGGCAAACAGCTTATCAACGACTTCCCACCATGTAGCTCTTTCAAACCAGTCTTCACCGAGCTCTTTATCCAGACCTGATTCTTTCAGAGCTTCATTAATCACCGGGTCGTTATACTTAAACAAGTTAGCACTTGAATGCGCTTTTGCTTTGTATACGTTTGATACAACTTTACTGACGATTTGCCCAACGCTCATTGCATCTGGCGGCTGGCCAATTGCCGGATCAATACAGAATGCGTTAAGCATCTGCTTTAAGAATACTTCCTCAAACTGCGTCAGATACCTTGAACCTAACTGCGTATCGCAGATGTTAATACAGTGCGATTCGTCATTGTTCAGGGTGATACTGGCAATCTGGTGACGTTTCTCTGCCGGCAGCTCAGCGCTAATCAGATCGGCGATACCTTTTGCACTGTAGCCCTTATCAATGATGGTCAGATAAGGCAGTTTTTTATCAGCCCGGTAAATCGAACTCAGGTTAAGGCGGTTGGCCAGCACGCTTTTACCGGAACCTGGAACACCGGTGATGACATCGGTAAATTTCTCCTGCAGGGGACTGGCGATTTGATAGGGGAACAGCTTGCCATCGAGCGTGATGAAGTTGATATTGCCTTTACCATGCCAGGGACTGGCCGGACGTTCAAAAGGTAACATCCGCAAGCCTTCACTCAGCGGCGGATAATGCAATGAGCCAGGCGTGGCCGTGGTCAGCCCCGGAACGGATGCAATCAGTGCGCTACCTGGATTGCCATATGTCTTGGACACACCTGATACACCCCAGCCTTCAATCGCCTTAGTTAAAGCCGCCAGGTTGCGTTTGGCTTCATCCTTAGTGTCGCCCCAGGTGGCAAAGTTGATGGCCATGATAGCCGTTGGATCGGTTTCGCTCTGGGCCCGGACATAATCCATATCACGCGCGATATTACCGAGTGAGGGAATGAAACGAAGGAAAGATATGATTACTGATGGCCAGAACAGTGCTTTTTTGCCCCCGCCTATAAAGTCATATTTTATCCGGTACGGGATTTTCCGGTTAATCGCGTTGAATAACTGCTTAAATTTGACAGGGTGAAGTGGTGGTAACTCAAGGGCAACAGAGCCGTAATACTTACCATCACAGTAAATCAGGCCACCATCTTCTTCCAGTTCCCCTTCCATGATCTGGATATTCAGCCGCGGCGGCAGCACGGAGTCGATATTGTCTTTCCGTGGGGCGCCATAAATTCGCAGATTTTGGTCAAACGGCGTGCGAGGGTACCAGTTTTCTGATGTTGAATTCCGGAACAGCATCTGACGCATCATTGCGCCAGCGTGTTTGACATCGAGGACATCAACCAGAAGCCCCATTCCCGATTCATCATCCCCCTGAAGCATACCAATCAGGCGCCACAGCATCGCGTCATGCGTGATCTTCAAACCTTCAAGCTGAAATTCGATTGGGTTCTGACTGAAGCGCGTCTGCGGGATATCCTTCAGTACGCCGGCAGCTTTTGCCTGTTCGTTTTTAAGTTCATCCTTCGCAATCATCCCCTTCGAGGTATACAGCACGATGTAAGCGCGTTCACGGCTGTAATGAGCGGCGATTTTTTTTGCGTCATCGGCGATCAGGTCTTTAATGTCTATCTGCAGACGCTCTATTGCTGCTACCTGCGGTTTATAAACATTATTCAGCTCTTCCTGGTTCTTGGTAAAGTCGCGTTCGAACACCACAGACAACTTATGGCCGCTGTTAATAAAGGAATTCGACAAGGAGTTTGATAGGTGCATGATGAAGTCATTAAACGACTTCTCGTCAAACGATGATTTAGCGCCCTGAACCTCAATAACGGTAAGAAAATCGTTGTTCTTAGTGGTCAGAATGTACGGAGCCCTGATTTCAGGATGCTCAACGCGATCCTGCGACGTAAGCCCTACAACCGTTGTCAAATCACAGTATTTTAACGAGTCATTTGATGTCAGATTGCGTGAGATACCTTCGATCACATCCTCAAAGAAAGAAATCATTTAAAACCTCTCTTACCCTTGTAAATTTCATTCCAGTCACTTACATCCGGCAATTCGTCTGACTCTGCAACAGAAGCGACAAACTCATCGTCAAAATTCATGGGAAGTAACTGATGGTGTTTTTTTATCAGGTGCAGTAAATCGTATCCATCATCACTGCCGGTTTCGTTTAGAACTACGTCAGTTGTGCTGAGCAATATCTGTTTAAGTTTCTGCGCCTTTTCACGGTAAGAATCGTCCGTTGACTTTTCCGCCTTTGCAATTGAACGAAACAGCAGGCTGTAGAGTTTTCGGTTTGTATTTCTCTTCAGCAGAAGTCCGGTTTGAGTCTCTAGTTTCATTTTCTCCGGATGTTCGAGCGACAGGCATACAGAGCAAAGCATTCTCTCTTTCTGTCCATCTTCTGCGAGGGAGAAAACATCTTTGCTCTTTATCCCGCACACATGGCATCTGGCAGGTTGTTCATTCCTGGTGAGCTTAAAATCTTTCATGAGGGAACTCCGGTATTGGCCCCGCAAGGCGGGGCCGAAGGGACATTACAGGGTTGCGTCAACGCCAACAGTTGAACCAACAGAAGAGATCCATGCGGTCAGGCCGACCAGGCAGGCACCAACAACCATTGACCAGAAGATGAAGCTGCCACTGATATCTTTCCCGCGTTTGTTTTTAAGGAAAAGAGAAACAAGCCCGACAATAAAGAACACAACACCAATGACTTTACCGCCGGTAATCAGACCAGGCTGGGTACTGGCAAGACCTTCCGTGAAGGTATTGATTTTCTCCCAGACAGTCGTTTCAGCCGCAGCCTCTTTGCTCAGTAATGCCAGCGGCAATACCACTAACGATTTTGCCACCGTTCCGCGCAGCTGATACGCTGCGATGGATGCAGATAATGCCTTGTCTTTGATAAGTTTAACAATTTTCATAAAGTATCCTTTTTGATTACCAGTGAATGTTTAATGTGCTCTGCAACGCATCGAGCGTTTGTGTATCGAACATCAGAAGTAGTCCACATACAATTTTCACAATGGATGCCCCTCTCGTACCCGAAGCTGACAGCTCCGTATGGCCCTCAAGGTAAGAGTCTTTCAACCCCTTTATACCCCTGTAAAAAAAGTATGCGCCGAGAATTCTAACAATCCCCAGCACTGCGTTGACTGCTGCGGCTCCCATGCCAAACGTAGATTCGCTCGCATAACTGACGGGTCCGAAGCTAACATCGCCAAATCCTAAAGTGGCACCGCCTGAGTTCATCTGTGCCTTCAACGTGATGAGGCATACACAGAAGATGATACCGGCAAAAATTCTGCCAACTTCCACACCTTTTGTTGAATGCCTAGCCTGCTTCCGCAGGCTCATCAGATATCCAATAACACCAATGATCCCAACGACTGCAGCGACACCTATGATTAGCCTTGCCAGCGGCTCCTGACCACCGTTAGCAACCTGAATTAATACCGATTCTAAATCCATAGTTTCGCCTTTTTAGGTCCTGTTTAGCGGATAAGGCCTTTACTTGTAGTAACAATTCTATTTTCAGTATCGATACCCGTAATGGTGACTCCGCCAAGTTGACTACCGACCTTCACAGCATACGTCTGGTTTTTGTATTTTACCCAAGCAAGATCGCCAGATAAATCATTAATTGAAAAACCTCTCAACAAAGGTAATGCCTGCGACGTTGCCCCCGAAATTGTTCCACTCTGATTACCAAATGAAGGCCCATAACCAGCGGCTTTCATTTTCAGTTCCTGAACCTGATTGTTCAGATTTTTGATTTGTTCATTAGCGCTTTGTAACTGACTGGAAAGGATCATCATTCCATTTTTAGAAGTTGATTCTATCGCGTCCAGCCGTTCCTTTTGCTGCAGCAAAATCCCGGAAATTTGCTCGCGGAAGTCACCAGAATCCTGCCCGGCAGGGGCAGCCTGTACGTTCTGACGTTGCCCTGAAGACTGGATCGTGCCATTCCCGGCCGCAGGCGCAGTGTCACTATCGGAGCCCCCAAACAACCAGACTAAAAGCAGGATAGCTATGACAGCGATACCACCAATCCATGCATAGTCACTAATCTTAAGCGGCTTTTTGTTTGCTTTTGCTGCTGGCGTCACTGTCGGTTTTGGCTTTTCAGCAGGCTTAGCAGACACCGGTTCCTGGGCAGGAGCTGCTTCGTTTTTATTGTCATCTTCAAACAGATTCATTATCAATCTCCTTAACGGTAATACGGGTTATTGGTGCCATACCCGTAGCCGGGGTAGCTTGGAAAGTTTTGCTGAGGGTAATTAGGAGCCGGAGGCTGAGGCATCTGCTGAGGTTGCACACTAGATAGTGTGGGAGTTGCTTGCTGCTGCACCTGCTCTGCAGAAGCATTTTCCATATTCTCGCCACAGTCGCTTTCATACACAGGCGCGACAAACTGGATGCCTATGAGTTGGTTACGGTCAACCGTAACCTGCTTAATCGGCAGGCGGGCTGCATCGTCGGCCAGGACACGCCCTGCTTGCTCACCCATCCCGCCAATAATGGTACCGGCAACCGCTTTGCCATCAGGTGTACCAGTTGAACGATATGCATTCCCGCCGTCAGTGATAATCATCTGCGAATTGCTGTCCGCATACAGCTGACCAGTTCGGCCTAATCCGTTAGCAACAGCCGGCAGAATAATACGGCTGAACCAGCGGTTATTTACATTTGAGGAAACGGCCGCGCGCAACGAGTCGGAAGCCACGCCATACGCATCGACCTTACACTGCACTCCGTTCAGCTCCATGCCGGTGAAGTGAATTCGAATACCATCGCCGGCAAGACGGTTTTGGCCAGAATAGAATTTGGCGCCGGCCTGCGCTCCAGTTGGAACATGGGCAATAGCAATACTGTTCTGATCGTCACTGTCCATCGCCGTATCCATTACTGCCGGCACAAGCGTGTAAGCCGATACAAGCCGGGCTCCTTTATCTTTGACCTTATTCTTCGCCCCCTGTTGTTTTTCAGCATCCGGCTTTTTGTTCTGCGGATAGACCGAATCGGTCCACCCTGAGAAGGTGCCGCCGTTCTTGTCATTACCCTCTGCTCCCAGAGGGGTTGCAAGAGCAACACCCGTGACAACCGGTGTTCTGGCCTGGTCTATTTTCTGCAGTAACGTAGCCACAGCTTTAGCCTGACGCTCACGCTCTTTCTGCTCAGCATCATTAGCCTTACTGTTATCGCCCGACTGTTTTGCTGACGATTCCCACGAATATTTTGGTGGCGGTGCTTTGGTGCCGTAATCAACGGCCACCGGGTTACTGGCTGACAACGTGGATATGAAACTATCCCCCGTGAGAGCCGCTTTTTCTGAGTTATCAGCATTCCACTCATTCAGCAGCTTGTTGTATTGGGGATCATTAGCTTTTTCCCTGCCAGTTTTCCCTTCCAGCCCCTGGGCCTTCACCTGCGACCCGCCCGTTGCCGGCTCATCTGATGAGCCAAACAACCAGTACCCTCCCAGAAGCGCCACAACTGCAGCGGCGCCACCGACGTAGAGCATCATTTTTCTGGTTTCTTTACCTTTATCTGTAGCCATCGTCGTTCCCCTTAATTCAGCTCAACTTCAACGTCACGCGCCTGACCGTTAACCGAAAAAGTCAGCACTGGTGTTGCCGGCAGCACGTAAACATGTGTGCCATCGATAGCGGAAAGCGTTTTTTCAAACTCATCCTGCAGCTGCATGTTACTTCTGACGTAGAGCTCATCACCGATCTGCCAGACTTTGGTACTCCCTGGCGCGTTTTTAAGTTTCAACCGCTGAGCATCTTCAGGCGGGATGCCATCGAGCACGCTCTGCAGCTGCTTGTCATACAGTGAGATTTTTTTCTCAGGAGTAGCGGTATAAACCGGTGTGTCAGGACTGCGCTTCGGGATACGGAGATCCAGACGATAATCAACATCAACGGTTTTTGATTTAACGGAGGGTTCTGCCCCCTTCACGTTAATAATGACCGGCGTAGCCAGCCCCTTCAGAAGCACTGTGATGTTCCCGCTGGCATAGGCATTGGTCGGCTGGATTGTGAATACCGCCGATCCTGGAATATAGCCAACACACAGTTCACCACCAGATGCACAGGGACTCGAATTATATGGAGGGGCGCCTAATACCCAGGGGTGTCCGGTTGCATCTGAAAACGTCACTGTGGTTGCCTGGTTTGGAAATACCCGTACCTGCGGAATGGATGCACCAGCTGACAGTGATACCGTCTGGCTTGAAATTCGTGGGATCGGCGTTAATGGTGAGGTTTTGGCCGCCGCGCTCATATCTTCCATTGCGCTGCGGGCAGACCGCACCTGACCAGGGGTAATAGGCTGGATCTGCTGCAGAACAGGTGCAGGTAACTCTTCCAGTGTCTGCGGATTAACATGAGTAACCTGCTGCTGTGGTGGAGGAATCTGCGGCATGGGTGCAGGAGGCAGTGCAGTAGTTGGCTGCTGTTGGGCCTGTGCCTGTGGTTGTTGGCCTTGCGCCTGCTGCTGACCTTGTTCCTGTGCTGTTTGCTGTGGAGGCTGTTGCACCTGTGACTGCTGATTTACGGGCAACCCGGAACTGGCCTGCTGCCATTGAGCAATATCACCACCAGGCACAGCTGGCGCCGTTTGCTGCGGCGCTCCATTACCAGTCGGCGCATCAGCTGCAGATACAGAATTTGCCGAAAACAGTGCGGCCATAAGTACAGTTAACAGTTTAATCTTCATGATTGACCTCAGTAGTTCCGGGGTTTGAGAATGGCCTGTGCTACTTGAATACCCCGTGGATCTTCGTCTTCTTTTACGCGGCGTACCTGAACCATCAAATCGTAAGGTTGCGGTCTGTAGTCCTGAGCCTGCCCAACAAGCTGAACAGTCACCGGAATGCGGTATTGCCAGGCATAGGTTTTGGTGCCACGGATAAGACCTTCCGTGATCAGGGTTCCAGGAGTTGTGGAAAGTTTTACGTTCAGACGTTTTTCACTGATATCTTTCAGCAGCCCACTATCGGACAGCGCTTTACGGAAACTAACGTACCCTTCAGCGCTAAAATCGCCGCGGACGCTGGTTAATTGGTTTTCGTAATTCACAAAGTTCAGTGAAAGCGATTTGATCATTGTACGGTTGGCAAAGTCCATCACCTCTTCCGCCGTGTAAGCGGGTTCATCGGTTGGATGAACTTCTGTGATCATGCCCCCATTCGTTGCAATATATTTGGTTTTTTTCTGGTGAAGCCAGTAACCCTGAAGACCAATGATAATGATTGCGACTAATATGATTAGCGTTTGAATCAAAATTACTTTTAAACCATGTTTCGATACGATTTCTTGTACCGTTCGGTTACTCTCTTCAGCCAGAGCTGGAGCAAGGGCGTTGCTGTCATCATCAACGACTGAGTTTTGATCCGAGTCAGTTTGATCCATAATATTTTCACCATTTTGTGTTTTCATAGAGTTTCTCTTTTCAAAAGTTTGTGTTAGAAAATCACGCAGATCGTTAATGAACAATGAGGTATACATGAGCGAACATAATGATTACGAATCCTGTGCAGTTATCATGTGCGAACGACGAAAAGCCACCGCCGTTTTGCGCAAAATCCCGCCAGAAAACCTTGAACAACTCATTAATATGTGGTCCGACATTGCACAGGGAATGATCGAGAAATTTAAGGAAGAACAGAAGGCCACTGAAGAGAAAGCCGCAGCCACAAAGCGGTTCATGGAAGAACACAATATTACGGCTGATGAAGCTCTCCAGATCTTCGAAAATCTCTTTGGTCCGTCCACGAAAAGTAAATCCACTTTTGGAAAAGTGAAGTACCGGATCGAAGTTGATGGAAAGTCCATAACCTGGACAGGAAAAGGTCGCCGACCTGCAGCGTTTGCCGAGATGAGCGACGATGAGCTCAAAAAATATGAAATCAGCTGAAGACTGGCTGCATACTGTCAGACGTTTCATGAATGAAGATTCGCTTGATACGTATGTAGACTCAAAACGTGATGTTCTACCTGCCACAGAATTTATGCGTTTACTAACCGCGGCGGAACACCGCCGCGTTGAAATACGAACCGGCAAGCTATTCGATAAAATCCCGAAAGGACTCTTCCGGTAGTTACAAATGGAACGGGAATGCATCACTGTTTGCATCCTCACCACTTCCACTCGCAGCTGCCGGATTGTTTAATTGCACATTTTTAGAAGATGCGTTGGGCAGGATACCTGACGTATCTGGCAGTCGGGATGAAATCGTTGACCACGGGTCCAGCGTCGTATTAGTCAGGCTCCCCCACTTCTCATTAATCTTCGATTTAACCGTATTGCATACCTCATCCTTCACCTTATCAATAATGTCGCTGATAGACGGAAACTGTGGGATTTTAAGTGATACCGATAGCGACCCCAGGCACTGTCCGAGAGAATCAGACGTACTGGATTCGCTTTTTGCGGCGTTGTTAATCCTTTCCACTTCCTGCTTATAGGCAGCATCTGCACCAGCTTTTGCCAGTTCGTATGCTGCACAGGTCTGTGTTGCCGCAAATGAGCTCACAGAAATGCAGGAAAACCCTACTGCAACGAGTAGGGTTTTTGTTTTATGGCCGAGGCGCTGACTTTGCGACTGGTGCATGAGTCTGTTCTCTCCTTTCATCATCTTTTCTTTTTGCAGAATTTGAAGGATGAAAAAGCTGCTTCATTACTGTTTTGTTTTTTACCTCATCTGAGGCCGCTTGTAAATGCTGAGGCTGTTTTTCATTTGCAATTGTGTTTTTGTAAAGCAAATTTTTACCCCCCTGATCTACATGTCCATAACCATGCAAAACAATTCCACTTTCGGCATTTTTATTGATTGCTGAAAGAGTCATATACGTTTTCCAGTTTCCGTCTTTATCAATACGCTTGTTCACTTTTCCAATCACGCTATGGTACTCACCGGACTCCTTATCCTTTGCGATCCCCTGCATGAATCCTTTACGCGACTCAACAAGGAAATAATCTGGGCGTTCGCCTTTTTTATGCGGTGCGATCAGCAAAGGTGTACCCGCGGTTTTTGACTCTTGAGGGAGTTTATAGCCTGTGGGCTTTGTCATGCTTTCTGGAGCTGGCTTACCATTAGGCAAGAACCAGTACAGTTCTTTTTCAGGCACGGCCTCACGGCTGAGATCAACACCGGTAATCTGCTGAATTGTTGTGCGGAGCTTCTGGAAGGTTGCAGCATCATACGGAACCAGTTCAGAAGGCTTATAGGCCTGTTCATTCCCTGCTGTTGGCTGTGGGTATACAGGCTTTACTTCCCACTCATTACGTTTGGTCTGGATAGTTTCATAACGAACGATCTTGTTGCTTTCATCACGGACAGGTGCATTCACCTCAACATCCACAAATCCCAGCTTTCTGACTGTAACAAGACGTTCTGTGTCTACACCAGCATCTTTAACCGCTCTCTCAAGGTCTTTCCCCCAGAGTGTCTTCTCTCCATGTTCATTTTTGAGGGTGACAAAGTAGTTCATGGATTCATCTTCTTTCCACTCATACTTAGCACGTCCATGCGCGACGATAACGCCTTTCTCCCAGGGTTCACCTGCAGCTTTATCTTCCTTTTGAGTATCAGATGCATTCTGCTTCTTCGGCTGCACAGAGGCCGATTCTTCCCAGCGCATTCCATTCTGCTGAACTGATGAATTTGTCTTTTCGTTTGCCCCTTCCTGCTTATTCGCATTTGAATCAGCAACATTTTCTTTTGCCGTTTCTTTTGCTGTTTCATTTGCTTTTTTGAGTTCGAGCAATTTAACCCTTTGTTCTGGGTTAGTCAGTTTCACCTCAATGTTGTATTCACTGATAAGGTTAAACACTCGCTCTTTAAATTCGTCACTGCCGGTGATTTCAATACCACGATGATGTTGCTTATCCGCGGTTAGAACGGCCGCCAGGATCATCTCGTCACTCTGGCTGGCTTCAGGGGTAGCCATACGCAGATGTGAGCCGTAATCGTAAAACGCATCCTGTCCATCAAGCGTATACGCCGTATAGTCTTTCTCTGCTCTGTACCCAAACCGGGCAATTAACCCTTCCAGGTCTATACGTTCTTTTGGGGGCGTTTCTGCATTATCGTTGGTTGCCCAGCGTATGCCGTTTTCCAGTTCTTCGTTTGTTTTTTTCTTCTCCTCGGTTTCATTTTCAGCCGGGGCGGTATTAGCTACAGATTCGCTGGGCGCTATCCTTTCAGGCTTTTGCTGAGCGGAGTCAGTTGTTTCACCGCCAAAGGCCATCATAGCGGCATACGCCTCAAGATCACTGGCGCTATTACTCTCTTCATCATCGCCGTCTCGATCTGTTGGTGCGGTGTATTCCGGTTCAGCAGCTGCAGGGGTGCTGGACACCGGCACAGCTTCCTCCGGTTCGGCAGCTGCAGGGGCGCTGGCCACCGGCGCGGTTTCCTCCGGTTCAGCAGCTGCAGGGGCGCTGGCCACCGGCGCGGTTTCCTCCGGTTCAGCAGCTGCAGGGGCGCTGGCCACCGGCGCGACTTCCTCCGGTTCAGCAGCTGCAGGGGCGCTGGCCACCGGCGCGGTTTCCTCCGGTTCAGCAGCTGCAGGGGCGCTGGCCACCGGCGCGACTTCCTCCGGTTCATCAGCTGCAGGGGCGCTGGCCACCGGCGCGACTTCCACCGGTTCATCAGCTGCAGGGGCGCTGGCCACCTGCGCGGCTTCCACCGGTTCATCAGCTGCAGGGGCGCTGGCCACCGGCGCGGTTTCCTCCGGTTCGGCAGCTGCAGGGGCGCTGGCCACCGGCGCGGCTTTTTCAGGATCTGCAACGGCAGCGCTGTCAGTCGAGCTGTGATTAACGTCAGTAATGTTCGGGTTATCAGTCGGCATAGTGTCTACCCTGTTCATTTGATTAATGGCTCCTTCTACCTGCAATCTGACTTGCTCCAGCCCTTCAGAGACATGCAAATCGTTGTAGTCAGTAAGCCCTTCTTTCGGGTTGCTAAAGGCAGGGACCAGAACATGGCCGGCAGTCAGCTCTGCAGCTTCTGTCGCTTTTTCTAGCCCAACGTTCTCGTCTTTATAAATGTCATTGTCAGCAAGGAAGTAATGAGTGCTGTTTGGAAAGGTGTCTTTCAGGCGGCCAGCAACTTCCACCATGTTGCCGGCATTAACCGTCATGATCACAGGCTGATTGATGGCTTCGCTGATACTGGCTGCTGTCGCATATCCCTCGGCATAAAGCAGGTTGTCACCATCCTTCAGTTGACCACCCACAACGAAAAAACTCCCCCATGCCTGGCCGTCTTTTTCAAGGTGTTTACTACCGTCGGACCAGATGCGCTCAAGGGTCCTGAACTCGCCATCAGCATTAAACAGAGGGATCACAACGTTGCCCCGCTCATCAGCTTTAAGGCCGTTAGCGGCAATGACCTGTTTGTTTTTCAGGTATGCCAGATCTCCCGTGGCATCCGGAAGCCGGTTATATTCTTCCATCAACCGGTTAGCGGTCTGATCAAACTTATCCGCTTGCGCTGCAGCTCTTTGTTCACGCCTTGCCGCAGCATCAGCACGGAGCATGGCCATTTGTTCAGGGTTAGGGGCTGCGCCGGTAGATACCCATTTCTGAATTTCACCACCGTTCTTATAGTCCCTGTACCACCCTGCAGGTCGGCCATCCAGAAAGGCGGCATACACCCCCTTTCTTGAACCAGCTTTACCGTCCACGGTATCGACATAATGCTTCTGGCCATCGAACTCTATGGGGTCTTTGATAATGGCACCGCGCTCTTCAAGCCACGCCGTAAATTCATCTTCAATGGCCTGAATATCCAGGGGCGGTTCTTCGATCACTTTATTGGGGTCAAAAATCCACTCTTTCAGCCGGCTCAGGTTGGCCCCCGGCTGTGCATACCACACCTTTTCTTCCTTCACGTAGTCCAGAGCATTACTGCCATCAGCCAGTTTGCCGGCCGCACGTATTGCACGTTGGCGATCGTCAAAGGGAATACTCAGACGGGTTCTTTCAGTTGCAATTTCAGGTTTCGCCATACTGTCTACCCCTGTAGTTATGTGTTATCGCTGAGAGCGCCGGTACCACCACGGCCGCCCGGTAAGTTTTTTCCCGCGGATAACCCGGAGAATGACCTGGTACAGCACCGGTAACGTGTAGCCCATCATGGCCAGCAGAAAGTAAAAGAGAACCACACAGGTGCAGATAACAAAGGTTTTTACTGACGGGAACGGAAACCAGATGAAGTACACAAGAAACGAGATAACAGGCACACCAAAAACCGTCAGTGGCCGGCCGGCATAACGCCATTTGTTAATGTCCATACTTGCCCTCTTTTAACGCCAGATAGTCCATATATCCTGCGACCTCGATGACTTCCGCTTCGTCGATCAAACCTTCCTGGTGCATTGCCCAGGCGTTCTGAATCAGACTGCGGTTTTCAGCGATCAACAGGTCGTCGATGTAGCGGCCCCACTTGCTGTAATCAACGTCATAGAGTTTGCGGCGCAGGCTGTTATCAATGACGAGATATTCACGGACAGCCTTGCGCCGGCCGTCTTTTGTTTTAAGCAAGCGTTGCACGATGATGTAAGAAAGGATACTCAGCAGGTCAAAGGCGGCAGCTTCACGCATTTCCGGCGGATAGTTCTGCAATGATCGGGAAATGGCTTCTCCGACCGTTTTGACGTGCAGTGTGCCAAGACAAAAGTGGCCGGATTTACCTGCCAGTACAGCAGCTTCAAATGACAGGCGGTTAAGGAGCTCACCAACCCCCATAATCTTCGGAGAACGACGGAGCCCGGAGAGAGTGATAAAATTGTGGAAGGAATCAATATCGCGCCCAATCTGTGACTGTGCCGGCGCCGGCGCAATCCAGTCTCGACTTCCCAGGCGATACTCGATGGGATCTTCAACCGTGATGATTTTCCGGTCCTGGTACGTTTCACCGCAATACTGGAAGATGCTGGCCATCAGGGTTGACTTGCCCGATCCCGTCTCGCCGCATATCAGTCCGAGGCCGGCAGCCGGCAACAGAGAATTAAACAGGTCCGGCTCAATACCCATTTGTTTAAGCTGAGGAATAACCTCATTCAGAACACGGAGTGTCAGAGACATTGCCGCTTCTGTTTTATAAATATCGGCCTGAGTAAAGTTCGCGCGGAACCGGCGGGTTTCGCCGCGGCCGAGTCCAATCGTGCCCGCTTCATCACCTCTTAGCTGGATAGCGGTATTAACGACCGCAGCACTTTTCAGCGTCCCTTTGATCTCCTGACCGAACACCTTATCAACGGTACGTTCCAGCTCCAGGTTGTCGAGCGGGTAAGATGTCATGGGCAACTGGCGCCCATGACGTTCTACCCAGATTTTATCTCCGCCCTGCAACAGAATATCGGACACTTCATTGTTTGAGCAGTGTACGAGAAAACGTTCCAGCGTCTGGGGCGTCAGCGTTGGACCAAAATTGAATGCTTCCATCTACTGCCCCTTAACGTATGGTCGGTTTCCAGCTGCGTTTGTTGATGTCAAACTCAGCTTGCTGCTTCATACGTTTCGTTTTATCGCCCAGCATGAGGCGGTTTTTATCCCCTGTAACTGTTTGCTGCTGCTGTGTGATGACTGGAGCCTTAATCATGCCCTGCTGCAGTAGCGTGCTGTAGCGCAACATGCCGGTGTAATCCCGTGTGAGGCGATTGAAATTAGCAGTGAATATCTCATCAGCTTTTTGGCGACCGTCAGACCAGCCCAGCGCGACAGCTTTTTTCCAGATATCACGTTGTTTCCCGTCCTTCGGCATTGCAGCCGGTTCAGGCAATTCGATCCGCTGCGCCATCAGCCCGGTCAGAAGATAGCTTTTCCAGGTCGGCGGGTTACTGACAAAGCGCGCCGGCACCACAATGTCATAGGCACGGTTGGCCGTTCGGATTTGCTCATTGGTAATGTGTGCAACGTCTTTAGCTTCAGCAATGACCGGAGGCAGGTAGCCTTCAGAAGAGATCAGCGGCTGGAACGAATACATGTAATCAAGGTTGCTGCGCTGATTTTCCAGCGCGGCGCGAATTTCTTTAGCGCGTTCTGCCTTTCCGCCGCGAAATCCAATGGTGTGCGCTGCGTCGTTTAGCATACTGCCAGTAACATCGGCCTCATCGTCACTTTGGCTTGGCGGGTCCATGTAGTAATCCAGGCCTTTAACATCGGAGTCGTCCGCGCGTGCAACGTTCGCAGCAAGCAGCGGTAACGTCAGAAGCACGATCAGTTTAAGTTTCATGGGCGGGTCCCTCTGAGGAATGAACCTTTCTTCGATGGTGTGAGGTAAAGCAGCTGCAGTTCACCGGGTTTCTGGTTGATGGTGGCACGGTACTGCGTTTGTTGTCGGATCAGGGTCAGCAACTGTTCAAACGTAACCTTCGAACCACCAACATCGATATTGAGTGGAAGCGGTAACTTGATCCCCTGACTGGTGAATTGAAGGCCACGCTGTTTAGCCAGTTGCTCCAGTAATTCGTAAGCATCACCCTGCCAGCTCACACGAACATACTGACTGTTTGCATTGATAATGGTAGGGAATTTGTAACGGGTCCTGTTAATGGCTCCAGCCTGGTAAAGCTCATCCTGTGCGAGTTTTATCTTAATGGCTTGCTCACGCAATTCCTGATCTACCAGCTGCTGTGCAGAGATTTGTTTTTCCTTTTCGCTTTGAGAGGCACACCCGGCAAGAGCTAACACAGAAACGGCCGCGAGGACCGTTTGCATTTTGATTTTCATTTCTTACTCCATTTTACTTCGGATTGAATTTGTCGTCGCTTTCACTTCTGAATTGCATTTCATTTTTACTATTATTTTGCTCACGAATCAAACGATGTTTCTCGTTTTGAGCATACGCCTGCTGAGCGGCATCTGTGAAGGTAATGCCCTGCGCGACAGGGTGATTGTGGTTCACAGCTGCATCGACGATACGATTACAGCACAGTTCCTTAAACTCGCCGTCACCATCAACACGAACAGATTTGGCTTTACCAGCAATCGTTAATGCAATTGCAAGGTCAGCCGTTTTCTCTTTGTCGATTCCATTACTTTCTGTCAGCACAATATGACCACGATCAGCCGCTACCGGTTTACCGTCGCGCTCAAAGATAACAGTACCGTCTTTCAAAAGCCGTGGCTTGACACCATGACGTGCTGAGGCCATTACGGCCACATCATCACGATCATGACTGGTGATGGCGTTAAAGGTACGGTTGAACCCGATCTGCTCAACCAGTTGCTGTTTATACTTCTCCTTCTTCCTGGAGGAATAGGCAAAGCCCCTCATTTGGCTGAGCGCTGCCTTATCACCCTTCAGTGCTTCCTGTTCGACCCACTCCCGGTAAGAAAGCCGTGGGTTAGCCGCCCTGAAGCCGTTGCGTTCTTCACGCAAGCTAAGACGCAGATTGGCAACCGCCTGCAGGCGTTTGAACTCAGCCAGGTTGTACATCAGCTTTCTGGTATGAGGATCTGAAACAGAATGCCGGACGTTATTTTTCACCAACCGGGTATGTTGGGCAATTTTCCGGTATTCATCGGCGATGCGATCCTTATCCGGAGAATATATCGGTAAATTGTTTCGGTAGGCGCGATAGCGACCCTTGAGCAGCATTCTTTCTTCTGCGCGCTCAATTTTACGCTGCAGACGTTTATTGGCATCTCGACGATAAGCACCAGGGGTATATGCGGTTTTAAATACCGATACTTTGGCCGGTTCAATATGTGAAGGCTGGTATTCACCAAAGCGCTCTTCCATCGACTTCAGGGTATATTGCGCCTTGTTAAATACCAGACTCGCCTTAACAGCCGTCTTCTGGTTTTGATGTTCGTGGGTAATGACGTAGCCCTTTTTCCCCTGTGCTTTTTCGACACGAAGACCGATGTCTGCAAATGTCTTATGCACATCATCCCAGCTTTTGGCTTCACGAAGCCCAGCTGAAACATGGATCAAGTTTTGACGACTACCGCCTACCTGTTCATCACCAACGATATAGCGATAGAGCGTTTCAACCCCCTCTTTATTCTCCATCTTGTTGATGCGATCGAGTGAGCGCCAGTTGCCCCGCTCTTTCTTGCTGTGAGGGTTCCGGACAATCTGTTGACGGTCATTAACCACATATGCACCGTTTGAATGGGACCAACCATTCTTCAATTCCAGTAAGCGGCACGCCTGATGAAGAGTGTCTTTGGTAAAGCTCGATGAGGCTGCTTTATATGTCTGGGGATTGATGCGGTTAACAGCAACATGCACATGCAGGTTATCTGTATCCCGGTGGATGGCAGCAACATACTGGTGATCGGACATGCCCATCGATGCCAGTGTAAACTTCACCGAATCGAAAACCTGATCATCATTCGGCTTTTCATAGTCAGGCCATGAGAGAACATAGTGCATAACTGGATCTTTACAGCGTGTGCTTTGCTGAGAAACTGAATTCATTTCCTGTGCTGCACCATCGAGCGAGAAGGTATTGTACTGGCAGGTAACATCACCAACCACAACACGCTGTACACCTGGCTCAACATCCACCGGTGTGCTGATCACTTTCTGCTTACGGGTCAGGTAATTGTTTAACCCTTCGAACATATCTGATTTAACAGCCAAAGCCGTCTCAGGAGTAGGCTGAACTGTATCAGTCAACTCCTGAGACGGCTTGTCTGCCATGTACTTAATCAGCTGACCAAAGCTGGACTTTTTGTCCCTTCGGCCCTCAATGATTTTAGGTATCACCATCCATCTCCTGTTGCAGTTTCTGTGCGGCCTTTTTGACCTCGATCAGAATCTCTGAATACTCCTTGCTATGAACTCCGGCACCTTCGTTAAACAGATGTTTTTGAAGGGCTGTTATCTTTACAAGAGCGGCAAGTGCATTGTAATTGCCTTTCGATTGAATGCGCTTTCCAAGCCCAGATTTGATAAGATATTGACTAAGACTAAGCCCTGCTTCATGGGCCTTTTCGGTGAGTTTAGCTTTCACTTCTGTGGAACATCTCACCTGGATTCGATCGTCTGTTTTTCTGCTCTCGCTACGGCTCATCAGATAGCTAACCTCGTTAGGGGGTGTCGGGGCTTGCCCTGACCAAGACGTTTTTGGACGGCCGCCGCGTGTCGGCGGTACTCCAAAAACACATCTTGTCCCGTACTTAAATACCTCATTGAATTCTACCATCGGCGAGGTTTGAAAGCCAGCAGCGAAGGGCCTGGCAGGCAGAGCAATTGAATCGTGCCGGGCATCATGTAAAATCACCCGAATAGCCTGGGTCGATTTTCTCCGGTTCGGCATGGCGATTTTGACATTATTGGGAGGGCATATGCCTGCAAAAAAGAAAGCATTTTATAGCAGTGAGGACATCGGAAAATTCAAAAGCATTCTCGACGACTTGCCTGATGTGACGTCGGAAAGGCTTGAGAAAAAGCACGTACTCGACGAGCTTAAGTCTGACATTAAGAAGCTGAAAGATTCGAAAGGATATGAAGATAAAGAGATACTGAAATTCCTCAACGATGCGGGTTTTTCAGACGTTACATTACGTGATATCAAGGACATTACTGCCGGACGAGTTGGAAAAAAAAGAACCAGCAACAGCCGAAAAAAAATCACTGGAGTTGACGAAGAGCAGCGCACACAAAATAGCTCTACCGCTCAGAATCCTGACGCTTCAGGTCCGCAGTATTAACCTTCACCTTTCACATATAGCATCCCACATTATGATATAGCTCCCGGCCTGTCAGGCCGGGCATGGGTGCTGCCTGTTCGTGTAATTGTGCGTGCATACTTGTCACCGTTCCGGTGACAAGGGCACTCATTGGCCGGAAAAAAATTTTCCGGTTCCGCTGCGATGCAGCGCTCAATGGTGCGCACGTTCAGGGCCACGATCCGCCCTTGATCCCGATAAATTTACAGGGAAAGGAGTCCGGGCAAGGATATTAAAAAGGGGCGCATACAGCGCCCCTGAGACAGTTACAGATTACATTGCGGCTTCTTTAATCCGCCGGAACACTGCCAACCAGAAACGGAAGTGATCCCATTGCGCTGCGTTCATCGGATGCGACTTTGTTTGCACTCCGTTTGCGACATCTTCAGCATAGTGTATAATCCACAATGGCATTTTGAACCTCACAATTTAAATTGCCTACCCAGCCGGATTGTTGGCGCAATCCGGCACCTTTTCTGGATTTCAATGATTCATCACCTCCTTCACATCCAGAACCAAAAAGTTATCGTTAGCGTGACGCTGCCCTACGATGAAAACAGCATCAAAGCGACTTACTGCAACTACGTTTAGTTTGCCTGTAACCTCCTTTCCGTTGATGTTGATGGTTTCATAGAGCACCTCGTATTCCTTCGCAGAATCGGAATACTTCTGCTCTTTCCAGTTTTCTATCTGTGCGATCAGCTCCGGGGCCAGCTGCTGACGAACACGGTTTAGTTCATAGTCACGATTGAGAATCAGGCGGTAATCTTTAATTAGCTGGTTGATAACCTTGTTCTCATCCCACTCGGATAGCAGTGGGCACTGTTCGCACTGTATAACACCATCTTCAATCAGTTTTTCTCTGATGCCATTAACTACCTGTACAGCACTTAATTCACTGTCGTAGTTCTTTTTAATTTCTTCGCTTCCCGGATATACCATAGCGACATCATTAAAATGGCTTACGATTAATTCTGACACAATAAGGGTATAAACCTCATAAGGGTATAAGGCCGCCATAATATTCTCTCCACGTTATTTACAGAGCGTTTTAATCAATATCCACTTTTAAACTTCACGATTATTATACGTCTAATGAGCCATTGCAGGCAAGAAAAAAATGCCCCTTTTCGAGGCAAATTTTTAACCGGTTTACCACTCCCAAACGGTCAGTTCTGGCACCTGTTCCGCATCCCGGTCAAACCAAATCCAGTCGAACCCGGCACCATTTAACGCGGCTATATTATCCAAAGCACTTGCACTGATCCCCGCCCTGGTTAATTCCACTCGCCATTGTTCAGTAGCAGAAATACGCAATATCCACCCATAGCGATTTTTCTCGATCCAGAACAAACCTTGACCGGACAAGTCATCGTTACAGACCTTGTCCAGTAGTTCCGCGTCTTCTTTTTTTACATGGCCGGTACTGACGACCGCCACCCGATATTGTTCACTGATATTCATACTCCCCCCTCTGGATTGGCGGCCCGCGTCCTGCGGGCCGTTCTAACTCAAATACTCACTGCGGGTAATCATTCATATCCGGGAACGGCGGTTCATCATGATTTTCAATGCCTCCCTGGCCTTCTGCACTGGTGTTACGTGGCCCAGCTCCCGGCAGCATCTGCATTTCGCCGTTATTATCGATCACAATTTCCTTATTGCTGCGCATTTTGCCGTCTGTCCCTTGCCATTTGTTATTACGAATGCGCCCGACAAAATACAGCATCATACCCTTTTTGAAGTACTTCCCAGCTGCTTCGGCTTTCTTTCCAAAAATGACAATATCATGCCATTCCGTTTCTTTTTGCTCCTTCCCTTCGTTGTCGCTGTAGCTGATTTCTGTAGCCAGCGTCAGGCTCGCAATGGCCGTTCTGTTTGGGGTGTAACGCACTTCTGCATCTTTGCCAGCACGCCCCATCAGAATCACTTTGTTTTCGCCACGTTTCCACATAATACACCTCATATATTTGATGTTTATCAGTAAAAAATGGGAGGATTAAGGGGGATTTCTCCCCCTCTTTTTCAGTAAAACTTCACGTTCGATTTCAGGGCTTTTTCAAAGTCTTTTACAAAGGAATTTGCAAAAGTGTAATCACGATGAATAAGCTGTTTTGTTTTAGGATTTCGCCACTCAACCTGCACTGATTCGGCTGAGTATTCGATCACCTCGATTTGATTTTTCACACCGAGATAATCAGCAATTGCCATTACGGCATTCACTTTTTTTTGGTCTGCTTCTTTCATTTCAACTCCTTCGCCAGTCGGGGCGCTACCGCGAAAGACTCAACTGCCTTTCGATGTAATAATTATACGTCTAATGAGCCATTTTATCAACTCATCAGACGTATTTTTTTTATTTAATTTTGTTCAAATATGAACATCAAATGATGCCAGACATCTAACCTAATGGCTTGAATTTGGCCTTGTTGTAGGTGATCCGGTAGTCTTTGCACTTCCCGTTCTGCCGCAGGAACTCCAGCGAGACAACGTTAGCAGCGGCAAAATTGATGCACATAATGCTTTCCAGCGCCTCGAACAGGTCGGCTCCATTGGCAAGCGGAAACCACAGATCGTTGTCGCTACCGCTTAATTTTTCATGCAGACAGAAATGCACAGCACGCACGCCGCCAAATTCCGTAACCAGCACCGTATTGCTGGCGCGAATATCAGTTAGTGTTAACATTTTTCCCCCTGTCAGTATTGGCCCCCTCACGGGGGCCGCCGTTTCAGTCAATCGCGCGGTAAATCAAACCGGCTTCGGCGTGCTGGTCGGCATATAATTTGAGCTTTTCCTGCTGGGTGATCAGCATGTCGCAGATGTGCTGATAGCCTTCATCATGTGCGTGCCAGATCATGTGGTTCAGGGTGAACAGGGTCAGCACGATACCGGTAGCTTCTGCGGACAGTTCCCCTTCGAACCAGTTACCGCTAACCGATACCGTGAAGCGCTCTGCGCTCAGTGGGTACATGAAGCCGCTACCGCAAGACAGTTCGACGAACTCCCAGGAACCGCCTTGATAATCGACGCAGAGAGAGCGTGCGAGGTTGTAGACACCGGCCTCACCTGTGAGATACCAGGCGCCGAACAGACGTGGCAGAAAGGCCATGCGGCGGTTATTGGGGATAATGCGTGCAGTGATGGCGGGTTGATTCAGTTCAGTAGACATTTTCTGTACTCCTGCGCCAGTCGGGGCGCTACCGTCGAAAGACCGGATTGCCTTTCGATGTGATTATTATACGTCTAATGAGCCATATTAATCAAGCAAAAAATTCCCGCCTGCCTGAATATTTTCAGGCGGGAGAACTCTTTCCCCTGTCCATTTTTGGGGGCAGGATCACGCCTGCCCCCTTCTGATTCACATGATTACTATGACTTTGTTTCAGCGTTAAAGTGTACGGCGGCGATCCTGACCAACGGGATCACCGCGCTTTCTTCATCGAGCACACGAAAATTTATCGCTTCCCCCAGGTGCATCAGGTTAGCGATAAAATCAACGATGATTTCGGAAACCGGGTGTCCGTCGCAGTCCTGCTCATTCAGGCGCGCAAACAGCGCCAGCGCCTTAGCGGCCTTGATTGCCCGCTCTTCGTTTTCTTCGTCCATACTGCCGAAACACCATTGCCCCTTTTCAATCAGGGCCAGCGTGTCGTAATAGGCTTCATTCTGGGACATGTTTTTTCCTCCTGCGCCAGTCGGGGCGCTACCGTGAAAGTTCGCTGCGTTACTGCGTGAATTAGCCGTTAATCACCTTCGTGATGCACTCCAGCGCCTCAGACTCCTGCGGATAAAGTCGGCGTGCAGCTCCTTCACCAGACTGGATTTCTTCCAGCCGGATAAACTGCGCCGCCAGCGCCACGACTTTTTGCAGCGCCTCGGCATTGACCTCTATTTTTCGATCGCGGGCGGCATCTTCGCGCACCTGCTTTGCCAGGCTCCAGACGGTATCTTTTCCGACGCCATAACGGCTGTGTGAACTGCATTCCGCGATTTCTGCCAGAACGGCTTCGGCCTCATCGTCAGTGAGGTTCATATCACTGGTGCAGTCATGGACATCTTCAGCAGTCCAGATCAGCAGGCTGATCCGCTGCTGTGGATCAAAACTATCGAGAAGCCTTGCGCAAATTTCATTTACGTTACCGTGCATTGTAAAACTCCTGCGCCAGTCGGGGCGCTGCCGCGAAAGACCGGATGCCTTTCGATGTGATAATTATACGTCTAATGAGCCATATTAATCAAGCGATTTTTCACGCTCATAGCTGCTACAGGCAACGCTGTAGCCGTTTGCATCCAGTTCTGAAGGCCAGTCGTCACGCCCGCAACCTGACAGCAGGCAGGCGCTGAGGTGCCCAGGGCGATAGTCGAGATGCTGGCATGAGGCGCAAAGGTCATCATCTGAGATTGAGCGGCCTGCACAGATAGGCGGCGCTCCATCAGTGGGAATTTCTCGAATATGCAGCGTTGTCACTTTTTTTACTCCTGCGCCAGTCGGGGCGCTGCCGGTTAGGGATGCAGGGGGCTGTCGCCCCCTGCGGCGGTTCAGTCCTTACCTTTATCCTTCATGACTTTAATCAGCCCGGTAATGGCTGTAATGAGGGCGGCCACGGCCGTGATAATCTGAGGGAGGTTATGGAGGATTTCAGAAGAGGTCATAATGCACCTGTAAGGCTGTTTAGGAAGGTACTGATTTGAATCAGTAAAAACATTATACGTCTAATGAGCCATATATGCAAGCAAAAAAACGCCCCGTGTAGGGGCGCTGTGATTATTTTACATACTGCCAGACATGCGGCGGGATCTTATCCCAGATGCGTCCCGATGCCAGCTCTGCGCGGCGATGGTCGGCGGCAGCCTCAAAAGCCTCGGTGTCCTCCGGCGGCACCTGTCCACGATCCCGCATGGATTCGTACATTTTTTCCAGTGTGTCCGGGTTACGACTGCGCCGAAAACGGAGAAGGTAAAAACGCCTCCGCGCCTGATAAACTGTTTCCGCCATGTATCTGCGTCCTGAGCGCCTTGTTATTTCGCATAGTATTCACGTTTTGGTTGAATAAGTCTTCGACTATACGCCCCTTGCGGGGCGTAGCAGGCGGTCAGCCCCAGGTGCTGTAAAAATGGCTTTCGTTAGGATCGGTCTTATAAGCCTGTTCGTACTCGTCAATGCTGACAGACGGATGCTCATGGTTTTCACAGATGCGACGGGTCACGGGTTCGCCTTTAAAGTCGTTCAATACCGGCTTTAACTCGCCAGACATTGCACTGTCTGCTTTCACCTGCTGCGCAGCGATGCGGCGCAGTACGGCGGTTTTCTTACCGCGCAGGGCGATCACCTGATAAAAACAGGTATTTGTCTGCTCATAACCCCAGCTGGAAACAAAAACATCACCAAGAGAAACGGAGCCGTTACGGAACTGAAGGGATTGAATAGCCATATTTATTACTCCTGCGCCAGTCGGGGCGCTACCGCGAAAAGCCTCATTGCCTTTCGATGTGATTATTATACGTCTAATGAGCCATATTAATCAAGCAATAAATACATGCCCGGCATGATTTTTTCAGGCCGGGGAATACTTCCTTTCCCTGTTTATATTTCAGGCCGCAAATGCGGCCTGCCGTCTGCATTACACGCGAGGGGGTAACATTCCGGGATAGTGACTGGCAACCAGATTATTGATCTTCTCAACCAGCTCCGGGCGTTTAAACGTAATGTGCGCGCTGCCCTTTTTGTAATATCGCACGCTGAAGTAATCACACTCGAACACCTTACCGTTGAACTGGTTTTCACTGAAAAAGGCATCCAGTTTGGCACCGTCAGAAACGCGGTAATCAGGCACGTTACGCCCGTCCAGCACGTAGAACGGCCGCGCCAGATCGTCAATTTTGGTGTGCCCGTCTGAGCTGAAGCGCACCCAGCTACTGCGCCAGACATCGAGCAACGGCGCGATGATGATACGCTTGCCAAACATGCAGGGGTTATTGGTTTTATAATCCCACGACAGGGATTTAAAGATATCAATCAGCCCTTGCGTGAAAGTATCGGCCTTGCTTGCGTTCAGGTGCCGGAACGTACTCATAACGTTCTCCAGCGTTATCGGCGGCATTTCCTCGCCTGCCACCTGCCGATCCCATTCCTGACGTTGTTTGTTGCTCATCAGCGTATACATGCCGGTTTCCGACATCAGCCGATCCCAGATTTTTCCGTCGATAACGCGGGAAATAGCCGTTTCGGCCTGGTCTGGTCTGGTGTCGCTCCATTTGATCGCGCTCTCTACGGCTTTGTCGTAGTCATACAGGTACTGACAGCCTCCGGCCTGCTGCATCAGATCGCGCGCTTTTCGCAGCTTGTCTATGCCGTCGAGATAGACGCGAATACCTTCATTCCGCAACGAGATAATGCGCTCAATAGCTATGGACGGGATCACTTCACCGCCATGCTGGCAGGACATCAGATCGACCGACGGGAGAGTTTTTTCAGATGACATTTCAGACTCCTGCGCCATGCGGGGCGCTACCGTAAGGGGTGAACAGGGCTGGCAATGCCAGCCCATCAATGATTATTTGCAGCGCTGAAGCAGTTTACTGACCTGCTCGGCCAGCGCATACGTGGACGCATACGGGCCACTTAAACGACGGTTAGGGATTTCGTTGAGGGCATACAGGCACGCCTTCAGCAGCGCATCTTTCTGCGTTTCCAGTTCAGCTTTAAGCTGGGAGGGGGTCAGTGCTTTACTCATAATTTGTTACTCCTGCGCCAGTCGGGGCGCTACCGCGAAAAGCCTTATTGCCTTTCGATGTGATCATTATACGTCTAATGAGCCATAACAATCAAGCGTTATCTGATTAATTTTCTTTGTTTTTTCCTGAACTCCTTTCCCTGTAAATTTTGCTTTTCAGATCCCCATCAGCCCGATGAAGGTGCTTTGCCGGCATGGTGCAGGGGTTCAGGCATCAGACACTAGCGATAGCCCGAAACCCCGCAGGGGGTTCGGCGGAGCTGCCAGGCTTTGCCTGGCTAGCGGAGTGTGGCTGACGACTGCCCGACGGGCAGGAGCCGAAGGGGCCCAGAGGTGTTTTAGTACGACAGGCCAGCCAGAAAACGCCGGCAACTGAGCAGAAATGAACAGGGAAGACACGCTGTGCGGGCGTCAAAATTAAGTTAACTTGCAGACACCAGGGCGGGATCACATCAGAAAAGGCCAGAATAGGGGGCAGGACTCGTCAAAGACATAAAAACGATGATGGGTACAGGTTTTTTAAATGCGCGCCCAGAGAGCGGCTCAGCGCGTTTCAGGGCAATACGGGTTCGATGCCCGTATTGCCCTGCAGGCGGCAACCACCGCGTCAGCCTTCAGCCCCGGCCAGATAGCGGCTTAGCCCCTCACGGGAAGCCAGCACCGACGCTCTGAACTGCGGTTCGCCGTCACCCAGCGCCTTCAGCTTCTCCACGATATTGATCATCGGCACGGCTGTGCGCTGCTTATAACTCTCGATGTCAGCAGCATATTTCAGTAATGCCGTATCACTCGCCTCTTCAACTGGCAGATAAGCACGCAACCACAGCGCATCTGCGAACGGGTCTATCAGCTTTTGCAGCGCTTCAGCCGTTGCTTCAAGCGCCCGCCGGTCAGTTTTAATGGTGCCAGTCTCCGGATCAACACACTTCCCTTCCCAGCACTCAGGTACAAACGACTCCCGATAATGAAAACCGTTGTCTCCGTTTTCCGCACAGGCCAGAAGGTTCTCGATGCTTTCAGGTGTTCTGTGCCGTAACATCCTGGCCGTTGCCATACCGATCGCATTTATCATGATGCCATGCAGTCCCAGCGCCTCCTGACGGTACTCCGCAGCGATATCATCCTGGGCAATATCATTCCAGCGCATCGCCTGTGCCCAGGCAGTCCAGAGCTTTTCTGCCATATCACGCTGTTGCGTCGAGGGAATGCTGTTGGCCCGCAGGTTGAGCATTTTTTTCGTCGCATCGTTCAGTGCTTTAAAGCTGATCAGCCGTGAGCTTTTCGCCGGGACCACGTTGTGTTCAAAATCCACTGTGCCCGCCAGCCCGGTGACGGTTCGGGCCAGATGCATTGCCAGCTGGTTGACCGGATCATTGTTGTTATATGCCATACTGATCGCCGCTGCCGGTTTGCTCGCGTTGTTATTAATATCAGCGAAAAACTGCTGGCGTAACTCAAGTGGCAGGCCAACGGTAAGCAACAAGCTGATCGTATCTTCCGTATTGGAATAATCGCGTACAAATTCAAAAATACCCAGCGCACGGTGCTGGCCATCGAATAATTTTAAATCAGCGTCCATCGGAATTTTAAGAATCCCGGTGATGCTGCCAACTTACTGATTTAGTGTATGATGGTGTTTTTGAGGTGCTCCAGTGGCTTCTGTTTCTATCAGCTGTCCCTCCTGTTCAGCTACTGACGGGGTGGTGCG
>NZ_JBGIWG010000024.1:0-29169 GCF_041320715.1 Enterobacter sp. KB-221C9
CTTTCCTCTTTCAGAGTCAACCCGTTATTTCAGGATTTTTTCTCTTCAACCGAACCGCTTGTTGTGTGAAGTGATTCACATCCGCCGTGTCGATGGAGGCGCATTATAGGGAGTTCTCAGCAGGCCGCAACCGCTAAATGACAGAAAAATGACTGACTGCTGCATTCCACAGCAAAACCCCGCCTTATACCTTTTTACACACAGACTTATCCACAATGATACGAAAAAGTGAAAATGTGCGAGCGTTGCGCAAACGTTTTCGTTAAAATGCTCGCGCTTAACAAGGATGCCCCGTCAGGTGTGTTAGATGAGTTTTTCGCAGGAAAATTCATCTAACGCTCTCTGTAATCGTGAAATCCAGGGGATTTACCATGCAACAACGTCGTCCAGTCCGCCGCGCTCTGCTCAGTGTTTCTGATAAAGCCGGTATCGTCGAATTCGCTCAGGCACTTTCCGCACGCGGTGTGGAGCTGCTTTCTACAGGCGGTACCGCTCGCCTGTTAGCAGATAAAGGTCTGCCGGTAACCGAAGTGTCCGATTACACCGGTTTCCCGGAAATGATGGATGGACGCGTCAAAACCCTGCACCCGAAAGTGCACGGCGGTATCCTTGGCCGTCGCGGTCAGGACGATGGCATTATGGAACAGCATGACATCGCGCCAATCGACATGGTGGTTGTTAACCTTTACCCGTTTGCCCAGACCGTTGCCCGCGAAGGCTGCTCTCTGGAAGATGCCGTAGAGAATATTGATATCGGCGGCCCGACCATGGTGCGCTCCGCGGCCAAGAACCATAAAGATGTGGCCATCGTCGTAAAGAGCAGCGATTACGAAACCATTATTAATGAGATGGATGCCAACGAAGGGTCACTGACGCTTGCAACGCGTTTCGACCTCGCCATCAAAGCGTTCGAACACACCGCCGCGTACGACAGCATGATCGCTAACTACTTCGGTAGCCTGGTACCGGCTTACCACGGTGAAAGCAAAGATCCTTCCGGCCGCTTCCCGCGCACCCTGAACCTGAACTTCATTAAGAAGCAGGATATGCGTTACGGCGAGAACAGCCACCAGCAGGCTGCCTTCTATATAGAAGAAGAGGTAAAAGAAGCCTCTGTTGCGACAGCCCAGCAGGTTCAGGGCAAAGCGCTCTCCTATAACAACATTGCCGACACCGACGCCGCGCTGGAATGCGTGAAAGAGTTCAGCGAGCCGGCCTGCGTTATCGTCAAGCATGCGAACCCATGCGGTGTTGCCGTGAGCACCTCTATTCTGGATGCCTACAATCGCGCCTACAAAACCGACCCGACCTCTGCATTCGGCGGCATTATCGCCTTCAACCGCGAGCTGGATGCTGAAACGGCTCAGGCCATCATCTCCCGCCAGTTTGTTGAAGTGATCATCGCGCCATCCGCATCCGAAGAGGCGCTAAAAATCACCGCTGCAAAACAGAACGTGCGCGTACTGGTTTGCGGCCAGTGGGCAGAACGCGTGCCGGCCCTGGACTTCAAGCGCGTGAACGGCGGTCTGCTGGTTCAGGACCGCGATCTGGGTATGGTGACAGAAGCCGACCTGCGCGTGGTGACCAAGCGTCAGCCGAGCGAACAGGAACTGCGTGACGCGCTGTTCTGCTGGAAGGTTGCGAAGTTCGTCAAATCCAACGCCATCGTCTACGCGAAAGAGAACATGACCATCGGAATAGGTGCGGGCCAGATGAGCCGCGTCTACTCCGCAAAAATCGCGGGTATTAAAGCAGGCGATGAAGGTCTGGAAGTCAAAGGCTCCGCCATGGCTTCTGACGCCTTCTTCCCGTTCCGTGACGGTATCGACGCGGCAGCCGCTGTAGGGATCACCTGCGTGATCCAGCCTGGCGGCTCAATCCGCGACGACGAAGTGATTGCCGCCGCCGACGAACACGGCATTGCGATGATCTTCACCGACATGCGCCACTTCCGCCATTAATTCCCGGAGCTGAAAATGAAAGTATTAGTAATTGGTAACGGCGGACGCGAGCACGCTCTGGCGTGGAAAGCGGCGCAGTCTCCGCTGGTGAAAACGGTCTTCGTGGCGCCGGGCAACGCCGGTACCGCCCTGGAGCCGACTCTACAGAACGTCGCCATTGGCGTAACCGACATTCCGGCGCTGCTGAGCTTTGCCCAGAGCGAGAAAATCGACCTGACCATCGTCGGCCCGGAAGCGCCGCTGGTGATTGGCGTCGTCGATGCCTTCCGCGCGGCGGGCCTGACAATCTTCGGCCCAACGCAAGGTGCTGCGCAGCTGGAAGGCTCCAAAGCCTTCACCAAAGATTTCCTCGCGCGTCATAACATCCCGACGGCGGAATATCAGAACTTCACCGAAGTAGAGCCAGCCCTGGCTTATTTACGTGAAAAAGGCGCGCCGATTGTTATCAAGGCCGACGGTCTGGCAGCAGGCAAAGGCGTGATCGTGGCGATGACCCTCGAAGAAGCCGAAGCCGCGGTTCAGGATATGCTGGCGGGTAACGCCTTTGGCGATGCGGGCCACCGCATCGTGATCGAAGAGTTCCTCGACGGCGAAGAGGCCAGCTTTATCGTGATGGTCGACGGCGAGCATGTTCTGCCGATGGCCACCAGCCAGGACCACAAGCGCGTGGGTAATGGTGATTCCGGCCCGAATACCGGCGGGATGGGCGCCTACTCCCCTGCTCCGGTAGTGACTGACGAAGTACACCAGCGCACCATGGATCGCGTCATCTGGCCTACCGTGAAAGGGATGGCGGCGGAAGGTAACACCTACACCGGTTTCCTTTACGCAGGTCTGATGATCGACAAGCAGGGTAACCCTAAGGTTATCGAATTCAACTGCCGCTTTGGCGATCCGGAAACGCAGCCCATCATGCTGCGCATGAAATCCGATCTGGTGGATCTGTGTCTGGCAGCCTGCGAAGGCAAACTCGACGAGAAAACCTCAGAGTGGGACGAGCGCGCGTCTCTGGGCGTGGTGATTGCTGCGGGTGGTTACCCGGGCAACTACAACACCGGGGATGAGATCCACGGTCTGCCGCTGGAGCAGATTGACGGTGCGAAGGTGTTCCATGCCGGTACGAAGCTGGCTGAAGACGATCGCGTCCTCACCAACGGCGGACGCGTGCTGTGTGCGACCGCACTGGGTCATACCGTGGCAGAAGCGCAGAAACGCGCCTATGCGCTGATGGCGGATATTCACTGGAACGGTAGCTTTAGCCGTCAGGATATCGGCTATCGCGCGATTGCGCGTGAGCAGGGCGAGTAATTTCCCACCCTAACCCTAACCCTAACCCTCTCCCTGTGGGAGAGGGGATCGTTCGTAGGCCGGATAAGCGTTAGCGCCATCCGGCTTAATCCACAGAATTCAGAAACTCTTTTCCGTCGGCTGCCAGGTGCAGAAGTCTTCATTCGCCACCAGCAGCAGCTGAGAGCCTTCCGGCGCTTCCAGCCACGCCACACTCACCTCCATTGATGAATGACGCTGACGGCGTTGAATGTGTTCGGTTGCCCAGGATTCAAGCTCAGGCTTGACCGTCTGCCCTTCACAGGTGGTCACCGTCCCATCGGCATGCCAGCGCCCCTGGCGCAGCACGACGCGGCCCAGACGAAGCGCATCGCTGGTCTGGCGGATTTGTTCGGCACGATAACGGTAGAGGGCGATTTGATCGCTGGAAAGCTGCTGTTTTTGACCGCTGACTTCGCGCTGCATAAAGCTCAGCTCGCCATGGTCGTCAAAACGCACTTTCACGTGTTCGGGGGTCTTGCTGTAGACGTTCAGCTCAATCAGCGACAGGTCATCTCCCTGCCAGCGATATTCCGCAGTCGACGTATTGCCGTTATGCCACGGGCTGAAGGCAGAAAGCAGATGTACTTCACCGCCGGAATCCTTGCGCCAGATCCTGACCGCGCCCTGGTTGTCCGCGTAACCGCTGGCGGTAAACGGCGGCAGGGAAGTGTCGTGGCTGCAGGATGACAGCAGCAGCATGCCTGCCAGCGCGAGCGTTCCACGCCAGAAAGACAAAAGGGGCGTTACCGCCCCTTCGCTAAAACTGTTCACTGCCACGCGTCTTACTTAACAGCGTCTTTCAGTGCTTTACCAGAAACAAATGCCGGCACGTTAGCTGCGGCGATTTTGATTTCTTTACCGGTCTGCGGGTTGCGGCCAGTACGCTCAGCGCGGTGGTTCACTTTGAAGGTACCGAAACCAACCAGTTGTACAGCATCGCCTTCTTTCAGAGACTCAGTAATAGCAGCCAGGGTAGATTCCAGAGCAGCTTTAGCCTGCACTTTAGACAGATCAGCCTTGTCCGCAATTACATCAATCAGTTGAGTCTTGTTCATAAGTTATCCTTTCAATGTGTTTATCGCTTGCTAAGCATCGAGTGCGACGAAAATGCCAAAAAAGCACTCTCCTGCATACACGCACCGATAGCCACTTTTTTTCGCCCCCCAAATGTAGACCAGACAAGGGGCGAAAGGGAAGAGTCGAGGAGCGACAAAACGGGCGTTATCTCAAGTTTTCTTGTCTCATTGGTTAAAAATTATACCAATATTGCTCTCAGCAGCCTCTCGCAAGTCCGCGCGCAGCCCTTTTATCAGCTCGATATCGCGTTCTTCACACTCTGCCAGCAGGCGGAAAATTTCCCACTGAATGTCCCATTCCTGCTCAACCGCCGGGTTCGCACGCAGCTCTTCGTCGGTCATCTCGCGACCTTCCTGGGTCATTTCCAGCATCGCGACGGTCGTAATAGATGCCTTACTGACTTCAATAGCGTGCTCCAGCGTTTCACCGCTCAGACGGGAGTGAAGCAGTTCGCTTAACGCCACGCAGGCATCAATCGCCGGGTAGACACCGTACAGGTCAAAATCATCCGCAGCCGGAATCGCCTCTTCCAGCTTTTCCAGCTGGGAGTCGAAGTTCACCTTCGCGTCTTTCACCGTCAGCGTTTCCCAGATCAGATCCAGAATGCGGCGGTAGATATGGCCATCACCAAAGCCCGTCTCCTTACAGAACGCGGCATAGTTGGGATACATGCGCTCGCACAGGCAAGCCATAAACGTCACGTGCTGCCAGCTTTCAACTTTCTCAAGGCGCAGGTGAATCGGGTTTTGTAGCATGATGATCTCTCGAATCGAAAATTAGGCGCAGTTTACCTGAATCACCGCTGAATTTCCTGCCAACGAACAAAAGCAGGACGCGAAGACGCCACGGCGTCTGCCCAGCGCGTCGGCTCCGGCAAGCGGTAGCCCTTCATGCAGCGCTGCACCCACGCCAGGGCGCTGTCCATGCTCACCCGGTGCCCGGTGGCGATAAAAAGCGGGTTACAGCGCGCCTTGCTGCGCCAGACCCACGCTAGCTGCTCGCCTTTATGGATAAGCGGCGCCAGCGCGCCCGGCTCGGCAGATAGAGGTTCAAACGCGCCGCACAGGCGTTTCTTGGCGACGCCAATGGTCGGCACATCCACCAGCAGCCCAAAATGGCTGGCAACGCCTAAACGGCGCGGGTGTGAAATACCGTGTCCATCGACAAACAGCAGGTCAGGTTTTTGCGAAAGTTGCTCCCACGCAGCCAGCAGCGCGGGATATTCGCGGAAGGAGAGAAAGCCCGGGATGTACGGCATGGTGGTGGCGATACGCGCTACCTTATACTCCACCAGCTCAAGCGACGGGTATTTCAGTACCACCATCGCCGCTCGCGTCACTTCCCCACCCTGCTCGAATCCGACGTCTGCTCCGCCAATGTACTGCGGAGGATCTTTATCCAGACGATCCTCGCGGATCACCGATGAGGCCAGTTCGATTTGCTGAGCGCGTAGCGACGCGAGATCCATAACCACTCCTTACTTGTGATACTGGGCAGAAAGCCGATGCACCGCCTCCACAAATACGCCTGCGTGTTCTGGCGGCACATCCTGATGAATACCGTGGCCAAGGTTAAAGACGTGGCCTTCCCCCTGGCCGAAACCAGACAGTATAGTCGACACTTCTTCTTCAATGCGGGCTGGCGGCGCATAGAGCATGGACGGATCCATATTGCCCTGCAGCGCCACTTTGTCGCCCACGCGGCGGCGCGCATCGGCAATATCGGTGGTCCAGTCGAGGCCCAGCGCATCGCAGCCGGTTGCCGCCATCGCTTCCAGCCACTGACCGCCACCTTTGGTGAACAGCGTCACCGGCACGCGGCGACCTTCGTTTTCACGCAGCAGGCCGTCAACGATTTTGTGCATGTAGTACAGGGAAAACTGCTGATAATCGCGCCCGGTCAGCACGCCGCCCCAGGTATCGAAAATCATCACCGACTGCGCGCCCGCCTTAATCTGCGCGTTCAGATAGAGGGTGACGCTCTTCGCCAGCTTGTCGAGCAGCGCATGCAGGGCCAGCGGCTCGGCGTACATCATCTTTTTAATCATGGTGAAGGCTTTGCTGCTGCCCCCTTCCACCATATAGGTCGCCAGCGTCCACGGACTGCCGGAGAAGCCAATCAGCGGCACTTCACCTTTCAGCTCGCGGCGAATGGTGCGTACGGCGTTCATCACGTAGCCCAGCTCGCCTTCCGGATCGGGGATCGGGAGCTTATCCACGTCGGCTTTGCTTTTGATTGGGGAGGTGAAACGCGGGCCTTCACCGGTTTCGAAGTACAGGCCAAGGCCCATTGCATCCGGAATGGTCAGAATATCCGAGAAGAGGATCGCAGCATCCAGCGGGAAGCGGCGCAGCGGCTGGAGCGTCACTTCACAGGCCAGCTCGGCGTTTTTGCACAGCGACATAAAATCGCCCGCCTGCGCGCGCGTGGCTTTGTACTCTGGCAGATAGCGTCCCGCCTGGCGCATCATCCACACCGGGGTGACATCAACGGGCTGGCGCAGCAGCGCACGCAGATAACGATCGTTCTTCAGTTCGGTCATTTTTGCAGTTCCTTAAGCGTCATGGCCTCAGTGTAACACTACTCATACTCGGCCCGACACATCGCCACGGTATCTTCTATCAGCCGACGCGCCACGGTGCCCGGCGGAGGTAACAGCGGTAAATCGTCGTAGCGATACCAGTTCGCTTCAAGCAGCTCTTTCTGGTCGATAACGATCTCGCCGCTGTCGTATTCGGCCATAAATGCCGTCATCAGCGACTGCGGGAACGGCCAAGGCTGGGAGGTGACGTAGCGCAGGTTCTTCACTTTGATCCCACTCTCCTCCATTACCTCGCGCGCTACCGCCTGCTCCAGCGTTTCGCCCACTTCGACGAAGCCGGCCAGCACGGTGTGAACGCCGTTGCGATGGCGGGTATGCTGCGCCAGCAGGATGGAATCCTCCCGGCGGATGGCGACGATGATGCACGGCGCAATCTGCGGATAATAACGTTCGCGACAGTGGTTACAGAGCAACGCCCACTCGGTTTTGCTCGGGCGCATGGTATGTCCGCAGTAGCCGCAGTATTTATGCGAGCGGTAAAACTCTGCCAGCTGCACGCCGCGCCCCGCCAGCTGGAACAGCCCGACATCCAGATCGAGCACCTGGCGAACGGATCCCATATCCTGGCGGCGAGCCTGTTGGATCAACCACACAGGATCGCCCTGCCACTCGCCGATCTTCAGCGCGTGCTGGCCTACAAGATCGAACATTTCCGCTGCACCATAGGGCAACTCTCCGGCAGGCAGCCATAACTTTTGTTCGTGACTGACGATCCACCAACCAAGATCTGATTTTTCAATAATACGATCCATATCTATTGCACTACCTTCGCTTCACTGACATGTTGTTAGCATTGTGGTTACATTCTGGATAAGCAGATTCAATCCTACATTTTGCGGAGTCGACCATGTTAAACCAGCTGGAAAGCCTGACTGAGCGCGTTAGAGGAAGTAACAAACTGGTGGATCGCTGGCTACATGTGCGCAAGCATCTACTCGTGGCTTATTACAATCTGGTCGGCATTAAGCCTGGCAAAGAATCGTTTATGCGACTGAATGAAAAAGCGCTGGATGATTTTTGTCAGGGCCTGGTCGACTATCTGTCCGACGGCCATTTCAATATTTATGAACGCATTATCCGCGAAATGGAAGGGACAACACCGTATTTAGCGGCCAGCAAGCTCTATCCGCTGCTGGAAGCCAACACCCAGCAGATCATGGATTACTATGATTCCGCGCTCGAGAACGCCATCGATCACGATAACTATCTTGAGTTCCAGCGGGCGCTATCCGATCTCGGTGAAGCGCTGGAAGAGCGATTCACGCTGGAAGATAAGCTGATCGCTCTCGTGCTGGACAATGATTTGAACATCAGTAACGAAGAGAACGTCGCGCGCCCTGCTTGAGTTCTTCATCGTTAACGAGTAATTTACAACCATTCGCCCCTCTCACGAGGGGGATTTTTCTTGTCGGAGTGCCCAGCGCCTGAAAGCGCGGGCTGAGACCGTTAATTCGGGATCCGCGGAACCTGATCAGGCTAATACCTGCGAAGGGAACAAGAGTCAAACAGCTGTTGTATCGCCCAAGGGCGATCCTCTCTTGCTTCATCCGTCGTCTGACAAGCCATGTCCTTCACTTTTGGAATGAGCTATGTCTACTGCAAAACTGACCCGCCGCGAACAGCGCGCACAGGCCCAACACTTCATCGACACGCTGGAAGGCACCGCTTTCCCGAACTCGAAACGCATCTACATTTCCGGCTCGCAGGCCGATATCCGCGTCCCAATGCGCGAAATTCAGCTTAGCCCGACGCTTATCGGCGGCAGCAAAGATAGCCCCCAGTATGAAGACAACGAAGCCGTGCCGGTGTATGACACCTCCGGCCCGTACGGTGACCCTGATGTTGCCATCAACGTCCAGCAGGGTCTGGCGAAGCTGCGCCAGCCGTGGATTAGTGCGCGCAACGACTGCGAAGAACTGAGCGTGCGCAGCTCTGCGTACACCAAAGAGCGCCTGGCCGACGACGGTCTGGACGAGCTGCGCTTTACCGGCCTGCTGACGCCAAAACGCGCCAAAGCGGGCAAATGCGTGACCCAGCTGCACTACGCGCGTCAGGGCATCGTCACGCCGGAGATGGAGTTCATCGCCATCCGCGAAAACATGGGTCGCGAGCGCATCCGTAGCGAAGTGCTGCGCTACCAGCATCCGGGCGAAGGCTTTGGCGCTCGCCTGCCGGAGAACATCACGCCGGAGTTTGTGCGTGACGAAGTGGCCGCAGGCCGCGCGATTATCCCCGCCAACATCAACCACCCGGAATCCGAGCCGATGATTATTGGCCGCAACTTCCTGGTGAAGGTCAACGCGAACATCGGTAACTCGGCCGTGACCTCCTCCATCGAAGAAGAGGTGGAAAAGCTGGTCTGGTCCACGCGGTGGGGGGCGGACACGGTAATGGATCTCTCCACTGGCCGCTATATTCACGAAACCCGCGAATGGATCCTGCGTAACAGCCCGGTACCAATTGGCACCGTCCCGATTTATCAGGCGCTGGAAAAGGTCAACGGTATTGCCGAAGACCTCACCTGGGAAGCGTTCCGCGACACGCTGCTGGAGCAGGCTGAACAGGGCGTGGACTACTTCACTATTCACGCGGGCGTGCTGCTGCGCTACGTGCCGATGACGGCGAAGCGCCTGACCGGCATCGTCTCGCGCGGCGGTTCCATCATGGCGAAGTGGTGCCTCTCCCATCATCAGGAAAACTTCCTCTACGAACACTTCCGCGAGATCTGCGAAATCTGCGCCGCATACGATGTCTCTCTGTCGCTGGGCGACGGCCTGCGTCCTGGCTCTATTCGCGACGCGAATGACGAAGCGCAGTTTGCCGAGCTGCACACGCTGGGCGAACTGACCAAAATCGCCTGGGAGTACGACGTGCAGGTGATGATTGAAGGCCCGGGACACGTGCCGATGCAAATGATCCGCCGCAACATGACCGAGGAGCTGGAGCACTGCCACGAAGCGCCGTTCTATACCCTCGGGCCGCTGACAACCGATATTGCGCCGGGCTATGACCACTTCACGTCAGGCATTGGGGCGGCGATGATCGGCTGGTTCGGCTGCGCCATGCTCTGCTACGTAACGCCGAAAGAGCACCTCGGCCTGCCAAACAAAGAGGACGTGAAGCAGGGGCTGATCACCTACAAAATTGCCGCCCACGCGGCGGATCTGGCCAAAGGCCACCCGGGCGCGCAAATCCGCGATAACGCCATGTCGAAGGCGCGCTTCGAATTCCGCTGGGAAGACCAGTTCAACCTGGCGCTGGACCCGTTCACCGCCCGCGCCTATCACGACGAAACCCTGCCGCAGGAATCGGGCAAAGTCGCGCACTTCTGCTCTATGTGCGGGCCGAAGTTCTGCTCGATGAAAATTAGCCAGGAGGTGCGCGACTACGCCGCCGCGCAGACCATTGAAGTGGGCATGGCGGACATGTCAGAAACCTTCCGCGCCAAAGGCGGCGAAATCTACCTCAAAAAAGAGGAGGCGTAATGTACCAGCCCGATTTCCCGCCCGTCCCCTACCGTTTAGGGCTCTATCCGGTGGTGGACAGCGTTGAGTGGATAGAGCGCCTGCTGAAGGCTGGCGTTCGCACCCTCCAGCTGCGCATCAAGGATAAACGCGATGACGAGGTAGAGGCCGATGTGGTTGCCGCCATCGCGCTTGGGCGTCGACATAACGCCCGCCTGTTTATCAACGACTACTGGCAGCTGGCCGTTAAGCACCAGGCCTACGGCGTGCATCTGGGCCAGGAGGACCTGGAAACAACGGATCTGAGCGCTATCCGTGAAGCCGGGTTGCGTCTTGGCGTTTCAACACACGACGACATGGAGATCGACGTGGCCCTGGCGGCCCGTCCCTCTTACATCGCGCTGGGTCACGTCTTCCCAACGCAAACCAAGCAGATGCCCTCCGCACCGCAGGGGCTGACGCAGCTGGCGAGTCACGTGAAACGCCTTGCCGATTACCCTACCGTCGCCATTGGCGGAATCAGCCTTGAGCGCGCCCCGGCGGTGCTGGAGACCGGCGTCGGCAGTATCGCCGTCGTCAGCGCCATCACCCAGGCCGCAGACTGGCGGCTCGCCACCGAACAGCTGTTACAGCTGGCAGGAGCGGGTGATGAACGATCGTGATTTTATGCGCTACAGCCGTCAGATCCTGCTGGAAGATATCGCCATCGACGGGCAGCAAAAACTGCTCGCCAGCCGGGTGCTGATTGTCGGTCTGGGCGGGTTAGGCGCGCCCGCCGCGCTTTATCTGGCTGGTGCAGGTATCGGTACGCTGGTGCTGGCCGACGACGACGAGGTTCACCTCAGCAACCTGCAGCGACAAATCCTCTTTACCACCGAGGATATCAACCAGCCGAAAGCGCAAGTCACCCGGCAGCGCCTGAACCAGCTCAACCCGGATATCGCGTTGATTGCCCTGCAGGATCGGCTCAGCGGTGAAAACCTGCGCCGTGAGGTCGCCCTTGCCGACGTGGTGCTGGACTGCACGGACAACATGGCGACGCGCCAGGCGATTAACGCCGCCTGCGTGGCAAATAATACGCCGCTTATCACCGCCAGCGCGGTGGGTTTCGGCGGACAGATGATGGTCCTGACCCCGCCGTGGTCGCAGGGCTGCTATCGCTGCCTGTGGCCGGATGATGCAGAGCCAGCGCGCAACTGCCGTACGGCAGGCATTCTTGGTCCGGTGGTCGGCGTAATGGGCACGATGCAGGCGCTGGAAGCCATCAAGCTGCTCAGCGGCATGGAGACGGAACGCAACATGCTGCGGCTGTTTGATGCCCGCTCCAGCGGCTGGCGCCATCTGGCGTTACACCGAGCCAGCCGTTGCCCGGTATGCGGAGGCCGCGATGCGCATTCTGTTTAACGATGAGCCGCTGAGATGCGACGACGGGCTCACCGTTGCGGTACTGCTCGACAAGCTGCGTCAGCTCAAGCCGGGAACGGCGCTGGCGCTCAATCAACAGATCCTGCCGCGCGAGCAGTGGGAACATCAGCAGGTCAATGACGGCGACCAGATCCTGCTGTTTCAGGTTATCGCAGGGGGCTGAGATGTTACGTATTGCCGATAAAGTCTTTGATTCACATCTGTTTACCGGAACCGGAAAATTCGCCTCGCCGCAGCTGATGGTAGATGCCATTCGCGAAAGCGGCAGCCAGCTGGTGACGCTGGCGCTCAAGCGCGTGGATCTGCGTCATCACAGCGATGCCATTCTGGCGCCTTTACTGGCGGCTGGCGTCACGCTGCTGCCTAACACCTCCGGTGCCAAAACGGCCGAAGAGGCGATTTTTGCCGCGCAGCTGGCCCGCGAGGCGCTCGGCACCCGATGGCTGAAGCTGGAAATTCATCCTGACGCCCGCTGGCTGCTGCCCGACCCTATCGAAACGCTGAAAGCGGCTGAAAAGCTTGTACAGCAAGGGTTTACCGTCCTGCCTTACTGCGGCGCCGACCCTGTCCTGTGCAAACGGCTGGAAGAGGTCGGCTGCGCCGCCGTCATGCCGCTGGGCGCCCCCATTGGCTCCAACCAGGGGCTGGAAACCCGCGCGATGCTGGAAATCATTATTGAGCAGGCTACCGTACCGGTGGTGGTGGATGCGGGCATTGGCGTGCCCAGCCATGCCGCGCAGGCGCTGGAGATGGGCGCCGACGCGGTGCTGGTCAACACGGCCATCGCGGTTGCCGACGATCCGGTCATGATGGCGCGTGCGTTCCGCATGGCCGTAGAAGCTGGCCTGCTGGCAAGGGAGTCCGGCCCCGGCTCGCGCAGTTTCCAGGCGCAGGCCACCAGCCCGCTGACCGGTTTTCTGGAGGCGCTCTCATGAGCACGTTTATCGAGCGCTGGCGGCAGCTTAGCTGGGACGACATTGCCCTGCGCATCAACAGCAAAACGGCGGCTGACGTGGAGCGCGCGCTGAATGCCCGCCATCTGACCCGCGAGGATCTGATGGCTCTGCTCTCCCCGGCGGCCAGCGCGTACCTCGAACCGATGGCCCAGCGAGCGCAGCGGCTCACCCGCCAGCGCTTTGGCAACACGGTGAGCTTCTACGTGCCGCTCTATCTCTCAAACCTGTGCGCCAATGACTGCACCTACTGCGGTTTTTCCATGAGCAACCGCATCAAGCGTAAAACGCTCGATGACGATGAGATTGCCCGTGAGTGTGCGGCCATTCGTGAAATGGGCTTTGAACATCTTCTGCTGGTCACGGGCGAACATCAGGGAAAAGTGGGGATGGACTATTTCCGCCACCACCTTCCCGCCATTCGTCGTCAGTTTGCGTCGCTGCAGATGGAAGTGCAGCCCCTGGTGCAGGAGGAGTACGCGGAGCTCAAAACCCTCGGGCTGGACGGGGTCATGGTCTACCAGGAAACCTACCACGAGGCGACGTACGCCCGGCACCACCTGAAGGGCAAGAAACAGGATTTCTTTTTCCGGCTTGAAACGCCGGACAGGCTGGGTCGCGCGGGCATCGACAAAATCGGTCTGGGCGCGCTGATCGGGCTCTCTGACAGCTGGCGGGTGGATTGCTACATGGTGGCGGAACATTTGCTGTGGCTCCAGCAGCACTACTGGCAGAGCCGTTATTCCATCTCCTTCCCGCGCCTGAGACCTTGCGCAGGCGGGATTGAACCGGCTTCGCTAATGGATGAACGCCAGCTGGTGCAGACCATCTGCGCGTTTCGCCTGCTCGCCCCGGAAGTGGAATTATCGCTCTCAACGCGTGAGTCCCCGGCGTTTCGCGATCGCGTTATCCCGCTTGCGATTAACAACGTCAGCGCGTTTTCCAAAACGCAGCCCGGCGGCTACGCCGACGATCGTCCGGAGCTCGAGCAGTTTGTGCCGCATGACGGACGACGTCCGGAAGCGGTCGCCGCAGCGCTGACGGCGCAGGGTCTTCAGCCCGTCTGGAAAGACTGGGACAGCTGGCTGGGAAGAACCTCGCAATGACGTTGAAACGCACTGCAACATCATAAAAAATTGTCGAGGCGCTACGAAAAGGCAAAACCGGATGATTGTCAGCGATCGTCCGGTTTTTTATTGTCACACGGTCAGCAACGGATGCTGACCAGGGCGAAAAGCTTCTTCCTCGTTTCGCCCTGCCTCTGGTTCATTGCACAAACGCCCCCCGGCCATTTGAATAAGTATTTTCTTAATGGTTCTTAAGATAAATCATCCCGTCAGAAACCGTGTGCCGTATAATTCACCGCTAACCGCAGGACAGCGACTATGCTGAGAGGATATCGGCAGACGAAAGTATTCACCATCAGGAACGATGTACAGCTCATGGCACTTCACAGCAAAAAGCTCTCTTTTACCCGGCCAATCATGCTCAGCTTCGCGGGGATCATCTGCAGTTTTGTGGTGATCGCGGTCGCGGTGACGCTTTCGCAACGAAAGGATTTTCTTGAGGATTATCATAAGATCAATAGCAATTTCACGCACAACCTGGCGGTGAACTACACCGAGTCGATCCTGCGTGAAAACGACTATATCCTGGGCCGCTCCGCGATGTACTTTTCGCGTAACGACAGGCTAAACGAGACGCTCAACGTCAACCCGACGCAAGGGCTGCAGATGGTGATGCATCTGCAGAACCTGATGCCGACCGTGTCCTCCATCTCGCTGGCGGACACGCAGGGGCATTATCTTCGCGCACCGGAAGTGCTCCCCACGGAGAAGAGTAAAACCTTCGATCCCCGGACGCGGCCGTGGTTTGTCGCCCAGGCCGAAGCCAGTATCTTCAGCCACTATACTCGCCCCTACATGGACTACTTCACCGGCCATCCGACGGTCACGCTCTATAAGCCATTGATTTCACCGGAAGGCAGACTGAAGGGAACGATCGCGTTTCATCTTGATTTGACGTCAATGGGCTACACCCTGCGTCAAATGGTGGCGCCCGTTCAGGGGGAATTCTTCGTCGTCGAACGCGACGGCGCCGTTGTGCTTCACCCGGATACGGGCGCGCTCTTCAAACAGTACGTCAGCGAAGCGCTGATGGACAAAATGACCAGCGGCGAAGGCCACCTTTACGACAAGAAAAGCAACGCCTGGTACTACTACTACTCGTTTACCAACCCGGACTGGTTTGTTATTTACCGGGTATCGGGTGCGACGCTCACCGATATCACCCGCCACGAAACGACGATCGTTGGCTGGGGGTTTGCGCTGGCGGCCATCATCATCATTCTCTTCGGCTTATACCTCCGCCACGCCTCGCGTAGCGTGCTGATGCACATTATCAATGCCATCAAAACCGGCGACGTCAGTGAGGCGCCGCGACTGGAAGCGATGCTGAGCCATACTATCCAGTCCAATAAAGAGCGTGAGATGGCCTACGTGCGCCAGGCCACTCACGATGCGCTGACGGGCTGTAAAAACCGCCGCGCATTCGATAGCGATATCGCGGAGCTGCTGAATGCCCAGCAGACTTTCGCGATGGCGCTGGTGGACATTGATAACTTCAAGTCGATTAACGACACGCTAGGCCACCTGACCGGTGATATCGTTCTGCGCAACGTGGCCCGCGAAGGGATCCAGATCATGCAGCCACATCACGTCTCGCTTTATCGGTACGGTGGAGAAGAGTTTGCGGTAATTTTCCAGGCTGAGCAGATGACGTCTGCGCTCTCATTACTGGAAGCGTGGCGTACCGCTGTTGAAAAACGCGTCTGGCGCGAAGAAAACCTGCGGGTCACGTTCAGCGGCGGTCTTGGGGAGTGGCATTTTGAACCGCTGGATCAATTTGTCGGAAGCGTTGATAACGCCCTCTACAGCGCCAAACAGCAGGGTAAAAACCGCATTAACCGAACGTCCATCAGCTAATCCTCCCTCTTTCACCCCTGCCCGTTTCGACGGGCCGGGTACACGACAACGCAAAATTGTAACCGGTTTCAGAAAATCGCCGGTTTCTTTGTGATGCCTGACACACAATCGCGGTAAACCGGTTGTTGAAGCGGTCTGCACGGGATAATTATCAATAAACACATGTAGATCGAGGCTGATTATGAAGAACATCGTTTTATGCTGTGCAGCGGGAATGTCAACCAGCATGCTGGTTCAACGTATGAAAGACGCCGCGCAGAAAAAAGGGGTTGAAGTCACCATTAAAGCCGTTCCGGTTGCGGAGTTTAAAGACAACATCGCGACGGCCGACATCGTATTGCTGGGGCCACAGGTTAAATACGAGCAGGCTAAACTTCAGGCGCAGGCCGAGCCGCTGGGTAAAAAGGTCGCGGTGATCGACATGATGGATTACGGCATGATGAAAGGTGATGCCGTACTGGAAAAAGCGCTCAAACTTCTGGAGTCATAATGGAAGACTTAGAAACCACAATTATGGAACTGCTGGTCAATGCAGGCGCGGCGCGCAGTGCGGCCCTGACGGCGCTACAGATGGCGCGTAAAGGTGAGTTTGACGAAGCAGAAAAAGCGATGGAAGAGTCGCGCGAATATGTGAAGCATGCGCACACGATCCAGACGCAGCTTATTGGTCTTGACGAAGGAACCGGGAAGCTTCCGGTTAACCTGATCACCGTCCACTCTCAGGATCACCTGATGAACGCGATGGTCATTCAGGATCTGGCGGGCGATATGATTGAGCTTTATCGTCGGATCCCGTTGATAAACTGATAACACAGATGTAAAAAAACCCGCCGAGGCGGGTTTTTTATTGTCGGGTGGAGCTGCGCTTACCCGACCTACGAGGCACATGCCCGGTAATGTTCACCACCGGGCATCAACGATTACTCGTTGTCGGAACCGCCCAGACCTGCGTTCAGCAGTTCTGCCAGGCTCGCGGATGCATCTTCAGCAGTCACCTGCGGTGCAGCTGGCAGTTCGCCCGCAGCACGACGACGCATACGATCCTGATGGTACGCATAACCGGTACCAGCCGGGATCAGACGACCCACGATAACGTTCTCTTTCAGACCGCGCAGTTCATCACGCTTACCAGCAACAGCGGCTTCGGTCAGGACACGAGTCGTTTCCTGGAACGATGCAGCAGAGATGAAGGACTCGGTTGCCAGAGACGCTTTGGTGATACCCAGCAGATCGCGCGCGAAGGTCGCACCGATTTTGCCGTTCGCTTCCAGATCGCGGTTAGCAATCTTGACGCGTGAGTATTCAACCTGCTCGCCTTCCAGGAACTCGGAGCTGCCTGCGTTTTCGATGGTTGCTTTACGCAGCATCTGACGAACGATAACTTCGATGTGCTTATCGTTAATCTTAACGCCTTGCAGACGGTAAACGTCCTGCACTTCGTTGGTGATGTAACGCGTTACCGCGTGTACGCCACGAAGACGCAGAATATCGTGCGGCGCTTCTGGACCATCGGAAACCACGTCACCACGTTCTACACGTTCACCTTCGAACACGTTGAGCTGACGCCACTTAGGAATCATCTCTTCGTACGGTTCGCTACCATCTACTGGGGTGATAACCAGACGGCGCTTACCTTTGGTTTCTTTACCGAAGGAAATGATACCGCTGATTTCAGCCAGGATTGCAGGCTCTTTCGGACGACGTGCTTCGAACAGGTCCGCAACGCGTGGCAGACCACCGGTGATGTCCTTGGTACCGCTGGATTCCTGTGGAATACGCGCCAGCGCATCACCTGCACCGATCTGGATACCATCTTCCAGCTGAACGATCGCTTTACCCGGCAGGAAGTACTGCGCAGGCATATCGGTACCAGGGATCAGAACGTCGTTACCCTGAGCATCAACGATTTTCAGTGCAGGACGCAGATCTTTACCACCGGCAGTACGTTCAGCAGAATCCAGAACCACCAGAGAAGACAGACCGGTCAGCTCGTCGGTCTGACGAGTAATGGTCTGGCCGTCGATCATGTCAGTGAAGCGGATGAAACCACTCACTTCGGTGATAACCGGCATGGTGTGTGGATCCCAGTTTGCAACGGTTTCACCGCCGGCAACCTGCTCGCCATCACCTTTCGCCATAACCGCACCGTAAGGTACTTTATAGCTCTCTTTGGTACGACCGAATTCGTCGATCAGCTTCAGCTCGGTGTTACGAGAGGTCACAACCAGCTTGCCTGCGGAGTTAACAACAGACTTCGCGTTGCTGAGCTTGATGCTACCTTTGTTTTTCACCTGGATGCTGGATTCAGCAGCCGCACGAGATGCCGCACCACCGATGTGGAACGTACGCATCGTCAGCTGTGTACCCGGCTCACCGATGGACTGTGCCGCGATAACGCCGATTGCTTCACCTTTGTTGATGATGTGGCCACGCGCCAGGTCACGACCATAGCAGTGCGCACATACACCAAAGTCGGTGTCACAAGATACAACGGAACGTACTTTCACGGAGTCAACAGAGTTCGCTTCCAGCAGGTCACACCAGTGCTCGTGCAGCAGCGTGTTGCGTGGAACCAGAATGTCTGCAGTGCCCGGCTTCAGAATGTCTTCCGCAGTCACACGACCCAGAACGCGATCGCGCAGTGGCTCTTTAACATCACCACCCTCGATAACCGGGGTCATGGTGATACCTTCGAGGGTGCCACAATCGTCTTCGGTCACAACCAGATCCTGCGCAACGTCAACCAGACGACGCGTCAGATAACCGGAGTTCGCTGTTTTCAGTGCGGTATCCGCCAGACCTTTACGAGCACCGTGCGTGGAGATGAAGTACTGGAGTACGTTCAGACCTTCACGGAAGTTCGCGGTGATTGGCGTTTCGATAATGGAGCCATCTGGCTTCGCCATCAGACCACGCATACCTGCCAGCTGACGAATCTGTGCTGCGGAACCACGCGCACCGGAGTCGGCCATCATGTAGATGCTGTTGAAGGAAACCTGCTGCTCTTCTACGCCGTCACGGTTAATGACGGTTTCGGTCTGCAGGTTATCCATCATCGCTTTGGATACACGATCGTTCGCCGCTGCCCAGATATCGATAACTTTGTTATAGCGTTCGCCCGCGGTAACCAGACCAGACTGGAACTGCTCCTGGATCTCAGCAACTTCGGCTTCCGCTTCAGAGATGATCTCGTGTTTCTTCTCTGGGATGACCATGTCATCGATACCAACAGATGCACCTGAACGCGCTGCATAAGCAAAGCCGGTATACATTGTCTGGTCAGCGAAGATAACGGTCGGCTTCAGACCCAGAATGCGGTAACAGGTGTTCAGCATTTTGGAGATCGCTTTCTTGCCCAGCGCCTGGTTGACGATGGAGAAAGGCAGACCTTTCGGTACGATCATCCACAGAATGGCACGGCCAACGGTCGTGTCTTTCAGGCTGGTTTTCGCAACGAATTCGCCGTTTTCATCTTTTTCGTATTCGGTGATACGCACTTTAACGCGCGCATGCAGAGAGGCCAGGCCAGCGCGATAAATACGCTCAGCTTCTTTCGGGCCAGTCAGCACCATGCCTTCGCCTTTGGCGTTAACACAGTCACGGGTCATGTAGTACAGACCCAATACAACGTCCTGAGAAGGAACGATAATTGGTTCACCGTTCGCTGGGGACAGGATGTTGTTGGTAGACATCATCAGCGCACGCGCTTCGAGCTGGGCTTCCAGCGTCAGCGGTACGTGAACAGCCATCTGGTCACCATCGAAGTCGGCGTTATATGCCGCACAAACCAGCGGGTGCAGCTGGATAGCTTTACCTTCGATCAGCACTGGCTCAAATGCCTGGATACCCAAACGGTGCAAGGTTGGTGCACGGTTCAGCAGTACCGGGTGTTCGCGGATAACTTCGTCGAGGATGTCCCAAACGACAGCTTCTTCACGCTCAACCATTTTCTTAGCGGCTTTGATGGTGGTGGCCAAGCCACGCAGTTCCAGCTTGCCGTAGATGAACGGTTTGAACAGCTCCAGTGCCATTTTCTTCGGCAGACCGCACTGATGCAGACGCAGGTATGGACCTACGGTGATTACAGAACGACCGGAGTAGTCAACACGCTTACCGAGCAGGTTCTGACGGAAACGACCCTGTTTACCTTTGATCATGTCGGCCAAAGATTTCAGAGGACGCTTGTTAGAACCGGTGATCGCACGACCGCGACGACCGTTATCCAGCAGGGCATCTACCGCTTCCTGCAGCATACGTTTTTCGTTACGTACGATGATGTCCGGCGCAGCCAGATCCAGCAGACGTTTCAGACGGTTGTTACGGTTGATAACGCGACGATACAGATCGTTCAGATCGGACGTTGCGAAACGACCACCATCCAGCGGAACCAGTGGACGCAGATCTGGCGGCAGAACCGGCAGAACGGTCAGGATCATCCACTCTGGTTTGTTACCAGACTGAACGAACGCTTCCAGCAGTTTGATACGCTTGGTCAGCTTTTTACGTTTGGTTTCGGAGTTGGTTTCGTTCAGCTCTTCACGCAGCTGCTCGCACTCTTGCTCCAGATCCATGCTCTTCAGCAGGGCCTGAATAGCTTCCGCACCCATCTTCGCGTCGAATTCGTCACCGAACTCTTCCAGCGCGTCCAGATACTGCTCTTCAGTCAGGATCTGATGACGTTCCAGGTTCGTCATCCCGCCTTCGATAACCACATAAGATTCGAAGTACAGAACACGTTCGATATCGCGCAGCGGCATATCCAGCAGCAGACCGATACGGGACGGCAGAGATTTCAGGAACCAGATGTGAGCGGTCGGAGACGCCAGCTCGATGTGGCCCATGCGCTCACGACGCACTTTGGTCTGGGTCACTTCAACGCCGCACTTCTCACAGATCACACCACGGTGTTTCAGGCGCTTGTACTTACCGCACAGGCACTCGTAGTCTTTTACTGGCCCGAAAATACGCGCACAGAAAAGGCCGTCACGCTCAGGTTTGAACGTACGGTAGTTGATGGTTTCCGGCTTTTTGACTTCACCGAAAGACCATGAACGGATCATGTCTGGCGAAGCCAGAGCAATTTTGATCGCATCAAACTCTTCGGTTTTAGTCTGCGCTTTCAGAAACTTTAATAAATCTTTCACGGATTTGCTCCCGTCGGAGTTAGCACAATCTGGTGCCGGGGGTTAACCCGGCACCAGTGACCTGTTTGAGCGAGAATTACTCGTCTTCCAGTTCGATGTTGATACCCAGCGAACGAATCTCTTTCAACAGTACGTTGAAGGATTCTGGCATGCCCGGTTCCATCTGATGGTTGCCGTCCACGATGTTTTTATACATCTTGGTACGACCGTTCACGTCATCAGACTTAACGGTGAGCATTTCCTGCAGGGTGTATGCCGCGCCGTATGCTTCCAGCGCCCACACTTCCATCTCCCCGAAGCGCTGACCACCGAACTGTGCCTTACCACCCAGCGGCTGCTGAGTAACCAGGCTGTAAGAACCGGTAGAACGAGCGTGCATCTTGTCGTCGACCAGGTGGTTCAGTTTAAGCATGTACATGTAACCTACGGTTACCGGACGCTCGAACTGTTCACCGGTACGGCCGTCAAACAGCGTAATCTGACCAGACGTTGGCAGACCACCCAGTTGCAGCAGCTCTTTAATTTCAGCTTCTTTCGCACCATCGAAGACCGGCGTTGCGATTGGCATACCTTTTTTCAGGTTCTCAGCCAGGCGCAGCACTTCTTCATCGCTGAAGGTATTCAGGTCGACTTTCTGACGCACGTCGGTACCCAGATCGTAGGCTCGCTGGATGAATTCGCGCAGTTTCGCGACTTCTTCCTGCTGCTTCAGCATGGCGTTAATCTTGTCGCCGATACCTTTCGCAGCCATACCCAGGTGAGTTTCCAGGATCTGACCGATGTTCATACGAGACGGTACGCCCAGCGGGTTCAGTACGATATCTACCGGCGTACCGTTAGCATCGTGCGGCATATCTTCGATCGGGTTGATCTTAGAGATAACACCCTTGTTACCGTGACGACCTGCCATCTTATCACCAGGCTGGATCTGACGTTTAACGGCCAGATACACCTTAACAATCTTCAGCACGCCTGGTGCCAGATCGTCGCCCTGAGTGATTTTGCGGCGTTTCGCTTCGAGTTTTTTCTCGAACTCGTGTTTCAGTTCGTCATACTGCTCAGCCAGCTGTTCCAGCTGATTTTGTTTCTCTTCGTCGGTCAGGCCCAGTTCCAGCCAGCGATCGCGTGGCAGTTTGTCGAGCTTCTCAGCTTCAACGCCACCGGCAACCAGCACCGCATAAATACGGCTGAACAGACCCGCTTCGAGGATCTGCAGTTCTTCAGACAGGTCTTTCTTAGCCTGTTTGAGCTGCATCTCTTCGATTTCCAGCGCACGCTTATCTTTCTCAACGCCGTCACGGGTGAAGACCTGAACGTCGATAACCGTACCGGAAACACCGTTTGGTACGCGCAGAGAAGAGTCTTTAACGTCAGACGCTTTCTCACCGAAGATTGCACGCAGCAGTTTCTCTTCTGGCGTCAGCTGGGTTTCACCTTTAGGCGTAACCTTACCAACCAGAATGTCGCCGCCGGTCACTTCCGCACCGATGTAAACGATACCGGATTCATCCAGTTTGGAGAGCGCAGCTTCACCCACGTTAGGGATGTCAGCGGTGATCTCTTCTGGCCCCAGCTTGGTGTCACGGGACACACATGCCAGTTCCTGAATGTGGATGGTGGTGAAACGGTCTTCCTGAACCACACGCTCGGAGACGAGGATGGAGTCTTCGAAGTTGTAACCGTTCCACGGCATGAACGCTACGCGCATGTTCTGACCGAGCGCCAGTTCACCGAGGTCGGTGGACGGACCGTCTGCCAGCACGTCGCCGCGCTCAACTGGCTCACCCAGAGATACGCAAGGCATCTGGTTGATACAGGTGTTCTGGTTAGAACGGGTGTATTTGGTCAGGTTATAAATGTCGATACCTGCTTCGCCCGGATACATCTCGTCTTCGTTAACTTTGATAACGATACGGGATGCGTCGACGTACTGAACAGTACCGCCACGTTTAGCAACCGCAGTAACACCGGAGTCAACGGCAACAGCACGTTCCATACCGGTACCAACCAGCGGCTTATCAGCGCGCAGAGTTGGAACGGCCTGACGTTGCATGTTCGCACCCATCAATGCACGGTTGGCGTCATCGTGTTCCAGGAACGGGATCAGGGACGCACCGACGGATACCACCTGCTGGGTGGATACGTCCATGTAGTCAACCTGGTCGCGGCTGAACAAGCTTGATTCGCCTTTGCTACGGCAGGTAACCAGATCTTCTACAAAGTGGCCTTCGTCATCCAGGTTGGAGTTCGCCTGAGCGATAACGTAGTTGCCTTCTTCAATAGCAGACAGGTAATGAATTTCGTCGGTTACAACACCGTCAGTCACTTTACGGTACGGGGTCTCGAGGAAACCGTATTCGTTAGTCTGTGCGTACACGGACAGGGAGTTGATCAGACCGATGTTTGGACCTTCAGGCGTTTCGATTGGACATACGCGACCGTAGTGCGTCGGGTGTACGTCTCGAACTTCAAAGCCTGCGCGTTCACGGGTCAGACCGCCTGGGCCGAGTGCAGAGATACGACGTTTGTGCGTAATCTCAGACAGCGGGTTGTTCTGGTCCATGAACTGAGACAGCTGGCTTGAACCGAAGAACTCTTTCACTGCTGCAGAAATCGGCTTGGCGTTGATCATATCCTGAGGCATCAGGGTATCCAGATCGCCCAGAGACAGACGCTCTTTCACCGCACGCTCTACACGTACCAGGCCAACGCGGAATTGGTTTTCCGCCATTTCGCCTACGGAACGGATACGACGGTTGCCGAGGTGGTCGATATCGTCCACTTCGCCTTTGCCGTTACGGATATCGATGAGCTTCTTCATCACTTCGATGATGTCGTCTTTGCTCAGGATACCGGAACCTTCGATTTCGTCGCGCAGCAGAGAACGGTTGAACTTCATACGACCAACCGCGGACAGATCGTAGCGGTCTTCGGAGAAGAACAGGTTCTCGAACAGGCTTTCCGCCGCTTCGCGAGTTGGTGGCTCACCAGGACGCATCATGCGGTAGATTTCTACCAGCGCGCTCAGACGATCGGTGGTTGGGTCGACGCGAATAGTCTCAGAGATATACGCGCCGTGGTCCAGATCGTTGGTGAACAGCGTTTCGATACGTTTGTGGCCAGACTGGCTCAGCTTAGCCAACAGATCCAGGCTCAGCTCCATGTTCGCTGGGCAGATCAGCTCACCCGTTGATTCATCAACGTAATCTTTCGCGGCTACTTTTCCTGCAATGTACTCAACCGGAACTTCGATGAGTTTGATATCATCTTTTTCCAGCTGGCGGATGTGGCGCGCGGTGATACGGCGACCTTTTTCCACATACACTTTGCCGTCGGCTTCGATGTCGAACGACGCGGTCTCACCACGCAGACGTTCCGGCACCAACTCCATCTGCAGCTTGTTGTCGCGGATTTCAAAGATCACTTTCTCAAAGAACAGGTCCAGGATCTGTTCAGTGGTGTATTGCAGCGCACGCAGAATGATGGTTGCAGGCAGCTTACGACGACGGTCGATACGGACAAACAGGTTGTCTTTCGGATCGAACTCGAAGTCCAGCCATGAACCACGGTAAGGAATGATGCGTGCGTTATACAGTACTTTACCGGAAGAGTGTGTTTTACCTTTATCGCTGTCGAAGAAGACGCCCGGGCTACGATGCAGCTGGGAAACGATAACACGCTCAGTACCGTTGATAACGAAAGTACCGTTGTCCGTCATGAGTGGAATTTCACCCATGTAGACTTCTTGTTCTTTAATGTCTTTTACGGTGCCTTCCGGCGCTTCGCGCTCGTAGATCACCAGACGCAGTTTTACGCGCAGCGGTGCGGAATAGGTCACGCCACGGATCTGACATTCCTGAACGTCAAACACCGGTTCGCCAAGGCGGTAGCTGACGTACTGCAGCTCGGAGTTACCGCTGTAGCTCTGAATCGGGAACACGGAGCGGAAGGCTGCTTCCAGACCGTACTGCCCTTCAGGATCTTGCTCGATAAACTTCTGGAACGAGTCAAGCTGGATAGAAAGGAGATATGGAATGTCCAGAACTTGTGGACGTTTACCAAAATCCTTACGAATACGTTTTTTCTCGGTATAGGAGTAAACCATAGGGTTCCTCAGCTCGCTGACAAGTCGACCCATCTGTCCGACGAAGGGACAGTTTGTGCAACACCATTTTGTGGACCGGAAAATTGAATACTTTCCGCAATACCTGTTGCTATCACGCTTAAATCATTTCGTCGCGATTTACACAGAGCGAGCACCCTGTCGCAATATATTAAGTCGTCGATAGAAACATGCATTGTCAGGACAATCAGCAGTCAAACAGTGTGAAATGCTACTGATGCCTTACAGCGCAAAAAGGCTGGTGACTAAAAAGTCACCAGCCATCAGCCTAATGACTTAGGCTGCAACCAGAAAAGTTGGCTTATTTAACTTCAACTTCAGCGCCAGCTTCTTCCAGAGATTTTTTCAGTGCTTCTGCGTCGTCTTTGCTCACGCCTTCTTTCAGCGCAGCTGGAGCAGATTCTACCAGGTCTTTAGCTTCTTTCAGACCCAGGCCAGTTGCGCCACGTACTGCTTTGATAACAGCAACTTTGTTAGCGCCAGCAGCTTTCAGAATTACGTCGAATTCAGTTTTTTCTTCAGCAGCTTCAGCCGGGCCCGCAGCTACAGCTACAGCAGCAGCAGCAGAAACACCGAATTTTTCTTCCATTGCAGAAATCAGTTCTACAACGTCCATTACGGACATAGCTGCAACTGCTTCAATGATTTGATCTTTAGTGATAGACATTTAAATTGTTCCTGAAAATCAGAATAAGTTTATACGTAAGCAAATGCTTTATAAAGATAACTGCGATTAAGCAGCTTCTTTCGCATCGCGAACAGCAGCCAGAGTGCGAACCAGTTTGCCAGCCGAAGCTTCTTTCATGGTTGCCATCAGGCGTGCAATTGCTTCTTCGTAGGTCGGCAGGGTTGCCAGGCGATCGATGTTCGATGCCGTGATCAACTCACCTTCAAAGGCTGCAGCTTTGACCTCAAATTTTGCATTCGCTTTCGCGAACTCTTTGAACAGACGAGCGGCAGCGCCCGGGTGTTCCATAGAGTATGCAATCAGGGTCGGACCAACAAACGTGTCTTTCAGGCACTCGAACTGAGTACCTTCAACTACGCGACGCAGCAGGGTGTTACGAACAACACGCATGTATACGCCAGCTTCACGACCTGCTTTACGCAGTTCAGTCATTTTGTCTACAGTAACGCCACGGGAATCCGCAACTACTGCAGACAGCGCGCCTTTGGCTACTTCGCTGACTTCAGCAACAATCGCTTGTTTGTCTTGAAGATTTAAAGCCATTAGCTTTGCTCCTGGATGTTTGCCGGAACTCATGTTCCGGAACTCACTTCACTCTCCCCAACGGAAAGAGCGTCTTAATACGGTGAGCAGAAACAAGCCAGAGTATCCAAAAATAATCTTAGCGTTCTGTCACCGTCTACGCAGGGGATTAAGTCTCTTGCGAAACACCTGCGGTCTTCGACGGAGGCCTGGATTAGGCCAGGCTCCAACGAACAAATCTTTTAGCCGCTAACTTTCGTTAGCAAACGTGGGGGTAAGATTGTAGACAAAATCACCGCCCACGTAAAGGCATTAGTTTGCAGCAGCGCTCAGGCCAGCCTGGTCAACTGCAACACCTGCACCCATGGTGGTGGAGATGCTAACTTTCTTGATGTACACGCCTTTCGCCTGAGTTGGTTTTGCTTTTTTCAGCGCAACCAGCAGAGATTCCAGGTTTTCTTTCAGTTTGTCAGCGTCAAAGTCCACTTTACCGATGGTGGTGTGGATGATGCCGTTTTTGTCGTTACGATAACGAACCTGACCTGCTTTAGCGTTCTTAACCGCTTCAGCAACGTTAGGGGTTACAGTACCAACTTTCGGGTTTGGCATCAGGCCGCGTGGACCCAGAACCTGGCCCAGCTGGCCAACAACGCGCATTGCATCTGGAGAAGCAATAACAACGTCAAAGTTCATTTCGCCTTTCTTGATCTGATCAGCCAGATCTTCCATACCTACCAGTTCAGCGCCGGCAGCTTTAGCAGCTTCAGCGTTTGCACCCTGAGCAAATACAGCTACGCGAACGGAACGGCCAGTACCGTGTGGCAGTACAGTTGCGCCACGAACGTTCTGATCGGATTTACGAGCGTCGATGCCGAGGTTAACGGCAACGTCAACGCTTTCAACGAACTTAGCAGTTGCCAGTTCTTTCAGCAGAGCGATAGCTTCGTTGATGTCGTACTGTTTGGTCGCATCAACTTTGTCACGGATCACGGACATGCGCTTGGTCAGTTTAGCCATTTCTTAGTCCTCCACTACCAGGCCCATGGAACGTGCAGTACCTTCGATTGAGCGAGTCATCGCTTCAATGTCGGCACCAGTCATGTCGGCAGCTTTGGTCTGCGCGATTTCCTGCAGCTGAGAGCGGGAAATTTTACCCACTTTGTCTTTGTTCGGTTTACCGGAACCAGACTTGATACCAGCCGCTTTCTTCAGCAGAACTGCTGCTGGAGGGGTTTTGGTAACGAAAGTGAAAGAACGGTCAGCGTAAACAGTGATTACGACTGGGATTGGCAGACCTTTTTCCAGGGATTCGGTTTTGGCGTTGAACGCTTTACAGAATTCCATGATGTTCACACCCTGCTGACCCAGAGCTGGACCAACTGGTGGACTTGGGTTCGCCATACCAGCTGCAACCTGCAGCTTGACGTAGGCTTGTACTTTCTTAGCCATTCTAAAATCCTCTGATTGGGTAATAGCGCCTCAGGAAGGCTCCCCGTGAATAAAATTCGTTTTACGGGCCGGGGCCCATAAAAACAAAAGGCGCGAAATTGTATTCCAATCTCGCGCCCTGTGCAACGATTAAATCGCCGCTTTTTTGATCGCTGCTTAGGCTTTTTCGACCTGCGCAAAGTCCAGTTCTACCGGGGTCGCACGACCGAAGATAGAAACAGAAACTTTCAGGCGGGACTTCTCGTAGTCCACTTCTTCAACGACGCCGTTAAAGTCAGCAAACGGACCGTCGCTAACACGAACCATTTCACCCGGTTCAAACAGCGTTTTAGGACGCGGCTTATCACCCACCTGCTGCAGGCGGTTCATAATCGCATCAACTTCTTTGTCGCTGATTGGCGCCGGACGGTCAGACGTGCCGCCGATAAAGCCCATCACGCGCGGTACGCTGCGCACCAGGTGCCAGCTAGCGTCGTTCATCACCATCTGAACCAGCACGTAACCCGGGAAGAATTTACGCTCGCTTTTGCGACGTTGGCCGCCACGGATCTCAACCACTTCTTCGGTCGGAACCATAACTTCGCCAAATAACTCTTCCATGTTGTGTAATTTGATATGCTCACGCAGCGACGTTGCTACGCGGCCTTCAAAACCGGAAAACGCCTGAACGACGTACCAACGCTTTTTAGGGGCTTCAGACATCTTAGAACCTCAGGCCAGTAATAAAGGAAACCAGGCGAACCAGAATACCATCCAGTCCCCACAGGATCAGTGACATTACAGCGGTAACCGCCGCTACGATCAGCGTGGTGTGCAATGTTTCCTGGCGAGTCGGCCAAATGACCTTACGAACTTCGGTACGCGCTTCACGTGCAAAAGCAACGGTTGCTTTACCTTTAGTCGTCAACAGCGCGACACCGCCCGCTGCAGCAATCAGAATCACCACTGCCAGCGCGCGGAGCGGCAGCATCATGTCACGATAAAGATAGTTGCCAACGATTGCCACAATCAGCAGCACGGCAACAGCGACCCACTTCATCGCTTCCAGGCCGCGCCCGCTCCCTTGAGCTTCGGTATTCGCACTCATAAACCAACCTGTCAGAAGAATTCTACAAATAATTTCACCCCGCGATTGCGAGGCGAGCCAAATCGAAACGCTAATCCCTTTATGGATTATACGCTCTCTGCAGAGCCTGTCTCAGCAATGATTATGACAAAAATAATCACTGATGAGCCAGGTTCTGATGTGAAAGCGTGCAAAAAGGGCATCAAATGATGCCCTTTTCATGCGCATTGCGTCAAATGTTATCAGCGATTAGCCGAGAACTTTAGCAACCACGCCCGCGCCAACGGTACGGCCGCCTTCACGGATTGCGAAACGCAGACCGTCGTCCATCGCGATTGGGTGGATCAGAGTCACAACCATCTTGATGTTGTCGCCTGGCATT
>NZ_JBGIWG010000025.1:0-26409 GCF_041320715.1 Enterobacter sp. KB-221C9
TTAAATTTGGCTCCTCTGACTGGACTCGAACCAGTGACATACGGATTAACAGTCCGCCGTTCTACCGACTGAACTACAGAGGAATCGTGTGAACGGGGCGCATATTATCGACCTGCGTTCGCCTTGTCAAAGGGTGGATCAACGCCTTTTGATCGTTTGCTGACAAAATCGGCAAAGTGATGTTTTTGGCAGCGGAATGCACCGTCTTGGTGCGGGGATACCCCTAATGGGGCAGATCATAAACTGCTGTTTCGGTAATAAAACCCCCCTCTGTAATTAGGTTTCCTTATTTTCAGGCGCTTAGCGAACAATTCAGACCGCCTGGTAAAAGTGGCATTCATATTGCAAAACCTGTTCAACAACGACAGCCGGTTCCGGCACAGCATTTCGAACAGGGGGCAAAATGAACTTAAGACGACTGAAATACTTCGTAAAAATCGTCGATATCGGCAGCCTGACTCAAGCGGCAGAAGTGCTGCATATCGCGCAGCCTGCGCTGAGCCAGCAGGTGGCTACTCTGGAAGGCGAGATGGATCAGCAGCTGTTGATCCGCACCAAGCGCGGCGTCACGCCAACGGAAGCAGGTAAGATCCTGTATACCCACGCGCGCACCATCCTCCGCCAGTGTGAACAGGCGCAGCTGGCGGTGAATAACGTGGGCCAGACTCTGAGCGGGCACGTTTCTATCGGCCTGGCGCCGGGAACGGCCGCATCCTCTATTACCATGCCGCTGCTGCAGGCCGTCCGCGCCGAGCTGCCTGAAGTGCTGGTGTACCTGCACGAAAACAGCGGTTCCGTACTGAATGACAAACTGCTGAGCGGCCAGCTGGACATGGCGGTGCTTTACGATCGCTCCCCGGTCGCCGGTATCACCAGCCAGCCGCTGCTGAAAGAAGATCTCTACCTCGTGGGCACCCGTGACTGTCCGGGCCAGAGCGTAGACCTTACCGCCGTGGCGGAGATGAATCTCTATCTGCCGCGCGACTATAGCGCCGTGCGCGTGCGCGTGGACGAAGCGTTCTCCCTGCGCCGCCTGACGGCCAAAATCATCGGCGAAATTGACTCAATCTCCACGCTCACCGCGGCCATTGCCAGCGGAATGGGGGTGACGGTTCTGCCGGAATCCGCTGCCCGCTCGCTGTGCAGCGCGGCAAACGGCTGGATGGCGCGGATCACCACGCCTTCGATGAGCCTGCCGCTGTCGCTGAACATGTCTGCACGCGGTTCGCTGTCGCCGCAGGCGCAGGCGGTAAAAGAGATTTTGATGTCGCTGGTCAGCAAGCCATCGCTTGAGAACCGCGAACTCCAGCTCGTGAGCTGATATTCCAAAAAAGCATAAGATGCTGGTTTTTATTATTTGTTCTGCAGCTCGGCTGACTCTAACAATAGAGCTATGTCAGATGCGCCGGAGTGAATCGTGAATTTCCAGCAACTTAAAATTATCCGTGAGGCGGCCAGGCGGGATTACAACCTGACCGAGGTCGCCAACATGCTTTATACCTCTCAGTCCGGCGTCAGCCGCCATATCCGCGAGCTGGAAGAGGAACTGGGTATAGAGATCTTTATCCGTCGCGGCAAGCGGCTGCTCGGCATGACGGAGCCGGGTAAGGCTTTGCTCACCATCGCTGAGCGGATCCTCAACGAGGCCAGCAACGTGCGTCGTCTGGCGGATCTCTTCACCAATGACGCCTCGGGCGTGCTCACCATCGCCACCACCCACACCCAGGCGCGCTACAGCCTGCCGCCAGTGATTAAAGCGTTCCGCGAACTTTTCCCTGACGTCCGTCTGGAGCTCATCCAGGGCACGCCGCAGGAAATTGAAGTGCTGCTGCAAAACGGTGGGGCGGATATCGGCATTGCCAGCGAGCGCCTGAGCAACGACCCGCTGCTGGTGGCGTTCCCCTGGTTCCGCTGGTACCACAGCTTATTGCTCCCGGTCGATCATCCGCTGAATCAGGTCTCTCCCCTGACGCTGGAAGACATTGCGAAATGGCCGTTGATCACCTATCGGCAGGGAATAACTGGACGCTCGCGTATTGATGAAGCCTTCAACCGCAAAGGGCTAACGCCGGACGTGGTGCTGAGCGCGCAGGATTCTGATGTGATCAAAACCTACGTTGAGCTGGGCCTGGGCATTGGCCTGGTGGCGGAACAGTCCAGCGGAGAGCGCGAGGACGGGAACCTTGTGCGTCTTGATACGCGTCACCTGTTTGACGCCAATACCGTATGGCTTGGCATGAAGCGCGGGCAGCTGCAGCGCAACTATGTGTGGCGCTTTATCGAGCTGTGCAATGCGGGTCTTTCGGTGGACGAGATTAAACGTCAGGTGATGGAGCCGGAAGAAGTGGCGATTGATTACCAGATTTAGCTGCTGGTTTGCCCGGGAGCGCTGCGCTAACCGAATCAGGGGGCAGTATGTCGTCACTTATTGTAAGTCGTGGGGACATGCTGCTGCATCAATTCAACGATCCAATCAATAAAAACGCGCAGTCTGGCGTTGACGTGGCGGTTCGGCGGAAATGCCAGGTACAGGGGCATGGGGTTAATACGCCATTGTTCAAATAGCGGAATCAAAGAGCCACAAGCCTGATGTGCTGCCGCCATATAGACGGGTAGCGCAATCACGCCTAATCCCGCTAGCCCAGCTTCAAGGTAGGCGTTGCCATCATCCACTGCAAGCACATAGCTGGCCTTGATTTCAATATGCTCACTCTCACCGTGCAGTACCAGAGGATCAATCTTACCGGTGCGTGAGGACAAGAATCCCACTATGCGATGGTCCGTGTTTTCCAGCTCTCGCGGATGCGCAGGGGCACCGAGGCGTTCCACATAGCTCGGTGCGACGTAAACACCGATTTGCAAATCGCCAACGTGGCGTGCAATCAGGGACTGGTCGTTGATTTCGCCGCCCCGCACGACGCAATCCACGTTATCGCCAATCAGATCCACCACCCGGTCACTCACGCCCATGTCGAACTGGATATCGGGATAGCGCGCGTGAAAAGCCGGTAGCGCGGGCACCAGCACAAGACGGGCGAGAGGAGTGGGCACATCTATCCGTAGCCGCCCTCTGGGCGTCATCGCCGAGCTGGACAGGCTGTTTTCAGCATCCTCCATGTCCGCCAGCAGGCGGATAACGCGCTCGTAGTAGACCGCGCCATCAGGAGTGACGCCGAGCCTGCGGGTGGTGCGATGGAGCAGCCTGACGCGCAGGCGCGCTTCAAGCTGCTGAATAAGCTGCGTCACCGTGGTTTTGCTCATATGAAGCGTTTGGGCAGCCTTGGTGAAACTGCCTGCCTCCACCACGCGAGCAAAGGCGCGCATCGCATCGAAACGATCCATACCTTGTCCTCTCTTTTCACCGATTGTTTGGATATTACAAACAATGATGGACAAAGTCGCTTGTTTATCCGCCCGATCTGGCGCCTGTAAAGTGTCTTTATGTTCACCGGGCTGATTTTGCCCCATTACAAAGGTACAAACATGACAACACGCGAAGCGGTTTTTCCCTTTGGACGGCAGGCGCTCTATGAGCGCAATCGCTATTCACCCGCCATCAAATCTAACGGCTTCCTGTTTGTTTCGGGGCAGGTTGGCAGCCGGGAGGATGGTTCGCCTGAAGAGGATCTCAACGCGCAGATCCGGCTGGCATTCGATAACCTTAACGCTGTTCTTACGGCTGCGGGCTGCACGTTCGGTGACGTAGTTGACGTTACCCTCTTTGTCGTCGATCCCGAGTCAAACCTCGACGCTATCTGGAGTATCCTGCCAGAATATTGGGGGGAAGCGCCTTATCCTACGTTGACCGGGATCGGCGTGACGTGGCTGTACGGATTCCAGTTTGAGATTAAGGTGATTGCCAGGCTGCCCTGAGCATTACGGGTCTTTCCGCCGGTCGACAGATCAGACAGAGGAAAATTGATGAAAGCAGCGGTTTATGACGTGGAAGGCGCTCCCGGCGTCCTGCAGTATGTCGACGTCCCGGATCCGGTCGCCGGGCCTGACGATGTTCTGATTTCTGTTGAGGCTGTCTCGATTGAAGGGGGAGATCTGATCAACCGGCGTTCAACGCCGCCACCTCTTCCTTCATGGATCGTCGGCTACGCGGCCGCAGGGACAGTTGTTGCCGTAGGGGCGAAAGTCCGTAGCCGAAAGGTTGGGGACAGAGTGACTGCTTTCAGCATGCAGGGATCGCACGCGGAACGTTGGGCTGTGCCTGCGGAACGCACCTGGCTTATACCGGACGGGGTGGATGCAGCAGAAGCGGCGGTGGTACCGATCTCTTTTGGAACCGCGCATCACTGCCTTTTCACACGAGGGATGCTCCGGCATGGAGAAACCGTCCTGATTCAGGCGGCGGCGGGGGGCGTGGGGCTCGCGGCCGTTCAGCTTGCCTCACAAGCAGGCGCGACGGTCATCGGCGTGGCAAGCGGAACGCAGCGAATAAGCCGGTTGCTGGAACTTGGTGCCGATCATGTCGTGGATCGTGCAAAGAATAACGTCGTGGACAGTGTCCGAGAGTACACCCATGGCGCCGGTGTTGACCTCGTCATCGATCCGGTTGGAACGACGCTGCCGGCTTCGCTTTCTGCACTCGCTCCGGAAGGGCGTCTCGTTTTTGTCGGTAATGCGGGCGGCGGAAGCCTGACTGTCGACCTGTGGCCGCCAATGCAGTCTAACCAGACGCTAATGGGGGTATTCATGGGGCCTCTTTTTGAAAGGCCCGGCGTTCGGACAAGCGTGGACGACATACTGCAGGCTGTGGCAGAAGGGCGCATCAGGGTTGTTATTGACCGCATCTTCCCCCTGGCTAACGCCGCCGCGGCCCATGAATACGCTGAGACAGCGAAACCGCTTGGCCGCATCGTTATGAAGCCATGAGAGGGGGAATCCCACCTGGCCCCAAAATTCTCCCGATGCGGAGTAGAAAAGCAAAAAGCCTGCTTTAAAAGCAGGCTTTTCAAATTTGGCTCCTCTGACTGGACTCGAACCAGTGACATACGGATTAACAGTCCGCCGTTCTACCGACTGAACTACAGAGGAATCGTGTGAACGAGGCGCATAGTAGCGACCTCGGTACGCCTTGTCAAAGGGTGAAAACGCACTTTTCGTTCGTTTGCCGACAATTTCAGCAAATCGCTGATTTTATAGCAAATTCGCGTTGAAATTACACAGGAAGATGCGCCGCCCGCAGGCGGCGCGCAGGATTAGAACAGTACGGAGTAGTTCAGACCAAAGGTACGTCCACGGCCTTTATAGGTATACAGGCCCGGTGCACCGTAGGTTGGGCTATACAGCCCCGGCGCGCGCTGGCCCCAGGCGGTGGTGTAGTCTTTGTCCAGCAGGTTTTCCACGCTGAAGCTGACCTTACCCACCGGCAGGGCGTAGCTGCCCAGGAAGTCGACCGTGTTATAGCCATCGATCTTCTTGCCGTCAGAGTCTGACACGTCAAAGGTCTGCGTGCTCTGCACGCGCAGGGTCCAGTCGCCCGGCGCCCAGTTGACCCATGCGCTGGCTTTCGACGGGCTGGCGCTGTCGACCGTCAGCTTCTCCCATTTGCCGTTTTCGCGGGTTTCAGACTTGATGGCGTTAAAGTTCGCGCCGGTGCTCCAGTCGCTGTCGGTGAAGAAATAGTCCACCTGGCCTTCCACCCCGTAGATACGACGCTTGTCGTCTTCCAGGTTGATGGTCATATCCGTCTTGTTGATGGTGATGGTTTTATCCGAGAGCGAGTAATACGCCGCAACCTGCGTGCGCAGGTTGTCGCCGGTATAGCGCCAGCCCAGCTCATAAGCGTTAACCTTGATGCCGTCCAGCGTCGAGTCGTTCACGTTCACGCTGTTGAGCAGGCGATAGTGACCGTCGACGAGCTGATAGGTGCCCGAGCCGTAGTACTTCGCCAGGTCCGGAATTTCGAAGCCCTGGGAGAAGTTAAACCACACCTGCTGCTGTTCGGTCAGGCGACCGAGGATCCCGGCGTTAAACAGAAAGTTGTTGTAATCGGTTTTCCCGCCCGGCACCGCGTCTGCGGAGGTGGCTTTTCCGGTGGCGATGGCCTGCTGCTGGGCGTAACCGACAAAGTCGTCCACCTTGTTTTCGGTGTACTGATAACGCACGCCGCCGCTCAGGGTGATGGCGTCAATATCGTAACTTGCCTGCAGGAACGGGGCGAGGTTGGTGATGCTGTAGCCCGGGTAACGGCCCACGTTGTAGGCGTTATCCAGCTCCATGCCGCCGCTCGCCGCGGCCTTGCTCAGGTTAAAGAACTGCTGGTTGGCATCAAAGGTTTCGTGGTCGGCATCGACACCCCAGGTCAGCGTTAAATCGTCCACCGGCTTGCTGTTCAGCGTCAGCTTGCCGCCGTAAAAATCGGTTTTCTGCTGGGACGCGCCGATGCTGCTCACCACGCCTTTGGTCAGGGTCGGGAACGGATAATAGGTCAGGCTCTCGTCGCGATAGTAAATCTGCGCGACCAGATCCTGGCCCCAGAAGTCGGTATTGGAGTACTGCAGGTTAATCAGATGGCGCTCGGTACCCGGTACGCGGTCAGAATCAAGATTACCTTTGTTGTAGGCGGCCGCATCCCCCGTTACCGCCGAGAAGTTCTTCCCGAGATACAGCCCGTGCTTGCCGTCGGACTCGCTCTTGTAGTACTGCGTCGTCAGCTGCAGCTGCTGATGATCGTCAATGTTGATGGTGCCCGTGCCCATCACATCAATACGGTCGGAATACTGGAGGCCGGTCTGGGTGTTATCGATAATCACCTCGTCGCCGTTGCCGTCATACCAGCCGCCGTAGCGCTGATACGACACCGACAGACGACCGGAGGCGTTATCGTTGCCGCCGCTTACGGCTGCCGACACGTTCTCATCGTGATCGTTGTGGCTGTTAAATCCGCTCTTTGTCCCGGTCTGGAACTCAACTTCGGTTTCCGGCTGGCCTTTTTTGGTGACGATGTTCACCAGGCCGCCGGTGCTGCCGCCGCCGTAGAGCGAGGTGGCGCCGGAGATCACTTCGATACGGTCAATGTTGAACGGATCGATAGAGTCCAGCTGGCGGCTGTCGCTGCGGGACGAGTTCAGGCGAACGCCGTCCACCATCACCATCATAGAGCGGCCGCGCAGGTTCATGCCGTAGTTGGTACGCCCCTGGCTGCTGACGTCCATGCCCGGGATCAGCTGCGCCAGCACCTCTTTAATCTCTTTCCCGCCCTGAACCTGCTGCTCAATTTCAGCCCGCTCAATGACCCAGGTGGTCTGCGCCATCTCCGCCACGCTGCGGTGCGCGCGGCTGGCGGAGACAACGATATTTTCTTCCTTTTGTTCTTCCGCCCACGCAGAGGTAGAAAGCATTGCAAGCAAGCAAGGATTTAAAACCCAAAGATGAGAACGTTTCATTGTTATGTTGATCCTGATTGTGTGTGTCAGTACTCGGTGGTTTTTGCTAACGATTTAAAAACCGGGCTGCTGTCCGGGCTGGCGGTGGTGCGCCAGTGGATAACGCCGGGTGTGGTGGCCAGCTCAAACGGCTCGTCGGGGTGCGCGCGATTCAAGATCCGCGCCGCGCGCCAGGCCATCAGGCTGAGCTGGGGTTCGGCAATGCCGAGACGGTGCATCCCGGCATTCACGGCGAACAGGCGGTTGCTCTGCGGGCCGTCCCATTCGAGGGTGAAATCGTTGTTGATGCAGAAGGCTTCGTCCGTATCCAGCTTCAGTCGGTGAGACAGCGGCGCGAGGAACGCGGGCTGAACGGCGCGGTAGCCGGTGGCGAAGATCACCACGTCGCTCTCCAGCTGCTCGCGGCCGCCGTCGAGGTGATGCTGAATGTTCAGACGATGTCCGTTTTCCAGGCGCGTCAGGGACGTCACCGAGCGGGACGGCAGGAGATGCGCCCAGGGTTTTTCACGCAGCACTTCGAAGCGGTGGTACATGGCGCGGTAAATCGCCAGCAGGGACTCGGTGGTGATACCGTCGGACGTCATCTTCTGCTCGTGCAGCATCTGACGACGGGCCTCTTCACCCAGCGTGGAGAAGCTGTCCACGTACTCGGGCGTGAAATACTCGTTGGCAAAGGCGGCTTCATCCAGCGCGTTGTAGTTATTGCGGCGCGATACCCAGTTCAGGCTCAGCGGCTGGCCCCATTCGCCGCGGAAGATATTCAGGAACAGGTCGGCCCCGCTCTGGCCGCCGCCGACGACGGTGACGCGCTTGCCCGCGAGATCCGGCGTGCGCAGCATCATCTCGCTGGCGTGGAAGCAGGTATCGTCCTGCACGGTGACGCAGTCAGGCAGGTTGATCTGTTTGCCAATTCCCACGCAGACGTGGCGCGCCAGGAAGCGGTCGCGCTGGGTCAGTACCTCAAACAGGCCGCTTTTCTCATCAAAGCTCACCTGCTGTACCTGCTGGCTGAAGGCGAGGTTGGTGAGGTTTTCCGCCGCCCAGCACAGGTAGTCCGCAAACTCCTCGCGGGAGACGGTGCGCTGCTCGGTGGTCAGGAAGCGGTAGAACTTTTTGCGCTGCACCAGGTAGTTCAGGAAGCTGTGGCGGTTGGTCGGCTCCACGGCGCTGACCAGGTCTTTCAGGAAGCTGGTCTGCATGTGGCAGTCCGGCACCATCATCCCCGGGTGCCAGGAGAAGTGCGGTTTACGCTCAAGGAACAGCGAGCTAAAGCCGTCCAGCCCTTCGGCCAGAGCGGCGATGCTGAGGTTAAACGGGCCAATACCAATGCCGATGAAATCATAGGTTTTCATTGCGCTGACTCCCGGGAGGCGAGAAAAAGAGGGTTATCAAGATCGGTAACGTAGTTCGGCAGCATGCGGCTGCCACCGTCGTGTTCGGAGAAGGTCAGTTTGACCGGGTTGAGGATCACGCGAATAATCTGCGGCTTGAACAGGTCAAACGTCGCGAAGCGCTCCGCAAGCTCCGGGTGCGCGGCCATATAGCGGTGTAATACCTGCGCCAGGATCTGGTAGAAACGGGTTTCGCTCACGCCGCATTGCAGGGTGAGGCGCGAGATAAAGCGCAGCACCGTCACAAAGTTGCCGGTTTGCAGGTCGTGAATGATGTAATCCGCGCTGAGGCGCGCCGTGACGGCCTTCACCTGCTCCGGCAGGCTCTGGGCCTGCGGGAAATCCTCATCCACCAGGCGCATATCGCCCTGGAAATCTTTCAGCAGGATGCGCTGCGGAATAGAGTCCTTCATCACCAGCGTCACGTTCTGGCCGTGGGCGATCAGCGCCACGCCGTAGCGGCAGAGCAGGTGATAGAACGGGATCACCGTTGCCTCAAACAGTTTTTCCAGCCACGCGTCGGCGCTTAACCCCGAGCGCTTAATCCACGCGTCGATCAGCGGGCGCCCGGCGTTATCGGTTTCCATCAGCGCCGCCATCAACACCGCCTGTTCACCGTCTTCTAAATAACAGGACGGATTCTCGCGCCAGATCACCCCCAGCATCTCCTGATAGCGGTAGGGCGCTTTCGGCAACGCGGCATAGCCCGGATGCGACAGATAGCCGGCGGCGGGTTCGCCAAGCACCTGCGCGCCAGAGCGGATCAGCGTGGCGTCGGTGGCAAACTGCTGCTGTAGCCAGCGCGAGGCCAGCGGCCCGGCGGCAATGTACTTGCCCGGAATGCCGCGATAGCAGGAGGTGTTGTAGATGGTCAGCGGCAGCTTGATGTCGTACGGCGCGCGACGGCTGGCGTTGGTGAGCGTGCGCAGTGACTGCTGCGCCAGATACTCGTCGCCAAACTCGCCCAGCTCAACCATCTCTCCGCGCGCCAGCTGCGCAAGGAAATGAATGGCAATTTTCTGCTGCCACTGCCACGGGTGCAGCGGCACCGGCAGCCAGCCGTCGTCGAGACCCAGCGCCTGCCAGCGGGCGTCAAAGCGGGCGCGCTCGGCGTTGTCCATGGCGCTGGCCAGCAGAGCGTTGATGTCGCAATCGGCGTCGCTGCTCCAGACCAGATGCTCCCGCTGAACGGCAACCCAGTGCAGACGAAAACGCCCGCGGTATTCCGGCGCGTACTGGCGCAGCGCGTCCAGCCCCCAGCCGCGGCGGCCCTTGTTGAAAATAAACTTCGGATGACCGCTCATCAGACACTGTAATTCGTCCGGGTCGAGGTGGATCAGCGCGTCCGCGTCCAGCGCTTCCCGCGCCTGCAGCAGCTGCATGTCACCGCGCAGCGTGGCGTAGAGATCTTCCATGTGCTCTGCCGTTTGCGCGTCGCTCATCTCCAGCACCGTCGCCAGCTGCAGCAGCGCGCTTTCCGCTTCGACGGCATCTCCGCTGGCGGCGATCAGGCTGTCCGGGTCGATGTGCAGCCAGCCCCAGATCCCGCGCGCGGCGCGAAACTGCCAGGACTCGGTGCCCATGGCGATTTGCCAGCGGTCCGACGAAACCGGCTCAGCGCGCAGGGTGCGTTCGTATTCCAGCTCGGCGAGGATTTTCGCCACCATCTCGCGGTTCACTTTCTGCCAGAGCGCGTTCACAGTTCCACCTCGCTGAAGAAGCGGTGACGCTGGCTCACGATCAGGCGCGAGCGCTTGTGCGGGAAGTCGAACTCTTTCATCGTCTCAAAACCGGCGGATGCCAGATGGCGGAACAGGCGCTGGTTGTCGAAGCGCGGCTCGGCGACGATGCGCGCGGTGCGCGGTTCATCGAGATACAGATAGTGGCTCAGGCCGCGCAGCCAGCTGCGGATGTACTGCGCGCCGCGCCAGTTCTCTTCGCCCACCAGCATGTGCAGGCCGCGGTCAAACGGCTGCCAGCGGTAGTGGCGGCCAATGCGGTCTTCCGCCGCCCAGTAGAGCTCAAAATAGCCGAACGGCTGGTCGTCGAAGCAGCCGATAACCGGGTAGCAGTAGGTCGAGTCAAGCTGGCGGCGCAGGTAGTTTTCCTGTTCGGCCTGCGGGCCCGCCATCTCCCAGAAGGCGTTCACGCGCGGGTTGTTCATCCATTGGGTAAAGCGCTCGCCGTCCAGCGCCACGTCGGCCACGCGGAAGCTGAGGGTGCGCTTAATTTGCGGATCGTAACGACGGTACACTTCGCCCTGCGGGCGGTGAGGACGCAGCGGGAAGTACAGCTGACGGCTCTCGTCAAACTGCATCCCGCCGCTGGCCCGTGATTGTTCGCCTTTCAGCCACAGCGGCAGCTGCCAGAAGGTTTCGCGTGCCAGATAGTCCCCGTGGGCCAGGCTAAACAGCGCCTGCGCCTGGGGTTCATCCTGCCAGATCGCCCAGGGCAGGGTAATGCCGGTCAGCGCGGGTGCGGCAACAAACAGCTGATCCAGGGCTTCGACCAGCCAGCCGTCCGGGATCCCACTCAGACGCTCCAGCACCGCGCTGCCGTCGAGACCCAACGTCAGCGGCAGCGCGCGATCCGTTGCGGTGCAGCGAAAGCCATAGCCGGAATGGACGATATTCGCGATTGCCATTACGCCTTCTCCTTGTAAAACGGGTTGCTAAAGTCGAAATAGATCACCGCCGGATCGGCGATGGTGTTTTCATTGCGATCGTGCAGGTAGCAGAAGAAGTTGCCTTTGCAGTTCCAGGTCGGGCTGTCCAGCACGTAGTCGAGGCAGCGGGTCTGCTTTGCCGTGCGGCGCAGTTCCGTCAGCGCGTCGCGCACCCGGGACATCAGGCTCTCCTCGCTGTCGAAACCGGCGGCAGCGAGGGCGGCGGTGACGGCAAGGGTAGAGTTCAGCAGCAGGTAATAAGGGAAGTAGCGCAGCAGCTGGCTCTCACCGAAGCGGTTTTCCACCTCCGTTTCGCCCGCCTCTTTCAGCCACGCGTCGGCTCCTTCGGTCCACGCGCTGCCCTGGCAGTCGCGGTAGATCAGCCCGACGGGGAAATCCTGCTGCATCTCAACGAGGATATTTTGCTGGTGCGCCAGCAGGACCAGACCGTAGTCCGCCTCGGCGCTGAACAGCGGAAGTAATACGCGGTCGCAATAGGCGTCCAGCCAGCAGCGGGCGGCCTGGGCGAGCGGTAATTCCAGACGCTGGCTCAGACGGCGCACCGCGGAGGCCAGCAGGCTATCACCGCCGTCCGGCGCGGCCTGGGTCAGGCTCACCAGCACGTTGGTCTGGGTCTCTGGCGTATCGAACAATAGGTTGACGCGCAGGGCCATCAGGCTCTCTTCCTGGATACCGCCGCTTTCGTCACGCAGCCCCGCCCAGCCGTCTTCCTGCATCACGCGCATGGTCGGGTAGCGAGCCTGTAAATCTTGCCAGCGTTCCGTTTTCGCCAGGCGCGCCAGGCGCATTCCGCGCTTAACCTCTTTGACCGACAGCGTGCGCACGGAGTTGGTCAGGCGCACGCTGAGGGAGAACTTAATCATGTCGCTGTTGGTTTCGCTGTACAGCGAGCGTGACGAGCTGGTGGGCAGCCACTGCGCGCCCGCTTCACCCAGGTCCTGCAATGAACCGTTTTCCGCCAGACGCTGGCACCACTCCTGCTCCAGCAGATAGTCGGCCTGCCACGGATGCATCGGCAGCAGCCAGCGGGTGTCGGTGAAGTGGCCGAGCAGCTCGGGCGCGCTCTGGGCCGCGAAGCGCAGCAGACGCTCGCGCAGGGAGACGTTCAGGCTTTCGCCAGCAACGAGCGTGCTCTCAACGGCAAACCAGCGCAGCGGGAAGCGGGAGGCGAAATCGGGCAGATAACGACGCGCCTCGGTTTCGTTGAACGGCTCGTGCGACTTCGGTGCCGGGTGAAACGCGTGGCCGACCAGCAGCGCCTGTTCCGCGTCGGCAAACGTCAGCGGCTTATCGCGCAGGGTTGCCCAGCTGTGGCGTAAATCAATCGCCTGCCAGGTGTGCGCATGGCTTTCGAGAACGCGCTGCTTAAAACGTGCCAGCGTATCGGCATCCAGCGAGCCTTTAACTGACGGTTTTTCAAGAATTAAATCAACCAGTTGATCAAATGTGACGGCGTCACCGTCATCACTGTTGCTTTGAACAAGCGTTGCCGGGAAACGGTACTGATGATGCTGGGTGGGAGAGAAATAGCGTACCGGAACCCGAAGCGCCTGGGTTTGTGACAGCGGAATATGAATGTCCGGTAACGCATCCGCAGCGGTAGCGGGGAGATAGCGCCAGTCCTTCGTTTCGCGCAACAGGGCGTTTAAAAAACACTGGGCTGCAACGTCTGTACCGGCTGAGCGGGGCAGAGCACGCATAGATGTACCTCATTCCATGATTGATAATAATTCTCGTTATGATATTCATTCTGTTTACAGTCGCAACCATTTTTGCAATATTTGTTTTCATAAACTTCATGATTTCCACACATTTATTGACACTATGTTCACATTCTCATGCGCACAGACTCTGAAATACTGACCGAAAACGTCACCGCAAAAGCCAACTGGCCCCTGGCGCTATGTGCCGGTTTATTAGGTATCGGGCAAAACGGCCTGCTGGTGATGCTCCCGCAGCTGGTGAGCCTGACCGGGCTGTCGCTCTCGGTCTGGGCCGGACTGCTGATGTTCGGATCCATGCTCTTTTTACCCGCATCGCCCTGGTGGGGACGCCAGAGCGAGCGGCGGGGGTGTAAGGCCGTGATGGTGGCCTCGCTGAGCGGCTATCTGGCCAGTTTCGTCGTCATGGCGCTGGTGGTCTGGGCAATGTCGGCCGGAAGGCTGGACAGCATCTGGGGACTGGCGGGGCTTGTTCTCTCACGTCTGATCTACGGGCTGACGGTCTCGGGGCTGGTGCCCGCGGCACAGACGTGGGCTATTCAGCGTGGGGGGCTGGAGAAGAGAATGGCGGCGCTGGCGACGATAAGCTCGGGCCTCAGCTGCGGGCGTTTGCTCGGCCCGCCGCTGGCGGCGCTGATGCTGAGCGTCAATCCGGTGGCGCCGCTCTGGCTGATGGCGGTCGCGCCGTTTATCGCCCTGCTGCTGGTGCTTCGCGAAGTCGCAGACCCGCCGCTGCCGCCGGTGGCGCACCAGGCGACCCGCCTGCAGGCCTCCATGCTGCCGTTCCTGCTGCTGGCGCTGCTGCTTGCGGCGCTGGTGAGCCTTATGCAGCTCGGCCTGTCACCGCATCTTAGCCCCCTGCTGGAGGGCAATGCCCGGGACATCAGCCATCATGTTGCGCTTCTGCTGAGCCTGGCCGCGCTGGCCACGCTCGCAGCGCAGTTTCTGGTTGTCCGCCCGCAGCATTTCACCCCGGTGACGTTGCTCTGCATCGCGGCGGTATTGATGGTCGTTGGGCTTGGGCTGATGGCTGTCGCCGGATTAGCGCTGTTCTACATAGGGATTGTTATCACTTCACTCGGGGCGGCGATGGCCACGCCGGGCTATCAGCTGCTGCTGAACGACAGGCTGACCACCGGGAAAGGAGCGGGCGTCATCGCCACCAGCCACACGTTAGGCTACGGCGTCAGCGCGCTGCTGGTGCCCGTGGTGACGCGCTTTTACGGTGAGCAATCTTTAACGGTGGCCGCGTGGGGAATGGCGCTGCTGTTTTTAGCGTTGAGCATAGGGGTACGGTCAACCGAGCGTCCCCCTGCTGAAAAACCTTAATGGATCTGGCGGGAGGAATGGTCGCCAGACTCCTCATTTTGCCGCAGACGCTGCAGGGGATCCTGCTGATAAAACTGGCAGAAACGCTGCCACAGCGCCGGGAAGCGGGGCGCGAAGAGCTCGGGCGCGCTGAAGAAATACTCCGAGAGCACCGCAAAACACTCGGCCGGGTCGGTTGCCGCGTAGGCGTCAATGCTGGCCGCGCTTTCGCCCACAAGGTCTATCTCATCCTGGATGTTATCCATCGCCGCGTGCAGATCGTGCTCCCAGCCCGCCACTTCGCGAAGCGGGATCAGCGGGACTCCGCTGGCGCGATCGCCGTTGCGGGTATCCAGCTTATGCGCCACTTCATGAATAATCAGATTAAAACCGGACGCATCGAACGAGTCCTGAATGTCGAGCCAGTTCAGGATAATCGGCCCCTGCTGCCAGCTTTGTCCGGACTGCACCACGCGCTGGTTGTGCACCAGCCCGATATCGTCCTGCCATTCGTCATCCACCACGAACGGCGCGGGATAGATAAGCACCTCGTGGAAACCGTCCAGCCACTCAATGCCGAGCTCAAGCACCGGCAGACAGAATAGCAGGGCGATGCGCGCGTTTTTCAGGGGATCGAGTTCGAAACCCTGCAGTGGAACCAGGCGTTTTTGCTGTAAAAAACGATCCGCCAGCTGAACCAGTTTCGCTTGTTCATCCGGCTTCAGATTAGCCAGAACAGGGATAGTCAGCGCGTCATCCCATGGCAGCGCCATATCCCGGCCAGCCTCATTCGTTTTCCAGGGCCACTTTATCATCGCTTTGCTCGCAAACTCGTCACTAGAACAAAAATGGGAAAGTCAGGTTCGGTTAAGATGCCAGAAAATCGCTCGCTGCGACAATTCCAGCCTGAATAAACTATCATTCGTACGTAGCGGTGGGTAGCGGTTTGCGGGCATCACCTTCATTTTGTGAAGTCTGTCGTAGCCTTAACCCACAGGTTCAGTGAAGAAATCAGTACGGTATTTAAAAGATGAGTGATTTCAAAGGTAACAAGCAGGACCTGCCCAGCCGAGCGTGCGTGCACTGCCAGCGGCCTATGACGTGGCGCAAGAAATGGGCGAAATGCTGGGATGAGGTTAAATACTGTTCTGAGCGCTGTCGCAGGAGCCACCGTTGACCGAACTGCGCCTGATCCTGGGCGATCAGCTTAATCCGCACCACGGCTGGTTTGATGACTGCAATCCGAATGTCATTTACGTGATGCTGGAGCTGCGGGCGGAAACCGCGTACGTGCTTCATCACGCCCAGAAAGTGATCGCCATCTTCGCGGCCATGCGCGCGTTTGCCTCTGCGTTAAAGGAAAAGGGGCATCGGGTGAGGTATGTTCGGCTCTCTGACGGCTCAAACCGCGGCGCGCTGGAAGACAATCTCAACGCGCTTGTCGCGCACTACGGCGCGGACAGGGTGCTGTGGCAGGAGCCCGACGAATGGCGTCTTGATGCGCAGCTGCAGGCGTGGGCGAAAACAGCCTCCGTCGAAACGGCCTGCGTCAGCAGCGAGCATTTCCTCACCACCCGTGAACAGGTGAGCGCGTTCTTTGCGACGCGCAAAAGCTGGCGAATGGAGTACTTTTACCGGGAAATGCGTCGTCAGCACGGCATACTGTTGACCTCAGAAGGCGAGCCGGAAGGGGGGAAATGGAATTTTGATGCCGAAAACCGCAGGCGCTGGTCAGGCGAGCCGCCCGCGCCGGGGGACTCGCGTCCCCGCCACGATAATTCAGCCCTATGGGCGGAGATCCAACGCTGCGGCGTAAACACCTTCGGTGAACCGCAGGCCGGGAATTTTCGCTGGCCGCTCAACCGTGCGGAAGCCAAAGCCGGGCTGGATGACTTTATCACTCACGTGCTACCGCAGTTTGGCGCCTGGCAGGACGCGATGCACGCGGAGGAGCCTTTTCTTTTCCACTCGTTAATTTCATTCGCGCTGAACACCAAAATGCTTAATCCGCGGGAAGTGGTGGCTGCCGCCCAGCAGGCATGGCGTTCGGGCCATGCGCCGCTGCCTGCCGTTGAAGGGTTTATCCGCCAAATTCTCGGCTGGCGGGAGTACGTGCGTGGGATTTACTGGTCGCAGATGCCGGGCTATCGGGAGCTGAATGCCTTAGACCAGCACGCCCCGCTGCCGGACTGGTTCTGGACGGGCAAGACGCAGATGCGCTGCCTGGCGCATGCCGTTGGCCAGTCGCTCACCGAGGCTTACGCCCACCATATCCAGCGCCTGATGGTCATCGGGAACTTTAGCCTGCTCAGCGGCCTGTCGCCGCAGGCGGTTCATGAATGGTATCTGGGAATCTACATTGATGCCTTTGAATGGGTGGAGTTACCCAATACCCTCGGCATGAGCCAGTTTGGCGATGGCGGGCTGCTGGCCAGTAAGCCCTACGTCTCGAGCGCGTCATATATTTATAAGATGAGCAATTACTGTCAGGGGTGCCGGTATCAGCACAACCAGCGTACCGGAGAGCTGGCGTGCCCCTTCAATGCCCTTTACTGGGATTTCTTTGCCCGCAATCAGGCGCGTCTGGGTAACAATCCCCGCCTGGGCATTGTCTTTAAACAGCTTGCGGACATGAAGGAAGAGGAGCGGCAGGCCATTGCCGATCGCGCCGGTTACGTCCGCCTGCATCTTAACGACCTCTGACGTATTTCAACACCGCGCCGGTTGCGGCAGGTCAATAAGAGGCTATTATTTTTGACTTTGTTGCGTATTCCCTGACAGGACATCCAGACGCTATGCCCGTAAATTTTGACCTTAACGATCTTTATGCTTTCAGAGCGTTAGTGGAATACGGTAACTTCCGTGTCGCTGCTGAATCTATCTGCTTATCCCAGTCGGCGCTGAGCCGCAGGATTGAAAAGCTGGAGGCCGCGCTGGGAAACCGGCTGTTCGATCGTACCACCCGCCGCGTGGCCTTAACCTTATACGGGCAAAACTTTGCTGAACGCTCCGCGCAGCTGCTCGACAACGTTGAGTCAATGCTGGCGGACGTTGATAAGGTCAGTGAAGAGCGGACGGGGCTGATCGCGGTTGCCGCGGTACCGTCCGCCGCCTGTTACTTTATGCCTGATGTGATCCGTCGTTTTCAGTCTCGCTATCCGAGGGTTCGCATTAAGCTCATCGACAGCAGCGCGGGGAATGTGATTGACGCCGTGGCCCGAAGCCAGGCGGACTTTGGTATCTCCTTCGCAGGAAACTTGCCGTCTGACATCGAATTTTTCCCGCTGGTGGAGGATGTCTACGTTGCGGCGTGCCGAAAGGATCACCCGCTGGCGCGGAAGCGTCACCTGACGTGGCAGGAATTTTACCAGCAGGATTATATCTCCCTCGATAAAACGTCAGGTAACCGTAACCTGCTCGATCGGATGCTGGGGAATATCATTCCCGAACGCCCCAGCGTCTGCGAAACGCGCCACGTTACCACGATGCTCGGCATGGTGGAGGCGGGGATTGGCATCGCTGCCGTTCCCGCCATGTCGATGCCGACGTCAGAGCACACGCTGCTGACGCATCTGCCGCTGGTGGCGCCGGAAGTGAAGCGCACCGTGGGGCTTATCCGGCGCCGGGGGCGCATCCAGTCTTACATTGCGGCTGAACTGGAAAAGCAGATCGCCGAGCAGTATCGCCGGACGTAACGGGGATCATCCCCGTCTCCTGGATGACGGCCCTTGAGGGCGACGAGGCGAGATAGGTCAGCAGCGCTTTCCCCTCCGCGGGATGTTCTGCATGACGGGTGACCGCACCCGCGAAGCGCGTGATGTACTGCAGATTATCAGGGATTTTCCCGATAAAGGTGACGCCCTGAACCGGCAGCAGCTCGCTAACCTGCTGGAAGCCCACGGCGTATTTTCCTTTCGCCACTTCTGAGGCGACCGGAATACGCTCGACCATTGTCGCTTTGCCCGCCACGTCCTTTTCAATCCCCAGCTTTTTGAACAACGCCTGGCTGACATACCTGCCGCTGGCGCTGTCAGAGTAGGCGATGGTGCTGGCCTGCAGCAGCGTGTTACGCAGACTCGCCTCGCTGCTGATATCCGGGACATCCGCACCTTTTTTCACCACCATGCCGATGGGGGAGTCCGCGAGCTCGGCTCGCGATCCGGGCTGGGTCTGGCTGGCCTTTTCGAGCTTCTCCAGCGCATCGCCCACCATAATCACCACGTCGGCTTTCTCACCGCGCGCCAGTCGGTTTGGGATCGCCTGCGGCGTCGTGCCCATTGAGGGGCCGGGGATGATCACAATTTTATCCCCGGTCTGGCGTTCATATTCCGGGGCCAGCTTTTCAAGGGCGGCTTTGAAGCCGCCTGAGATCATGACCTTCACGTCCTGAGCACAGGCGTTGACGCTCAGGAGCGCCAGCACCAGCGCGCTGGCGGTATAGCGATAAGTGCGTTTCATACTGCCCCCTGTGACTTAACTGTGTTGTGCAGCGATCCCGCGCGGCGGCGGTAGAGGTAGAGCGTGGCCAGCAGGGCACACACGGCAGCGAAACTCATCCAGTAGCCGGGCGACGCTTTGTCACCGGTATATTCAATCAGCGCGGTGGACATTACCGGGGTAAAGCCGCCAAAGACCGCCGTTGCCAGGCTGTAAGCCAGAGAGAACCCCGCCACGCGCACTTCAGCAGGCATAATCTCCGTCAGGGCCGGGATCATCGCGCCGTTATACAGGCCGTAGAGGAAGGAGAGCCACAGCAGCACGCTCAGCATCATGGAGAAGCTGGGAGCGCTCGCCAGCAGCGTCAGGGCAGGGTAGCTGGTCGCCAGCGCCAGCAGGGCCATCGCAATCAGCACCGGCTTGCGCCCGAAGCGATCCGACAGCGCGCCGCCCACCGGCAGCCAGATGAAGTTAGAAATAGCCACCAGCAGCGTGACCAGCAGGCTGTCCGAGGCGCTGAGCATCAGCACCTTTTTGCCAAAGGTGGGAGCGTAGACGGTGATCAGGTAGAACGCGGTGGTGGTCATCGCCACCATCAGCATGCCCGCGACCACTACCTGCCAGTTGCCGAGCAGCGTTTTAAAGACCTGACGCATCTCCAGATGCTGGCGGCGCGCGCTGAACTCTTCCGTCTCCTCCAGCTTGCGGCGCAGGAAGAAGATAAACGGCACGATTAAACAGCCGAACAGGAACGGGATGCGCCAGCCCCATTCGCGAATGGCGCTCTCCTCCATCAGGGCGTTCAGGGCAAAGCCCATCGCCGCGGCCACCATAATGGCGACCTGCTGGCTGCCGGACTGCCAGCTGGTGTAAAACCCTTTGCGGCCCGGCGTGGCGATTTCAGCCAGATAGACCGAGACGCCTCCAAGCTCTGCACCGGCGGAAAAGCCCTGCAGCAGACGGCCCGTCAGCACCAGCAGCGGCGCCCACAGACCGATGCTTTGATAAGAGGGGATAAGCACAATCAGAAACGTCCCCGCCGCCATGATGGAAAGCGTGACGATAAGACCCTTTCTGCGCCCCACCTTGTCGATATATGCGCCAAGCACAATGGCTCCGATGGGCCGCATCAAAAAGCCCGCGCCGAAGACGGCGAAGGTCATCATCAGCGACGCAAATTCACTGCTCGCCGGGAAGAACGTGTGGGCGATGTAGGTGGCATAGAAGCCGAAAAGAAAGAAATCGAACTGTTCAAGAAAGTTGCCGGACGTCACGCGAAGTATCGCGCCCGCCTTAGACCGTACGGATGCAGGTGAGGTTGAGGAAAACATGGTTATCTCCAGTTTATTGTTGACGTTTTACGCGTCTGTTTCTGAAAACTGGATCAGGACGAGGAAATAGATAAGCGCAAATGCCGCATCGACTGATGCATTTTTTGCATGAATACCATTCATCGTTCAAATACAATTAATGGCAACAATAACTTAACAATCTGTTGGCTTTTTATTTACCGGTATTCTGTAAGTCTCTGATATTGCGATTTTGTGATGTGGCGCAGAGGGGCGCTTCAGAAAGCGCCGGGTAACCGCTTCATTACCCGGCGGGTGCAATTTAGCGCAGCGCCCTGGCAATGGCGCTGAACATCAGAGAGGCCTCCAGCGGCTGGGCGCTAAAGGACGGCTCCGCCTGCGGCCAGGTAGACCACTGGACGATAACCAGCTTTTCCTTCTGGTTCACTACGATCATTTGCCCAAAAATGCCCAGCGCCCAGAGTGAACCTTTCAGCGAATCCTGCGCTGCTGGCTCAACGCCGGTGGCGTTGGCGGGCACCGCGTTGTTCCACCACTGATAGCCGTACAGCCCGTCCGGATGGGCGTCTGATACCGAGCCTTTCGCCTTCGTCCAGCCTGACGACTGCGGGATCCAGCTGTCCGGCAGGATCGTCTTACCGTTCGGCAGCGTACCGTTGTTGCGGATAAATTCCCCGAAGCGACCCCAGTCCTCCAGCGTGGCGTTAAAGCCGTGCGCGCCGACGTCGTGCTGGCCTTTGCTGTAGGCGTGCCACACGCCGTCGCTCGCCATCCCGTACGGCTGCCAGATGCTTTTCTCCAGATAGGCCGCGAGCGTCATGCCGGTGGCGCGCTCCAGCACGTCGCCCAGCAGCCAGGCGCCGCCGGAGGAGTAAGACCAGTTCTCTCCGGCCGGGTGAACCCTGCGTAGTCCCTTCACCAGCCTGCGCACGCAGTCGTAGGTACCCGGCTTCGCCTCGCACTCGGTGAGCTGCGCGAAATCGGAGTTCGGGTTGGTGTAGTCCTCGTTCCACGCCACGCCCGAAGTGTGGGTGATAAGCTGTTTGAGCGTCACGCCGTCCCACGCGGTGCCTTTTAGATCGGGCTCATACTGCGTGACCTGGTCGTTGAGCGAGTGAATTTTTCCCTCTTTGAGGGCAACGCCCACCAGCGCCGAAACGACCGATTTACCTACCGAGCGCGAGGTCCAGAGCGTGGAGTCGGTATTGCCCTGTGCGAGGTACTTCCAGGCGATTTTGCCGTCCTTCAGCACCAGCATGCCGCTGACGTTCTGGCGTTTAAGGTACTCCTGCAGGCCGTAGCGCCTGCCGTTGACCTGATAGTGGGCGTCCTTGAGCGGCTTGTCCGACACCCGCAGCGGCACGGCGTTACCGTGGCGGAAAATATCCCCGGCGTAGTTGCGGTAGTCATTGCGAAAGCCCACCACACGGTCAGCCTGGCTCCAGGTGAGCATCTTGTGGGTGTCCGGCAGCGCGGCGTCAAAGGGAGCAGGGCAGGCGCTGAGGCCGGTGCCTTCGCAGGCGGCCATCGCCGCAGGGGGCAGCAGGCTACTGAAGACAAGACCCGCCAGCAGAGCCTGGTTTACTTTTCTGTTTTTCATATCCGTCTCGTATGGGTTAAGAACGGCTTCAGTTTAAAAAGCCCGGCGCTATAATAAAAAACGCATAATGGGGGAAAATCCCCCCAAAAAACGGAGGAAACGTGGCGGGCCTACTCTATTCCTTTGCACAGCTTGAGGCATTCACCGCCGTGGCTGAGAACGGCAGCCTGAGTAAAGCGGCGGTGGCGCTGAAAAAAGACCGAACGACGCTTCGCGATCTGATTGATTTTCTTGAGGACGGGTTGGGCTATGCGCTGTTTATTCGCGACGGGCGTACCCTGCACCTCACGGCGGAAGGAGAGCAGCTTCAGCGCCAGGCGCATCTGCTGATGCGGCAGGTAAAAGCCTTTGAGGCCTTTGCCAGAGAAGTGCCCCACGGTGCCACGCAGGATCTGACGCTGGTCTACGATCCTTTTACGCCCAGAGCCTTTCTGCACGAGGTCATCGCTGAAATGGTGGCGCGAAAAGTCCGGCTGAGCCTCATCTGCGCCTCGCGCGATGAATCTGAACGCCTGCTGGCGAGCGGCCGCGCGGATCTGGCCATCTGCCAGGCGCGCAACCGCAGCGTGGGCAACGACATGGAGTGGCGGGCCCTGGGGGCAATCGATATGGATTTTTACGCCTCCGGCACGCTGTTTGCGGATATTTCATCCCCCCTGTCGCTGCTTGACCTCTCCCTGGTTCCACAGGTCGTTATGCACCCTGCCTCGGACGAGCCGGTCGCGCGTCGCCTGCAGATTTCCGGGCATACCCTTTTTACTAACGAGCCGGAAATGCTGCGCGGCCTGCTGGAACGCGGATGCGGCTGGGGATTCTTACCGACCCATTTTCATGCTGCGCGGTGGCAAAACGTAAAAAGGCTGCGCACCGAAGTGGGCAGCCAGGGGATTAGTCAGACGATGGTCACCATCTGGAAGCCGGGGAGCGACAAGCGCGCCATCATTGCTGACGCGCTGGCGCTACTGCCGGACGTGTGGAAGCACTCAGCGCTGTGAACAGCCTTTGCACTGCTGGTTCTGGATCTGCTGGAAGAAATCGTTGCCTTTGTCATCCACCAGGATAAACGCCGGGAAGTTCTCGACTTCGATTTTCCAGATGGCTTCCATTCCCAGCTCCGGATACGCGACGCATTCCAGGCTCTTAATGCTGTTTTGCGCCAGCACCGCCGCAGGGCCGCCAATGCTGCCCAGGTAGAAGCCGCCGTGCTTATGGCAGGCGTCGGTTACCTGCTGGCTGCGGTTACCTTTCGCCAGCATGATCATGCTCGCGCCGTGGGATTGCAGTAAGTCCACATACGAGTCCATACGTCCCGCCGTGGTCGGGCCGAGTGAGCCAGACGCGTAGCCTTCCGGCGTTTTGGCCGGGCCCGCGTAGTAAATCGGATGATCTTTGACGTACTGCGGCAGTTCTTCACCGTTGTCGAGCAGCTCTTTCAGCTTCGCGTGGGCGATATCGCGCGCTACGATGATGGTCCCGTTCAGCGACAGGCGGGTAGAGACCGGGTGCGCGGAAAGCTGCGCCAGGATCTCATTCATCGGCTTGTCCAGATTGATGCTCACCACGTCGCCTTCGCCCTGCTGGCGCAGTGATTCAGGAATATACTGGCCCGGGTTGTGCTCCAGTTTCTCAATCCAGATCCCGTCGCGGTTGATTTTCGCTTTGATATTACGGTCCGCGGAGCAGGAGACGCCCATGCCGATCGGGCAGGAGGCGCCGTGACGCGGCAGGCGGATCACGCGGATATCGTGGGCGAAGTATTTACCGCCGAACTGCGCGCCGAGGCCGAGGTTCTGGGCTTCCTGGAGCAGCTCCTGTTCAAGCTGAACATCGCGGAACGCCTGGCCGTGTTCGTTGCCTTCGGTCGGCAGCGCGTCGTAGTAGCGGGTGGAGGCCAGCTTCACGGTTTTCAGCGTGCTTTCGGCTGAGGTACCGCCAATCACAAACGCGATATGGTAAGGCGGGCAGGCCGCAGTGCCTAGGGTGCGCATCTTCTCAACCAGGTAGTTTTTCAGCTTCGCCGGGGTGATCAGCGCTTTGGTTTCCTGGTAGAGATAGGTTTTGTTGGCAGAACCGCCGCCCTTCGCCATGCACAGGAATTTGTATTCGTCCCCGTCCACGCTGTAGAGATCGATCTGCGCGGGCAGGTTGGTGCCGGTATTCACCTCTTTATACATGTCCAGCGCCGCGTTCTGCGAGTAGCGCAGGTTATCTTCAATATAGGTGTTATACACGCCCTGGCTCAGCGCCGCTTCGTCACCGCCGCCGGTCCAGACGCGCTGGCCTTTTTTACCCATGATGATCGCGGTGCCGGTATCCTGACAGGTTGGCAGCACGCCTTTGGCGGCAATCTCGGAATTGCGCAGGAACTGCAGGGCAACATACTTATCGTTCTGGCTGGCTTCCGGGTCGTTCAGGATCGCGGCAACCTGCTTCTGATGGGAAGGACGCAGCATAAACGCAGCATCGTGGAAGGCCTGCTGCGCCAGCAGGGTCAGCGCTTCCGGCTCCACCTTCAGGACTTCCTGACCGTCGAACTCGGCAACGGAAACGTGCTCTTTGGTCAGCAGGTAGTATTCGGTGTCATCGTGCGCGAGAGGGAAGGGGTTCTGGTAGATAAACGGTTTGTTTGACATAGCGTATTGCTCCACAAAAATAAAACCGCCGGAGGAGAAGTCCGGCGGTCAGGAATCAGAACATCATGGACATCCACGGATAACCAATCAGCAGCAGGGCCGCCAGGAAGATGGCACCGAAGATGGTGCCGAGGCGCCAGTAGTCTTTGGTTGGCAGGTAGCCGCTACCGTAGTAAATCGGGCTTGGGCCAGTACCGTACGGGGTGATGATCCCCATGACGCCCAGCGAGGTCACCATCAGCAGGACAAACACTTCCATATTCATGCCCGGAATGGTGGAGGCGATGGTCAGCATCGCTGGCAGCAGCGCCGTCGTGTGCGCGGTGGTGCTGGCAAACAGGTAGTGCAGCAGGTAGAACGCCAGCAGCAGGACGATGGTCGCCACGCCCGGAGAGATACCGCTCATCAGCAGGCCGCCTTCTTTACCTAACCAGCTGATAAAGCCGGTAGAGGAGAGGCCATCCGCCAGTGCCACCAGGGTGGCGAACCAGACGAAGGTGTTCCATGCGGCTTTGTTACCGGTGATATCGTTCCACTCCAGCACGCCGGTCCACAGCATCAGACCAACGATGAGCAGGGCAGCCATGGCAGGCTCAATCCACGCGGCAGCGAAGATCCACATCAGCAGCGCACAGCATACGAACACCAGAAGCAGAATTTCATTGCGGGACAGCTTGCCGAGTTTTTCCAGCTCGCGGGTCGCCCACAGCGGCACTTCGTTATTCACTTTGACTTCAGGTGGGTAGAACCAGTAGGCCAGCAGCGGCATGGCCAGAATCAGCAGGATACCCAGCGGCAGGAAGGCAAGGAACCAGGTACCCCAGGAGATATCAATCCCAACCGTACTTTTCACCAGCGCCAGGGCCAGCAGGTTTGGCGCGAGGGCGGAGAGGAACATTGAGCTGGTGATACAGGCCGCGGTGATCGCCACCCACATCAGGTACGAACCAATCTTACGCGCGCTTGGGTCATTAGGTTTTGAACCGTACAGCGGCGGCAGGTTAGCGATGATCGGGTAGATGGTCCCGCCGCTGCGCGCGGTGTTGGACGGGGTGAACGGCGCCAGCAGCAGGTCCGCAAACGTAATGGCGTAACCGAGCGTCAGGCTGCGACGGCCCAGGTACTTCACCAGAATCAGCGCCAGACGGCGGCCGAAGCGGGTTTTGTCATAGCCTGCGGCGAACATAAAGGCACCGAAAATCAGCCAGACGGTAGAGTTACCAAACCCGCTCACCGCCCATTTAAAGGAGGCGCCCGCCAGCTTGAATTTTGGGTCAGCCAGTTGGTCAGGGCTGAACAGCACCCACTGGCTGCACAGGGCAATGGCGACGACGCCGGTCAGGCCGATTACCGCACCCGGCAGGGGTTCGAAGATCAGACCGACGATCACGCCGACAAAGATGGCGAAGTAGTGCCATGCGTAAGGCGGCAAGCCTTCAGGAACGGGAACAAACAGCAGCAGTACGGCGACGACGATGGGTAACGCCATCATCAGCAATCGTTTTGCGTTTCCATTTGATGCCTGGTTCGCCACAGGGGGCGTTACAGCAGTTTTTGTATTCATAGTTTCACGTCTTAAGTTGTCAAAAATTCGGTCGCACTGAAAAACAAAATCACTTTTTTAAGTTTCTTTGCTTTTTTTAGTTATTAAAGGTGCTTTTTTGTGTTTTCAGTAATAGCGATTTAACGCGTTTTTGTGTGCGCTAAATTAAAAAATGATGATGTTTTTATATTGCGCTTTTGAATGCCATAACTATTGATCGCGATCAAAAAAATAGAATTGCAGCGTTATTTTTATGCTTTTATTAATAACCACTCTGGCGTATGTGGGTATTGCGTATTTTTTACGTGTTATTTATCATTTTCTTAACAATATTGATTTCGGTGTAATCATATCTTGTTGTTTTTATAGGCTTTAAATGTGTG
>NZ_JBGIWG010000026.1:0-26232 GCF_041320715.1 Enterobacter sp. KB-221C9
TTTCCTCTTTCAGAGTCAACCCGTTATTTCAGGATTTTTTCTCTTCAACCGAACCGCTTGTTGTGTGAAGTGATTCACATCCGCCGTGTCGATGGAGGCGCATTATAGGGATCCCATTTTTTAGCACAAGTATTTTTTAGATCTTTTTTTCCGACTGCTGATTTTCCGCGCTTTTCGCTGAAATCCCGCCCGATCTGCTTAAATATTGACGTATTTTGCCTTGCCTCGATCCATTACTATGATCAAAGTCTTCTGTATAGCGCTCATTGTTAGAGGTAGATATGCCCGCAGTATTACGTCCTTATAAAGATCTCTTCCCCCAAAAAGGCGATCGCGTGATGATCGATGCCAGCAGCGTGGTGATCGGTGATGTCCGAATGGCCGATGACGTCAGCATCTGGCCGCTCGTCGCCATCAGGGGAGATGTTAACTATGTGTCGATTGGTGCACGCACCAATATTCAGGACGGTAGCGTTCTGCATGTCACACACAAATCCTCCTATAACCCAGAGGGCAATCCCCTCATCATTGGAGAAGAGGTTACCGTCGGCCATAAAGTGATGCTTCACGGCTGTACTATCGGAAACCGGGTACTTGTTGGCATGGGGTCGATTTTGCTGGATGGCGTCATCGTAGAAGATGACGTAATGATTGGTGCCGGCAGCCTGGTCCCGCAGAACAAACGGCTCGAGAGCGGCTATCTCTATCTGGGAAGCCCGGTAAAACAGATCCGCCCCCTGAAGGAGGCAGAGATCGAAGGGTTAAAATACTCGGCGAACAACTACGTTAACTGGAAGAATGACTATTTGGATCAGGACAGCCAAACCCAGCCCTGATCGTTTTCCTGCTGTTCGCGGATTAAATCGCTGGCTTCCTCTTCCAGATCCCAGCGATTTTCGCAAAATACCGCTATCGGGTCTGAACCGCCAAAACGACGCAGCAGGGTTTCCCCATGAATGGCACAGGTAAGTTGCATACCCTGAACCAGCACCGGAAAACAAACCGCTTGTTTACTCTCATCCCAGTTCTCTCTGTCCGGGAAATGGATAGCCTGGTTCACGCCGACAGCTCCTGCTTTAACTTTTCAATGACAGGTTCGACCGCAGGCAACACGCCATGCCAGAGCAGCACCGCATGCGCAGCCTGACCCACCAGCATTCCCAGTCCATCGGCTAACTGTTTCGCGCCGTGTTGTTCACACCAGTTAAGGAAAGGCGTCTTCCCTTTCTGATAAAACATGTCATAGAAGTACATATGCGCGCTGACGAGAGAGGCGGGAATTGCCGGGATCTCGCCATTAATGCCGCTGGACGTGGCGTTGATGACAAGATCGAACTCACGATCGGCAAGATCGTCAAGCGCTACCGCGCTTACGCTGCCGGTATGCGCAAACAACGCCGCCAGCGCTTCTGCACGGGAAAAGGTTCTGTTGGTAATGGTCACCGCGCAGTCCAGTGAAAGCAGAGGCAACAGTACTCCCCGTGATGCGCCACCCGCACCAATCAGCAGGACCCGGAACCCAGGCTTAATAAATGACAGTCGTTCCAGATCGCTAAGTAAACCAATTCCGTCGGTGTTGTCCCCCAAAAGGCGGCCATCCTCAAGCCGTTTTAGGGTATTGACTGCACCAGCCAGTGAAGCGCGTTCGGTCAGCTCATCCGCACGTTCGAAGGCTTCCTCTTTAAAAGGGACCGTCACATTCGCGCCTTTACCGCCCGCGGCGAAAAAAGCCTCCAGCGTTGGAATAAATGCATCCACCGGTGCCAGTACGCGACCATAGGGATGATTTATCTGCAGCTGCTTCGCAAATTGCTGATGGATCAACGGTGACTTGCTGTGTGCAATCGGATTACCAAAAACAGCATAGGTTTCCATGAGATTACCCCTGGCGAAAACGTTCGCCGGTCAAGGCGTCGCGAATTTCAGACGGATTCAGGCGCCCTCCCGTTTCACCGACAGCAACAGGGAAGTCATTCCCGAACTGCGCCAGTACTTCTTCGGTTGTCCGACAAGGCGGCAATCCGGTCAGGTTGGCGCTGGTTGAGACCAGCGGTTTACCAAACGCCAGACAAAGCTCAACCACCAGCGGATGGTCAGTTACGCGAACGGCGAGGGAATCAAATCGTCCGGTTAACCAGCGCGGCGTTGTCGGCTGCGCCGGGAAGACGAAGGTCACCGGTCCAGGCCACGCGGAGAAGATAGTCTCGCGCTGCGCTGGCGTCAGCATGGAGTCATCGATATAGGGTTTAAGCTGCTCGTAATTCGCAGCGATCAAAATCAGCCCTTTCTCGACGGGTCTTTGTTTTAAGGCAAGCAGACGGCTCACAGCCGTCTCGCTGTCAGGATCGCAACCGACCCCAAAAACAGCTTCAGTTGGATAGGCGATGACTTCTTCATTTTTCAGTACGTCCACTGCATGCGCAATGGAGCCTGATGGCAGGTTATTATTCACTGTTTTGATCCGCCGAAACCGGCTTTCCACATTGTTTACTGGCGCAGAAGCGTTTCATGCCTTGCGCGGTTTTCTTCTCTATAAGTAGCGGATAATTGCAATGAGGGCAGGTTCCCGCTACCGGTTTAAAATTGATAACGAACTGGCATTCAGGATAGCGATCGCACGAATGGAAGGTCTTACCATAACGGGAGCGGCGCTGTACCAATTGACCGCGCTGACACTGAGGGCACGCAATTGCCGTTTCATCAGGCTTATCAATTTGTTCCGTATGCTCGCATTCCGGGTAGCGGCTACATCCAATAAACATGCCGAAACGCCCCTGACGCAGGGCTAATTCACCACCGCAGACTGGACAAAACTGCCCCTCCAGAATTTTAACGATATGTCCATCCGCCTGGCTTTTCAGGGGACGGACATAATCACATTCCGGATACTGTGAACAACCGAGAAACGGGCCGTGTTTCCCGGACCGAATAACAAGTTCAGCCCCGCACTGCGGGCAGGGCTCGTTTTTATGCACCGTGAATAGTGCTGATTTGGCCATAACAACTCTTGGTGCTGCACATTGAATTAGTGCAGCATACCTTCATTCACTTCAAAGAGTAATTCTTCCATTTGCTGATAGGCATTTTCACAGCCCGGGATATTAAACAGAACCATCAGGATCACCCACTTGAGGTCTTCCAGTTCAAATTCTGCTGTATCCAGCGCCATGACGCGCTCTATCACCATTTCTCTCGTTTCGAGGTTCAGCACCTGAATCTGCTCAAGGAATAAGATGAACCCCCGGCAGCTGGCGTCCAGCCTTTCACACTCTTCTGCGGTATAAATGCGTACTGACAATGGGTCAGAAGCAAGCTGCATCGGTTCGGCGAGGCCTTCCTGATAATCAGCCAGTTTTTCCAGCCACATCAACGCATTATAGATATCTTCCCGCTCAAACCCCGCATCGGTAAGATCCTGTGTCAATTTGTCCTGATCCACTCGCATTTCTGCTTCGTTATGGATGTAAGTCTCAAACAAATACATCAGTACGTCGAACATGGCATGCCCTCCTTAATCGGACATAGCCGCCGGGTACAGCTGCGATCCACCCTGCTAACTCCAGTTCGAGTAGCTGTGCTACCGTTACTGGCACAGGTTGGCCGGCACGTTCAGCGACAACGTCAACAGGTGTTACCTCATCTCCTACGTTAGCCAGGAGCTTGGGAAATGGCAATGCCACCTTTCCCTGATCTGATGAATATTGTCGCTTTTCGGGATCTTCCTGCAGCCATTGCAACCCATATTGCAAATTTTCAAGAATATCCCCTACTTCCGTTACCGGTGTTGCCCCTTGCTTAATCAGCCAGTGGGGCCCCTCGCATCCGGGGTTGCCTATCGGACCAGGCAAGGCGAAGACTTCTCGCCCCTGTTCGAGCGCGCATCGCGCCGTGACCAGCGAACCGCTTCTCCGCGCCGCTTCAACGACCAGCACGCCTTTGCTAAGCCCGCTGATAATGCGATTACGACGCGGAAAGTTTGCCGGCCTGGGCTGCACGGAAAGCGGAAACTCAGACACTATCGCGCCGCCAGATTCAATAAGCCGCATCGCCAATACCTGATGTCGGCGCGGATAAATGCTAAAAAGACCGTTCCCGAGCACCGCTACACTTTGTCCCTTCACTGACAGCGCCGCGCTGTGGGCAACGCCGTCAATACCGCAGGCCAGCCCGCTGGTGATCGTAAAACCGCTTTGTGACAGTTGTTCGCACAGGATTTTCCCCCATCGCTCGCCGTACCATGACGGCGCACGACTGCCGACCACGGCCAGTTGAACCGTATTAAGCGCCTCAGGGTTACCTTTTACGAATAATGCTCCGGGATAATCAGGAATCGTTCGGAGCAAAGGGGGATAAAGCGGATGGTTGGCCGTCAATAAGTGATTTCCCGGCTGCTCAAGCCACATCAGGCTACGTTCCAGCTCGCTCTCGTCTGGCGCAAAGAACCGTTCAGCCTGCTTTGCCGTCAGTCCGGCGTTCCTGGCGACGAGCGCATCAATGTTCTCCTGCTTCTGCAGTCGCGCAGCCGCTTCCAGCATTACATCACCACACAGACACCCTGTGTGTATTAGCCGTAGCCATATCTCGATAGACGTCATCCTTTCCCCTGCCATAAGCGGCTTCCGCAATCATTGCGATTGGTCACTGATGCTGTCAATCGATGGGGGATTTGTCTAGAATAGAGAGAGTATTCTTATCAACTCCTGAACACGACTCTGGAAATTTATGGCAGTTTTGCAAGTGTTACATATTCCGGACGAGCGCCTTCGCATCGTCGCTGAACCGGTCAAAGAAGTGAATGCAGAAATCCAGCGTATCGTTGATGATATGTTCGATACCATGTACGCCGAAGAAGGCATTGGCCTGGCGGCGACGCAGGTGGACATTCACAAGCGTATTATCGTGATTGATGTTTCTGAAAATCGTGATGGCCGCCTGGTGCTGATCAACCCTGAGTTGCTCGAAAAGAGTGGCGAAACCGGTATCGAGGAAGGCTGTCTGTCCATTCCTGAACAGCGTGCGTTAGTGCCGCGTGCCGAAAAAGTGAAAATTCGCGCCCTGGATCGCGACGGTAATCCGTTCGAACTGGAAGCAGACGACCTGCTGGCGATTTGTATTCAGCATGAGATGGATCACCTGGTCGGTAAACTGTTTATCGATTATCTCTCACCGCTGAAACAGCAGCGTATTCGTCAGAAAGTAGAAAAACTGGATCGTTTGCGTTCTCGCGCATAACGTCCCCCCGGATACAAGGATCATCGTGTCTAAAACACTACGAATTATCTTCGCGGGAACCCCTGATTTTGCAGCGCGTCATCTTGACGCGCTGTTATCTTCTGGTCACCAGGTTGTTGGCGTCTTTACCCAACCGGACCGTCCGGCAGGTCGCGGTAAAAAACTGATGCCGAGCCCCGTAAAGGTGCTGGCAGAAGAGCATGGGCTACCCGTTTTCCAGCCCGCATCGTTACGCCCACAGGAAAATCAGCAGCTGGTTGCTGACCTGAATGCCGACGTAATGGTGGTGGTGGCTTACGGTTTAATTCTACCAAAAGCTGTGCTCGATATGCCTCGCCTGGGGTGCATCAACGTGCATGGGTCTCTGCTCCCGCGCTGGCGTGGTGCTGCACCTATCCAGCGCTCGCTGTGGGCAGGTGATGCCGAAACGGGCGTTACCATCATGAAGATGGACGTAGGTTTAGACACCGGCGATATGCTGTATAAACTGGCCTGCCCCATTACGCCAGACGATACCAGCGCCACGCTGTATGACAAACTGGCAGACCTTGGTCCACAAGGGCTTATCGAGACGCTCCAGCAGCTGGCTGATAATACGGCGAAACCGGAAGTTCAGGATGACGCACTGGTGACGTATGCCGAAAAACTGAGCAAGGAAGAAGCGCGGATCGACTGGTCCCTTTCAGCCGCTCAACTTGAACGCTGCATTCGTGCCTTTAATCCGTGGCCAATGAGCTGGATGGAGATTGATGAGCAGCCGGTGAAAGTCTGGAAAGCCTCCGTCATTAGCGGTAATACCACGGCTGAACCCGGTACGATTGTTGACGCCAATAAGAACGGGATCCAGGTGGCGACTGCGCAAGGGATCCTGAATCTTGAATCGCTACAACCGGCCGGAAAGAAGGCCATGAGCGCTCAGGATCTGTTAAATTCCCGCCGCGAATGGTTTATTCCGGGCAATCGTCTTGCCTGAGCAAATTTATCCTTAAGGCCCGGTGTTTCCGGGCATTTTTATTTTTACGGTTATGAAAAAACAAAATCTACGCAGTATGGCGGCTCAGGCCGTCGAGCAGGTTATCGAGCAGGGTCAGTCATTAAGTAACGTCCTGCCTCCTCTGCAACAAAAAGTCTCTGATAAAGACAAAGCTCTGCTTCAGGAGCTCTGCTTTGGCGTTCTGCGCACGCTTTCTCAGCTTGAATGGTTGATTAACAAGCTGATGTCACGCCCAATGACAGGCAAGCAGCGCACCGTACACTATTTGATTATGGTGGGTTTTTATCAGCTTCTTCATACCCGCATCCCACCTCATGCCGCGCTGGCTGAGACGGTGGAAGGTGCCGTTGCGATTAAACGCCCTCAGCTGAAAGGGCTGATCAACGGCGTACTGCGTCAGTTCCAGAGACAGCAGGAAGAGCTTCTGGCTGAATTTGCCCAAAACGAAGCACGTTTTCTGCACCCGGACTGGCTGTTGAAGCGCCTGAAAAAAGCCTATCCACAGCAGTGGCAGGAAATTGCCGATGTCAACAACCAGCGTCCACCAATGTGGTTACGCGTGAATCGTAATCACCACACCCGTGACGCATGGCTGGCATTACTTGAAGAAGCCGGAATGAGTGGATTCCCGCATGAAGCCTATCCGGATGCTGTACGCCTGGCCTCACCGTCACCGGTGCATGCATTACCCGGTTTTGATGAAGGCTGGGTAACCGTACAGGATGCCTCGGCTCAGGGTTGCATGACCTGGCTTGAACCCCAAAATGGTGAGCAGATCCTCGATCTGTGCGCCGCGCCTGGGGGGAAAACAACGCATATTCTTGAAGTGGCTCCACAGGCCAGCGTGATGGCAGTGGACGTCGATGAACAGCGTCTTTCACGCGTCTACGACAACCTCAAGCGTCTGGGCATGAAGGCTCAGGTTAAGCAAGGCGATGGACGCAAACCCGCAGAATGGTGTGGTGAAACACAATTCGATCGCATTTTGCTGGACGCCCCCTGCTCTGCAACCGGTGTTATTCGTCGTCATCCGGACATCAAATGGCTACGCCGCGATCGTGATATTAAGGAACTTGCCCAACTGCAATCCGACATTCTCGACGCTATTTGGCCACATCTTAAACCTGGCGGAACGCTGGTCTATGCAACCTGCTCTGTACTCCCGGAAGAAAACAGCCAGCAAATCGCGGCCTTCCTTAAACGTACCCCAGACGCCGCGCTGCGCGATACGGGAACGCCTGAATCCCCGGGTCTGCAGAACCTGCCGGGTGCTGAAGAGGGTGATGGCTTCTTTTACGCTAAGCTAATCAAAGAGTGATGTTGAGAACAGGTCACGAGATATGAAGATTATCATTCTGGGTGCAGGACAGGTGGGCGGAACGCTGGCGGAAAACCTGGTTGGCGAAAACAACGACATCACAATTGTTGATACCAACGGCGATCGTCTGCGTGTCTTACAGGACAAGTTTGACCTGCGCGTGGTGCAGGGTCATGGTTCGCACCCACGCGTTCTTCGTGAGGCGGGTGCCGACGATGCCGACATGCTGGTTGCGGTAACCAGTTCTGACGAAACCAATATGGTGGCCTGTCAGGTGGCCTACTCGCTTTTCAACACGCCAAACCGAATCGCGCGTATTCGCTCTCCGGACTATGTTCGCGATGCTGAGAAACTGTTTAATTCCGAAGCGGTCCCGATTGACCATCTCATCGCGCCAGAACAGCTGGTTATCGACAATATCTATCGTCTGATCGAATATCCGGGCGCCCTGCAGGTGGTGAACTTTGCCGAAGGTAAAGTGAGCCTGGCAGTGGTTAAAGCCTATTACGGTGGACCATTGATCGGCAATGCGCTTTCCACCATGCGCGAGCACATGCCGCATATCGATACGCGCGTCGCAGCCATTTTCCGTCACGACAGGCCAATCCGCCCGCAAGGTTCCACGATTGTCGAAGCAGGTGATGAGGTCTTCTTTATTGCGGCCTCACAGCATATTCGTGCGGTGATGAGTGAACTTCAGCGTCTCGAAAAACCCTATAAACGCATTATGCTGGTCGGCGGCGGCAATATAGGTGCAGGTCTGGCACATCGGTTAGAAAAAGATTACAGCGTAAAATTGATCGAGCGCGATCAACAGCGTGCTGCTGAACTGGCGGAAAAACTGCAAAATACGATCGTATTTTATGGCGATGCGTCGGATCAGGAGTTGCTGGCTGAAGAGCATATTGATCAAGTTGATCTCTTTATTGCCGTCACCAACGACGACGAGGCGAATATAATGTCCGCCATGCTCGCCAAGCGTATGGGAGCAAAGAAGGTCATGGTGCTTATCCAGCGCAAGGCGTATGTCGATCTGGTCCAGGGCAGCGTAATTGATATTGCCATTTCGCCGCAGCAGGCGACAATTTCCGCACTTCTGAGCCATGTTCGTAAAGCGGATATTGTCGGTGTGTCATCGCTCCGCCGTGGCGTAGCGGAAGCCATTGAAGCCGTTGCTCACGGAGATGAAACTACGTCACGCGTCGTGGGCCGGTCGATCGACGAAATTAAGCTGCCACCAGGCACGATTATCGGCGCCGTTGTGCGTGGGAATGACGTCATGATTGCCAATGACAATTTACGTATTGAGCAAGGCGATCACGTAATTATGTTCCTTACCGATAAAAAGTTTATTACCGACGTCGAACGTTTATTCCAGCCAAGTCCATTCTTCCTTTAAACCTTTAAAGAGTTGGGTGCTCGAGAAAGAGCACCCACACTTTATCCTTTTCATTTCTGTGCCTTTCATTTTTCATAACGTTTAATTATCCCGAATGGCAATTGGCTAATCATTTGTTAAACTTATACTCGTCAGCTGGCACAAGGAGAGAACAATGAGTTTTATTAAAGAATTTCGCGAATTTGCGATGCGCGGGAACGTGGTGGATTTGGCAGTGGGTGTCATTATTGGTGCAGCATTCGGCAAGATTGTTTCATCATTAGTGGCCGACATTATCATGCCACCTTTAGGGCTGTTAATCGGGGGCATTGATTTCAAACAATTCGCTTTCACACTGCGTGAAGCGCAAGGTGATGTTCCGGCAGTAGTTATGCACTATGGCGTATTCATTCAGAACGTATTTGATTTTGTGATTGTCGCGTTTGCCATTTTTATGGCTATCAAGCTGATCAACAGGCTCAACCGTAAAAAAGAAGAGCCGGCTGCAGCACCTGCACCAACCAAAGAAGAAGTGCTGCTGAGTGAGATCCGCGATCTGCTAAAAGAGCAGAATAACCGCGTATAATCAACAGATAAAAGCAGGAAGGCCAGTGGTAAATAAGCGATTCGCTTGCTTGCCACTGGCCTCCCAGTTACCCCGTTTTTCATGTTTGTTTTTACGCAGATAACTTCCTTTCCCTTTTTTATTCTTCTCAACGCGCTGCCTGAATAACGGGTCGTGAAGTAACGCCTCAATGGCATTGTCCTTAATTTGTCCTTTCGTGTGCTGATAGCGGCTCATAATGTCTCCAGAGCAGGGTTTATGACGACGGGAGTCTAGACCCGGATGAACTAAAAATCAACAGCCCTGTTTTTCTCCACTCGCTCCCTGTTCAAGGGCTTCGAGAATTGAACAGTAAATACTGCTGTGGGCCGTCCCGCAGCAGGCATCATTCAGCCTTTGCAGAGAGCGCTGCATGGTTTGCAATTCCTGAATGCGTGCTTCCACTTCATCCAGCCGGGACTGCACAATGCTTTTAGATTCCTGGCAGGTGTGATGTTCCGGATCGATGCGGATCGATAATAACTCGCGGATCGAATCCAGCGTGAAGCCGAGCTGACGCGCGTAACGAATAAACCGCAGTCGCTGCAGATCGTTATCGGTATAAAGGCGAAAGCCCCCTTCAGTACGAACTTCATGATCGATCATCTGCTGCTTTTCGTAATATCGGATGGTATCCGGCGTGACGTTCGCAAGCTTCGCAAGTTCACCGATGCGGTACATAACTACTCCTCGTTTATTTTCTGCATCACTCTTTCGCCGTATTCTCCGCGCAGAAAATCAGTGTTCATCCCAGCCTGGCGCAGCTTGAGTTCAAGCAGGGCGAGGCGGCGGCTAAGTTCAGAGTATCGCGGATCGTCATGGCGGATCCCTTTGAGAAGATCGGCCAGTTCTACAGCCTCTCTGCGCTGTTCGAGCTCCGGAGGGAGACATCCTGCATTTTTAAGTAAACGGTATCCAGCCCGTAGTTCAGGCGCAATGTACGAATCATCATCAAGCACAAGGGGTTCGCCGCTACCCGGAAGATCGTCGAATTCACCTTTACTTTGGGCATCGCGAATATGTCGTTCTGCCCACTGGTCAAGCAACCACATTACCAGCTCCTGGGGATGAACAGAATTGATACAGACATTGTAGAGAAGTGGGGATATCGCGGATATAAAAAAACCCGCCGGAGCGGGTTTTTTTACGTTACTACAGATTACTCTGCAGCAGCTTCTGCTTTCTCTGAACGATCAACCAGCTCGATGTAAGCCATCGGCGCGTTGTCGCCTGCACGGAAACCACACTTCAGAATGCGAGTGTAACCACCGGCACGGCTCGCGAAACGCGGGCCCAGTTCGTTAAACAGTTTTGCCACGATCTCGTTATCACGAGTGCGGGCGAATGCCAGACGACGATTAGCAACGCTGTCAGTCTTGGCAAGAGTAATCAGCGGCTCAACTACGCGACGCAGCTCTTTCGCTTTAGGCAGGGTCGTCTTGATGATCTCATGACGAACCAGTGAACCTGCCATGTTGCGGAACATAGCCTGGCGATGGCTGCTGTTGCGGTTCAGTTGACGACCACTCTTACGATGGCGCATGACCTTATCCTTCTCAGTAAAACCTTAACCTGTGATCCGGTTACTCGTCAGCAATGCTTGCCGGTGGCCAGTTTTCCAGGCGCATGCCCAGAGACAAACCACGTGAAGCCAGCACGTCTTTAATCTCAGTAAGAGATTTTTTACCCAGGTTCGGCGTTTTCAGCAACTCAACCTCGGTACGCTGTACCAGATCACCGATATAGTGGATAGCTTCTGCCTTGAGGCAGTTAGCAGAGCGGACAGTCAATTCGAGATCGTCAACAGGGCGCAGCAGGATCGGATCGAATTCTGGTTTCTCTTCTTTCACTTCCGGCTGACGTACATCACGTAAGTCAACGAAAGCTTCCAGTTGTTCTGCCAGGATGGTTGCCGCACGACGAATCGCCTCTTCAGGATCGATTGTGCCGTTGGTTTCCATTTCGATGACCAGCTTGTCCAGGTCGGTACGCTGTTCTACACGCGCTGCTTCAACATTGTAGGCAATACGCTCTACAGGGCTGTAGCATGCGTCGACCAGCAGACGGCCGATTGGGCGCTCATCTTCTTCCGAATGAATTCGGGCAGAAGCCGGCACATAACCACGACCGCGCTGAACTTTGATACGCATGCTAATAGCTGCGTTCTCATCGGTCAGGTGGCAGATCACGTGCTGCGGCTTGACGATTTCAACATCACCGTCGTGGGTGATGTCGGCTGCAGTCACAGGGCCAATGCCAGATTTATTCAGAGTAAGAATAACTTCATCTTTACCCTGAACTCTCACCGCCAGCCCTTTCAGGTTGAGCAGGATTTCAAGGATATCTTCCTGAACGCCTTCTTTGGTGCTGTACTCATGAAGTACACCATCAATCTCAACCTCGGTCACCGCGCAACCCGGCATCGATGAGAGCAGAATACGGCGCAGTGCGTTACCCAGAGTATGGCCAAAGCCACGCTCTAAAGGCTCAAGGGTCACCTTGGCGTGCGTCGAACTCACTTGCTCGATATCTACCAGGCGCGGTTTTAGAAACTCTGTCACAGAACCCTGCATTGTGTCCTCTCTTTGGTACTAAGCTTTACTTGGAGTAAAGCTCGACGATCAGGTGTTCGTTAATGTCCGCAGACAGATCAGAACGTTCTGGCTGACGCTTGAACGTACCTTCCATCTTGCCAGCATCAACTTCCAGCCAGGTTGGCTTTTCACGCTGCTCAGCCAGCTCCAGAGCGGCCTTCACGCGAGATTGCTTTTTCGCTTTCTCACGAATGCTAACAACGTCATTCGCTTTAACCTGATAAGAAGCGATGTTAACAACACGACCGTTTACCATGATTGCTTTGTGGCTAACCAGCTGACGTGATTCAGCACGAGTAGCGCCGAAGCCCATACGGTATACAACGTTGTCCAGACGACCTTCCAGCAGAGCCAGCAGGTTTTCACCTGTGTTGCCTTTCAGACGTGCTGCTTCTTTATAGTAGTTACGGAACTGACGCTCCAGCACACCGTACATACGGCGAACTTTTTGCTTTTCACGCAACTGCACACCATAGTCAGACAGACGCGGTTTACGCGCACCGTGCTGGCCAGGAGCTTGTTCAATTTTACACTTGGTATCGATCGCGCGAACGCCAGACTTAAGGAATAAGTCGGTGCCCTCACGACGGCTCAGCTTGAGCTTAGGACCCAAATATCTTGCCATTTTCTATCTCCAACTAACCTAAAAAACGGAGCGTTATACGCGACGTTTTTTCGGCGGACGACAACCGTTATGAGGGATCGGAGTCACATCAGTAATATTCGTGATGCGGAAACCAGCGGCGTTCAGAGCGCGAACAGTAGATTCACGACCCGGACCCGGACCTTTAACCATAACTTCCAGATTCTTGATGCCGTATTCTTTTACGGCTTCTGCGCAACGCTCTGCTGCAACCTGAGCTGCGAACGGAGTGGATTTGCGAGAACCACGGAAACCGGAACCACCGGCTGTTGCCCAACCCAATGCGTTACCCTGACGATCAGTAATAGTAACGATGGTGTTGTTGAAAGAAGCATGGATATGAGCCACGCCGTCAGAGACTTGTTTTCTTACACGTTTACGTGCACGAACTGGTGCCTTTGCCATTATTCAATCACCCCGATTATTTCTTGATCGGTTTGCGCGGACCCTTACGGGTACGTGCGTTGGTCTTAGTACGCTGACCGCGCACTGGCAGACCACGACGATGACGCAAACCGCGATAGCAACCAAGATCCATCAGGCGCTTGATGCTCATGCTGATTTCACGGCGCAGATCACCTTCAACGACAAATTTGGCAACTTCGTCACGCAGCGTGTCGATTTGTTCTTCAGACAGCTCACTGATCTTAACATCTTCAGCGATACCCGCTGCAGCCAGAATGGCTTTAGAACGGGTCTTGCCGACGCCGTAGATCGAAGTTAATGCGATCACAGCATGTTTCTGATCAGGAATGTTAATGCCTGCTATACGGGCCACTATGCACTCCTACTATTTAATATGTACGCACCATGCTGAAAAGCCCGTTTTCAGGATACTCAAATGGAAACGTACAGACATACAAAAGATTGGCTGGCTAATCTAGCCAGCTCAACCCAACTTTGCAAGAAAAATATGCGAAATAATCAGCCTTGGCGCTGTTTATGCTTCGGCTCGGCACTGCAAATCACACGGATGACACCATCACGCTTAACGATTTTGCAGTTACGGCATAATTTCTTGACGGAAGCACGAACTTTCATTTTTACTCTCCGTAACTTCTCAGACGACCATTTAGCGGCCGTAGCCTTTCAGGTTCGCCTTCTTCAATGCAGACTCGTACTGACTCGACATCATCAGAGTTTGCACTTGAGCCATAAAGTCCATAATCACGACAACAACGATAAGCAGTGAGGTCCCACCGAAGTAGAACGGTACTTTCATTGCATCACGCATGAACTCCGGGATCAGGCAGATAAAAGTAATATAAAGCGCACCAACCAAAGTCAGGCGAGTCATTACTTTATCGATATACTTCGCCGTTTGCTCTCCCGGACGAATTCCTGGTACAAATGCACCGGACTTCTTCAGGTTATCTGCTGTTTCACGCGGGTTGAAGACCAACGCCGTGTAGAAGAAACAGAAGAAGATGATCGCAGACGCATAGAGTAACACATAAAGTGGTTGCCCAGGCTGCAAATACAGCGAAATTGTTGTCAGCCAGTTCCAACCAGTACCGCCCCCGAACCATGACGCGATGGTTGCCGGGAACAGAATAATACTGGAAGCGAAGATAGCCGGGATAACCCCCGCCATGTTCACTTTCAGCGGTAAATGTGTGCTCTGTGCAGCATAGACACGACGACCTTGCTGACGTTTAGCGTAGTTCACCACAATGCGGCGTTGACCACGTTCAACGAAGACAACAAAGAACGTCACTGCAAATACTAATACTGCAACCAACAGCAACAGGAGGAAGTGCAGGTCGCCTTGACGCGCTTGCTCGATAGTGTGGGCGATGGCTGGCGGGAGGCCCGCAACAATACCGGCGAAGATAATGATTGAGATACCGTTACCGATACCACGCTCAGTAATCTGTTCGCCGAGCCACATCAGGAACATAGTACCTGTGACCAGACTTACAACAGCGGTGAAGTAGAATGCAAAGCCCGGGTTTAACACCAGGCCCTGCATACCAGGCATATTCGGCAGACCGGTAGCAATACCGATCGACTGGAATATTGCCAGCACCAGAGTACCGTAACGGGTGTACTGACTAATCTTACGACGTCCAGACTCCCCTTCTTTCTTCAACTCTGCCAGGGCCGGATGAACGACCGTCAGCAGCTGGATAATTATAGATGCCGAAATGTACGGCATAATACCCAATGCAAAGATAGAAGCACGGCTGAGAGCACCACCAGAGAACATGTTGAACATTTCAATGATGGTGCCTCGCTGTTGCTCAAGCAGTTTGGCAAGTACAGCGGCATCGATACCAGGGATCGGAATAAAAGAGCCAATACGGAACACAATCAGCGCGCCGATAACAAACAGCAGTCTGCGTTTCAGCTCGCCAAATCCACCTTTGGCACTTTGAAAATCTAATCCCGGTTGCTTAGCCATCTGCTACTTATTCCTCAATTTTACCGCCAGCAGCTTCGATAGCAGCACGAGCACCTTTAGTAACACGCAGGCCACGAACAGTTACCGGAGTAGAAACTTCACCAGCCAGGATCACTTTCGCGAACTCGATCTGGATACCGATAATGTTTGCTGCTTTCAGCGTGTTCAGGTCTACAACGCCGCCTTCAACTTTCGCCAGGTCAGACAGACGGATTTCCGCTGTAATCGCTGCTTTGCGAGAAGTGAAGCCGAACTTCGGCAGACGACGGTACAGTGGCATCTGGCCACCCTCGAAACCGCGACGTACGCCACCGCCAGAACGAGAGTTCTGACCTTTGTGACCACGACCACCGGTTTTGCCGAGGCCAGAACCGATACCACGACCCAGGCGTTTACCCGCCTTTTTAGAGCCTTCGGCCGGAGACAGAGTATTTAAACGCATCTCTTACTCCTCAACTTTAACCATGAAGTAAACCGCGTTGACCATACCACGAACAGCAGGAGTATCCTCGCGCTCAACGGTATGACCAATACGACGCAGACCCAGGCCAAGCAGCGTTGCCTTGTGTTTCGGCAGACGACCGATTGCACTGCGGGTTTGAGTGATTTTAATAGTCTTTGCCATGGTCAATTACCCCAGAATTTCTTCAACGGATTTACCACGCTTGGCAGCGACCATTTCTGGAGAATTCATATTTTCCAGGCCATCAATAGTTGCACGAACCACGTTGATCGGGTTGGTGGAACCATATGCTTTGGCCAGAACGTTATGAACCCCAGCAACTTCCAGAACGGCGCGCATTGCACCACCGGCGATGATACCGGTACCTTCTGAAGCTGGCTGCATGAATACACGAGACCCCGTGTGAACACCTTTAACTGGGTGCTGCAGGGTGCCGTTGTTCAGCGCGACGTTAATCATATTGCGACGGGCTTTTTCCATCGCTTTCTGGATCGCTGCTGGAACTTCACGCGCTTTACCGTAACCAAAACCAACGCGACCGTTACCATCGCCTACTACAGTCAGAGCTGTGAAGGAGAAAATACGACCACCTTTAACGGTTTTAGATACGCGGTTTACCGCGATCAGCTTTTCCTGCAGTTCGCCAGCCTGTTTTTCGATGTGAGCCATCTTACACCTCTACCTTAGAACTGAAGGCCAGCTTCACGGGCAGCATCTGCCAGTGCCTGGACACGACCATGATATTGGAACCCGGAACGGTCAAAGGAAACATTGCTGATGCCTTTTTCCAGAGCGCGTTCAGCAACAGCTTTACCTACAGCTGCAGCGGCGTCTTTGTTACCGGTGTACTTCAATTGTTCTGAGATAGCTTTTTCTACAGTAGAAGCAGCTACCAGAACTTCAGAACCGTTCGGTGCAATTACCTGTGCGTAAATATGACGCGGGGTACGATGTACCACCAGGCGAGTTGCACCCAGCTCTTTGAGCTTGCGGCGTGCGCGGGTCGCACGACGGATACGAGCAGATTTCTTATCCATAGTGTTACCTTACTTCTTCTTAGCCTCTTTGGTACGCACGACTTCGTCGGCGTAACGAACACCCTTGCCTTTATAAGGCTCAGGACGACGGTAGGCGCGCAGATCTGCTGCAACCTGACCGATCAGCTGTTTATCAGCGCCTTTCAGCACGATTTCAGTTTGAGTCGGACATTCTGCAGTGATACCGGCCGGCAGCGGATGCTCAACAGGGTGTGAGAAGCCCAGAGACAGGCCTACTGCATTCCCTTTGATAGCTGCACGATAACCTACACCAACCAGCTGAAGCTTTTTAGTGAAGCCTTCGGTAACACCAACAACCATTGAGTTCAGCAGGGCACGCGCGGTACCAGCCTGAGCCCATCCATCCACGAAACCATCACGTGGACCGAAGGTCAGAGCATTATCTGCATGTTTAACTTCAACAGCTTTGTTGAGGGTACGAGTCAGCTCGCCGTTTTTACCTTTGATCGTAATAACCTGACCGTCGATTTTTACATCAACGCCGGCAGGAATAACGACCGGTGCTTTAGCAACACGAGACATTCTTTCCTCCGATTAGGCTACGTAGCAGATAATTTCGCCACCAAGACCAGCTTGGCGCGCTGCACGATCAGTCATAACACCTTTAGAGGTAGAAACAACTGCGATACCAAGACCAGCCATAACTTTTGGCAGCTCATCTTTTTTCTTATAGATGCGCAGGCCTGGGCGGCTGACACGCTGAATGCTTTCTACAACAGCTTTACCCTGGAAATACTTGAGAGTAAGTTCCAGTTCCGGCTTGGTGTCGCCTTCAACTTTAAAATCTTCGATAAAACCTTCTTCCTTCAGCACGTTGGCAATTGCCACTTTCAGCTTGGCGGAAGGCATGGTGACCGCAACTTTGTTCGCGGCCTGACCGTTACGGATACGGGTCAGCATATCCGCGATCGGATCTTGCATGCTCATCTGTCTTTACTCCCGTGATTCAATTGGTAATTACCAGCTAGCCTTTTTCAAGCCTGGCACTTCACCGCGCATAGCGGCTTCACGCAGTTTGATACGGCTCAACCCAAACTTGCCCACATAACCATGTGGACGACCTGTTTGACGACAGCGGTTACGCTGACGAGACGGGCTGGAATCACGCGGCAGAGACTGCAGCTTGAGAACCGCATTCCAACGATCTTCGTCGGAAGCGTTCACATCAGAAATGATCGCTTTCAGTTCAGCGCGTTTAGCGAAGAATTTATCAGCTAAAGCTACGCGCTTTACTTCGCGTGCTTTCATTGATTGCTTAGCCATTCAGTAACCCTACCTTACTTGCGGAACGGGAAGTCAAAGGCAGCCAGCAGAGCACGGCCTTCTTCGTCAGATTTCGCAGTAGTGGTAATGGTAATATCCAAACCACGCACGCGGTCGACTTTATCGTAGTCGATTTCTGGGAAGATGATCTGCTCACGGACACCCATGCTGTAGTTACCACGACCGTCGAAAGACTTAGCGGACAAGCCACGGAAGTCACGGATACGTGGAACAGCAATAGTGATCAGGCGCTCAAAGAACTCCCACATGCGTTCGCCACGCAGAGTTACTTTACAGCCGATCGGATAGCCCTGACGGATTTTGAAGCCTGCAACAGATTTGCGTGCTTTGGTGATCAGCGGTTTTTGACCGGAGATTGCTGTCAGGTCAGCTGCTGCGTTATCCAGCAGTTTCTTGTCAGCGATCGCTTCACCAACACCCATGTTCAGGGTGATCTTCTCGACCCGAGGGACTTGCATGACAGAATTGTAGTTAAACTCAGTCATGAGTTTGTTAACTACTTCGTCTTTGTAGTAATCATGCAGTTTCGCCATCGTACTACTCCAAATTACTTGATAGTTTCGCTGTTAGACTTGAAGAAACGGACTTTTTTGCCGTCTTCGAATCTAAAGCCTACACGGTCAGCCTTGCCGGTAGCCGCATTGAAGATTGCAACGTTAGAAACCTGAATAGCAGCTTCTTTTTCAACGATGCCACCTGGTTGGTTCAGGGCCGGAACCGGCTTCTGATGTTTCTTAACCAGGTTGATACCTTCAACGACAAGTTTGCCGGAAGACAGAACATTTTTTACTTTACCGCGTTTACCTTTATCTTTACCGGTTAACACGATAACTTCGTCATCACGACGGATTTTCGCTGCCATGATTCGCTCCTTAGAGTACTTCTGGTGCCAGAGAGATAATTTTCATGAACTTCTCAGTACGAAGTTCACGAGTTACCGGCCCAAAGATACGCGTGCCGATAGGCTGCTCGCTGTTATTGTTTAAAATAACGCATGCATTACCATCGAAGCGAATGACAGAACCGTCAGGGCGACGAACACCCTTCTTGGTGCGCACCACTACCGCCTTCAGCACATCACCTTTTTTGACCTTACCACGTGGAATTGCTTCCTTGATGGTGATCTTGATGATGTCGCCTACGCCTGCGTAGCGACGGTGCGAGCCACCCAGAACCTTGATACACATTACGCGACGTGCACCGGAGTTGTCGGCGACGTTCAGCATAGTCTGTTCTTGGATCATTTTAGTGCTCCGCTAATGTCAACTACTACCTGAGACTCTAAAATCAGAGCCGTTAAAAAGCCCCATATCGAGGGCGCGGCATTATAACACCGCTTCTGCAATATGGGTAGAAAAAATAAACGGCTCATCGCTGAGCCGTTTATTCGTATTGAGAAGGCGTACTGTATTACAGAACCGCTTTCTCTACAACGCGAACCAGCGTCCAGGACTTAGTCTTGGACAGTGGACGGCATTCACGGATTTCAACCTTGTCGCCGATACCACATTCGTTGTTCTCGTCATGTACGTGCAGTTTGGTCGTACGCTTGATGAATTTACCGTAGATCGGGTGTTTCACAATACGTTCGATAGCTACAACAATGGATTTCTCCATTTTGTCGCTAACAACACGACCTTGCAGAGTACGGATTTTATCGGTCATTACGCACCCGCCTTCTGAGTCAGTAAAGTCTTAACGCGTGCAACATTGCGACGCACTTGCTTCAGCAGGTGAGTCTGTTGCAGCTGGCCACTTGCAGCCTGCATACGCAGGTTGAACTGCTCACGCAGCAGGTTCAGCAGCTCAGCGTTCAGCTCTTCAACGCTTTTTTCACGCAGCTCTTTTGCTTTCATTACATCACCGTCTTAGTTACAAAGGTGGTTTTGATAGGCAGTTTCGCTGCTGCCAGGCCGAAGGCTTCACGGGCCAGCTCTTCCGGAACACCGTCCATTTCATAAAGGACTTTGCCCGGTTGGATCAAGGCAACCCAGTACTCCACGTTACCTTTACCTTTACCCATACGAACTTCCAGCGGCTTCTCGGTGATCGGTTTGTCCGGGAATACACGGATCCAGATCTTACCTTGACGCTTAACTGCACGGGTCATTGCACGACGTGCTGCTTCGATCTGACGTGCAGTCAGACGACCACGGCCAACAGCTTTCAGACCGAAAGTGCCGAAGCTAACATCCGTACCCTGCGCCAGACCACGGTTGCGGCCTTTGTGCACTTTACGGAATTTTGTACGCTTTGGTTGTAACATCAGCGACGCTCCTTATTTACGGCCTTTACGCTGCTGCTTTTTAGGTTGAGCAGCCGGTTTTTCCGGTTGTTCAACAGCAGCCATACCACCCAGGATCTCACCTTTGAAGATCCATACCTTAACGCCGATTACACCGTAAGTGGTGTGCGCTTCAGAGGTGTTGTAGTCGATGTCAGCACGCAGAGTGTGCAGCGGTACGCGACCTTCACGGTACCATTCGGTACGTGCGATTTCCGCGCCGCCCAGACGGCCGCTAACTTCAACTTTAATACCTTTAGCGCCCAGACGCATTGCGTTCTGTACAGCACGCTTCATAGCACGACGGAACATAACACGACGTTCCAGCTGTGAAGTGATGCTGTCAGCAACCAATTTAGCGTCCAGTTCAGGCTTACGAACTTCAGCGATATTGATCTGTGCAGGAACGCCAGCGATATCCGCTACGACCTTGCGCAGTTTTTCTACGTCTTCGCCTTTCTTACCGATAACGATGCCAGGACGAGCAGTGTGAATAGTCACACGGATGCTCTTTGCTGGACGCTCGATAACGATACGAGATACAGACGCTTTAGCCAGTTCCTTAGTCAGGTACTGACGTACTTTAAAATCGCTGTCCAGGTTGTCAGCGAATTCTTTGGTGTTCGCAAACCAGGTAGAGTTCCATGGTTTTACAATACCCAGGCGAATACCATTAGGATGTACTTTCTGACCCATTGCTAGTCTCCAGAGTCTCAGCGATCGGACACAACCACAGTAATGTGGCTGGTGCGCTTCAGGATGCGATCTGCACGACCTTTCGCACGCGGCATAATGCGCTTCATGCTTGGGCCTTCATCTACGAAAATTTTCGCGACTTTCAGATCGTCGATGTCAGCGCCATCGTTGTGTTCAGCGTTAGCAATGGCAGATTCCAGTACTTTCTTGACCAATACCGCAGCTTTCTTGTTGGTATAGGTCAGGATGTCCAGGGCCTGCGACACTTTCTTACCGCGAATCAGGTCAGCAACAAGGCGAACCTTCTGAGCAGAAGAACGAGCATGGCGATGTTGAGCTAAAGTTTCCATCTCTTCCTCCTACCTTATTTCTTCTTCGCTTTTTTATCAGCAGCGTGGCCGCGATAAGTACGAGTCGGTGCGAATTCACCCAGTTTGTGACCAACCATTTCGTCGGTAACAAAGACTGGAACGTGCTGACGACCATTATGGACAGCGATGGTCAAACCGATCATGTTAGGAAAGATCGTTGAACGACGGGACCAAGTGCGCAGGGGCTTCTTGTCTCCGCTTTCCACCGCTTTCTCTACCTTCTTCAGCAAGTGCAGGTCAATAAAAGGACCTTTCTTGAGAGAACGTGGCATGGCTTATCCTCTAAAATTATTTGCTACGGCGACGTACGATAAATTTATCAGTACGCTTGTTGCTGCGGGTCTTCTTACCTTTGGTCTGAACGCCCCACGGAGTTACCGGGTGCTTACCAAAGTTACGACCTTCACCACCACCATGTGGGTGGTCGACTGGGTTCATCGCAGTACCGCGAACGGTAGGACGAACACCACGCCAGCGTGCAGCACCTGCTTTACCCAGAACGCGCAGCATATGCTCAGCATTGCCAACTTCGCCCAGAGTAGCGCGGCAGTCTGCTTCGACTTTACGCATTTCACCAGAACGCAGACGCAGGGTGACATAAGCACCATCACGAGCAACGATCTGAACGTAAGTACCAGCGGAACGTGCCAGCTGACCGCCTTTACCTGGTTTCATTTCTACGTTATGAACGGTAGAACCAACCGGGATATTGCGCATCGGCAGGGTGTTGCCTGCTTTGATTGCAGCATCAACGCCAGACTGAATCTGGTCGCCAGCTTTCAGGCCTTTAGGGGCCAGGATGTAACGGCGTTCGCCGTCTTTGTACAGAACCAGCGCGATGTTCGCGGAACGGTTCGGATCGTACTCAAGACGTTCAACAACTGCTGGGATACCGTCTTTGTTGCGTTTGAAGTCAACAATACGATAAGCCTGCTTGTGGCCACCACCGATGTGACGAGTGGTGATACGGCCATTGTTGTTACGACCACCGGATTTGCTGTTTTTTTCCAGCAACGGAGCAAAAGGTTTGCCCTTGTGCAGCTCAGGGTTAACCACTTTAACTACGTGGCGACGACCCGGAGATGTCGGTTTACATTTAACAACTGCCATTGTATTACTCCTCCGACTTACTCAGCGCCGCCAACGAAGTCCAGATTCTGGCCTTCTTTCAGGGTGACGTAAGCTTTTTTCCAGTCGCTACGACGACCGATACGCTGTCCGTGACGTTTAACTTTCCCTTTAACTACCAGGGTGTTAACGACTTCGACTTCGACTTCAAACAGTTTCTGCACAGCAGCTTTGATCTCTGCTTTGGTCGCGTCTTTAGCAACTTTGAGAACGATGGTGTTTGTTTTTTCCATCGCAGTAGACGCTTTTTCAGAAACGTGCGGTGCGCGAAGCACCTTCAGCAGACGTTCTTCACGAATCATGCCAGCATCTCCTCAACTTGCTTAACAGCATCAGCAGTCATTACGACTTTGTCGAAGGCGATCAGGCTAACCGGGTCGATACCAGTCGCATCGCGTACGTCAACCTTGTGCAGGTTACGTGCGGCCAGGAACAGGTTCTCGTCCAGCTCACCGGTGATGATCAGCACATCTTCCAGAGCCATGTCTTTCAGTTTCTGTGCCAGCAGCTTAGTTTTAGGCGCTTCAACAGAGAACTTCTCGACAACGATCAGACGATCCTGACGTACCAGTTCGGACAGAATGCTTTTCAGCGCGCCGCGGTACATCTTTTTGTTAACTTTTTGACTGTGGTCCTGTGGACGCGCAGCGAAGGTCACGCCACCTGAACGCCAGATCGGGCTCTTGATAGAACCTGAACGCGCACGGCCGGTACCTTTCTGGCGCCATGGCTTTTTGCCAGAACCAGTTACTTCAGCACGAGTCTTCTGAGCACGAGTACCCTGACGAGCACCAGCTGCATAAGCAACTACAACCTGGTGAACCAGCGCTTCGTTGAAATCACGACCGAAGGTAGTTTCGGAAACAGTCAGCGCGCTCTGCGCGTCTTTCAATACTAATTCCATTGCTATCCCCTTACGCCTTCACAGCTGGTTTAACGATCAGGTCGCTACCGGTTGCACCCGGAACTGCACCTTTAACCAGCAGCAGGTTGCGCTCAGCGTCAACACGTACTACGTCCAGGCTCTGAACGGTTACACGTTCGTTACCCAGCTGACCTGCCATTTTCTTGCCTTTGAACACTTTGCCCGGAGTCTGGTTCTGACCGATAGAACCCGGAACGCGGTGAGACAAGGAGTTACCGTGGGTAGCGTCCTGGGTACGGAAGTTCCAGCGCTTAACGGTACCAGCAAAACCTTTACCTTTAGAGGTACCGGTTACGTCAACTTTTTTAACGTCAGCAAACAGCTCAACGCTAATGTCCTGACCTACGGTGAACTCTTCGCCTTCAGCAAGACGGAATTCCCACAGACCACGGCCAGCTTCTACGCCAGCTTTAGCGAAGTGACCCGCTTCTGGTTTGGTTACACGGTTAGCTTTTTTAGCACCAGTGGTCACCTGAACAGCGCGGTAGCCATCGTTAGCCAGATCTTTAACCTGGGTAACGCGGTTTGCTTCAACTTCGATTACGGTTACTGGGATTGAAACGCCATCTTCAGTGAAGATGCGGGTCATGCCCACTTTTTTACCGACTAAACCAATCATTGTATCAACCTCTCAATCGCTCGATGACCTGATTAACCCAGGCTGATCTGCACGTCTACACCGGCAGCCAGATCCAGACGCATCAGAGCATCAACGGTTTTCTCAGTTGGCTCAACGATGTCAACCAGACGCTTGTGAGTGCGGATTTCGTACTGATCGCGCGCGTCTTTGTTGACGTGCGGGGAGATCAGAACGGTGAAGCGCTCTTTGCGGGTCGGCAGCGGGATCGGACCACGGACTTGCGCACCAGTGCGCTTAGCAGTCTCGACGATTTCCGCGGTTGATTGATCGATCAGACGATGATCAAACGCTTTAAGGCGGATACGGATTCTTTGGTTCTGCATGAGACCAGAGCTCCAATTATTTTATAAACGAAAATGATTACTCCTCAAACCCATTACGATTGATGGGAGAGTGTAACCGTTCTTACGTAGCTCCCCAATTGGGAGCATTGTTGAGTAACAAAATGAGCTACTCTGGTTCAGATTGAACCCGCCGTCAATTACGACAAGCCCGCGCATTATACGTAAATCTGGGCAAGACGCAAGTGCCGTTTAGAAATTAAGCGCCTGAGGCGCAGTATGCGTAGGGCCACGCAACTTTTCACGCAATGTATCCCTTCTCAATGCTTTGTCTCGAGCCCCTACGCAATTGTCGTTTTTGTCGATTGCCGGCCAGGCCGATTATAACGAGTATGCGCTCAAACCCTTTTGAGGCCATTTCCATGTTAACCACCCTCCCCTTTTTGCTGGTCTATTTTTCGCTGACGGCCTTTCTTGTCCATGCAGATATTCGCTACGGTCTGCTTCCCGACAAATTTCTCTGCCCGCTGCTCTGGACGGGCCTGCTCTTTCAGCTCTGTATCAATCCTGATTTTCTGGCGAATGCGGTGGTGGGTGCGATGGCTGGATATATCGGCTTTGCCGTTATTTACTGGGGCTATCGGTTTATCTGCCGGCGTGAAGGGATGGGATATGGCGATGTAAAATACCTGGCGGCGCTTGGCGCGTGGCATGGCTGGTGCATGCTGCCTACGCTGGCGTTACTCGCTGCGCTTATGGCGCTACTTAGCATTCTTGTGTTTTCGTTACTCACCCCTGAAAAAAGGGCATTAAAAAACCCACTGCCTTTTGGGCCATTTCTGGCAGCAGCGGGTTTATGCGTAGGTTGGAAGACGGTTGTTACTCTTCCACTTTAATCTGCGACTGAAGGTAGTTCTGCAGGCCGATTTTAGCAATCAGGTCCAGCTCCGTTTCCAGCCAGTCAATGTGGCCTTCTTCATCGGCCAGGATCTGGATCATCATATCGCGACTGACGTAGTCATGTACGCTGTCTGCGTAGGCAATGGCTTCACGGAGATCTTTGGCGCCTTCAAGCTCCAGCCTGAGGTCGGAACGCAGCATCTCTTCGACATCTTCTCCGATGCCCAGCTTTCCGAGATCCTGCAGGTTTGGAATGCCTTCAAGGAATAAAATACGCTCGATATATTTATCGGCGTGCTTCATTTCATCGATCGATTCATGGTACTCAACGTCGTTCAGACGTTTAAGCCCCCAGTTTTTGAACATTCTCGCGTGAAGAAAGTACTGGTTAATTGCGACAAGCTCATTTCCCAATAATTTATTGAGATAACTTATGATTTTAACATCACCTTTCATTATATAGTCCCTCCGCTTCCACTCATTGAAGCGTAGATCGGGCTACAGGGATGTCAAAAAAAAGATGGGCGCTTACGCGATCTCTTTGTATTCCGGGATCTGCATCAATTCGTCCTGCATGATTTCTCGCGCAGCACGTACACATTTACCGCATTGATTTCCCACCGGAACAAATTTGCGTAACTGCTGAAATGACTGAGGCTGAAACTGGCGAACGGCCTGACGTATTTTCTTGTCGCTTACACCATTACATAAACAAACGTACATAGAGACTCCCGTTCAAATTATGCGCAAAGTGTAAGTGAGAATGGTTATGATTACAATAGCACAAGCGCCACAATACGGGGCGGGAGCAGGCAAAAAATGCGAAATTTTGTGACAGTGCCTGAACGGCAGAAAACAAAAAAGGACGCCGAAGCGTCCTTTTTTTATTCAGGGATAATTAATTAGCCCAGAACTTTAGCAACAACGCCCGCGCCAACGGTACGGCCGCCTTCACGGATTGCGAAACGCAGACCGTCGTCCATCGCGATTGGGTGGATCAGAGTCACAACCATCTTGATGTTGTCGCCTGGCATT